>CADBBP010000122.1 GCA_902792855.1 uncultured Prevotellaceae bacterium
AGATACTTCATATCAGGGTATTTCCGTCCAAAAAACGCCTTCCCATCGGTCAGTTGCTGGCGGATGCTCTTTTCTGGGTCGCAAAAAGAGGGATTGAACGCCCGGTTGTCGCAAAAGACGCAACCATCAAAACCCTTCGAGCCGTCACGATTGGGGCAGGTGAAGCCGGCATCGAGCATCACCTTCTGCACACGGAAAGGAAACCGCCCACGCAGCCAGTTTCCATAGTCATTGTATCTTTTCACGGTCACTATGCCGCAAAGGTAAGAAAAACGAAGGAAATAGAAAAGTTTTATTGGCCATAAGGTGGAAAACAATGAATGATTTCTTTTGAGGCAAAACAATAAATCGGGCAATGTCGCGTTATTATCACGTGTTTAGACTTAAAATCACCATCCTCTTGGTGTTGGCGCTTGCCCCGCTGGTGGCAAAAGCCCAATACGACGTGCCCTTTAGCCACTACTGGGCCATGGAGACCTATTTCAATCCCGGTTCCGTGGGGAAGGAGGCCAAGCTGAACGTATCTGCGGCATACGCCATGAGCCTTGTGGGGTTTGAGAACAATCCCAAGACGATGTTCATCAATGGCGACCTGCCCTTCTTCTTCGCCAACAGCTACCACGGCGCCGGCCTCCAGCTGATGAGCGACCAGATTGGCCTTTTCACCCACCAACGCCTCTCCGGACAATATGCCCACAAGCGGAAACTGTTTGGGGGCACGCTCAGCATCGGCGTGCAAGCCGGCGTGCTCATGGAGAAGTTCGACGGCAGCGAGCTCGACCTCGACAAGACCGACGACGACGCCTTCTCCACCTCCGAGGTAAACGGCCAGACCATCGACTTGGGCGCCGGCCTCTACTACACACGAGGCCCCTGGTATGTCGGCCTCTCCGCCCAGCACCTCACCTCGCCCACCATCGACCTGGGCGAGACCAATGAACTGAAAGTGGATGCCACCTATTATTTAACGGGCGGATACAATATTAAGCTAAGAAATCCGTTTCTTACCATACACCCCACCATGCTCGTGCGCTACGACGGCGTGGAATACAGGGGCGACATCACCGCCAGGCTCGACTACCACAACGAGAGGAGGCACCTCTATCTCGGAGCGGGGTACAGTCCCGGCACCTCCATCACCGCATTCGTCGGCGGCAGCTTCCATGGCATACACGTGGGGTACAGCTACGAGTTCTACACCTCCGGCATCAGCATGGGAAACGGCAGCCATGAATTGTTTGTCAACTATCAGACTGACATTAACTTGACGAAAAAAGGAAAGAACAAGCACAAAAGCGTGAGAATATTATAGATATGAGAACAAGCAACATCTTCGCCGCAATCCTCTCGCTAACAGCCCTCACCCTCGCCGGGTGCATGAGTGCCGGCTCGGCCTCCTCCTCCGGTCGTGGAGGCGAGGTGGTGGGAGTGGGCGGCGGCCGGTCGTTCAAGGAGCCGGCCCCCTTCGGCATGACCATGATCAAGCGTGGTTTCCTCAAGATGGGCATCGACCAGCAAGACACCCTATGGGGCAAGCAGACGCCCGTGAAGGAAATCTCCGTCGATGGCTTCTGGATGGACGAGACAGAAGTCTCCAACTCCAAATACAAGCAGTTCGTCTATTGGGTGCGCGACTCCATCATCCGTGAGCGCCTCGCCGACCCCTCCTACGGTGGCGACGACAGCTACAAAATCACCGAGGACAAGAACGGCGACCCCGTCACGCCACATCTCGACTGGAAGAAGTCCATCCCCCGCAAGCCCAACGAGGATGAGCAACGCGCCATCGAGAGTGTATATGTGACCAACCCCGTCACGGGTGAGCGCATGCTCGACGCCAGTCAGATGAACTACCGCTACGAGGTTTACGACTACACCACTGCCGCCCTGCGCCGCAACCGCCTTGTTCCCGAGGAGCGCAACCTCAACACCGACGTGGTGGTGGACCCCAACGAGGTGGTGATGATCTCCAAGGACACAGCATACATCGACGACGAGGGCCGCATCATCAGGGAAACCATCAACCGGCCCCTCACCGGCCCGTGGGACTTCCTCAACACCTACATCATCAACGTTTATCCCGACACCACCTGTTGGGTGAACGACTTCCGCAACTCGGAAAACGAGATTTATCTTCGCAACTATTTCAGCAACCCCACCTACAACGACTATCCCGTGGTGGGTGTGTCGTGGGAGCAAGCCAACGCCTTCTGTGCCTGGCGCACCGACTACCTGCTCAAGGGCTTGGGACCCGAGGCACGTTACGTGCAACGCTACCGCCTTCCCACTGAAGCCGAATGGGAATATGCCGCACGCGGAAAGGACGGCACCGAGTTCCCATGGGAGAACGAAAGCGTGAAGAGCGGCGACGGCTGCTTCTATGCCAACTTCAAGCCCGACAAGGGCAACTACACCAAGGACGGCAACCTCATCACAAGCAAGGTAGGCATCTACTCCGCCAACACCAACGGCCTCTTCGACATGGCCGGCAACGTGGCCGAGTGGACAAGCACCATCTATACCGAGGCCGGCGTGGACGCCATGAACGACCTCAACCCACAGTTGGAATACAAGGCCGCCAAGGAAGACCCCTACCGCCTGAAGAAGAAGAGCGTCAGGGGAGGCTCATGGAAGGACCCGGAGTCATACATACGCTCCGCTTGGCGGTCATGGGAATACCAGAACCAGCCACGCTCCTACATCGGCTTCAGATGCGTCAGGAGCATCGCCACATCATCCAGTGCCAAACAAAAAGCAACCAAGAAGAAATAACGCCATGACAAGATACAGCAAATACAACATCGTTTACTGGCTCCAGAAATGGATGGACAGCGTCCCGGGCCAGACATTCCTCAACTACGCCTACAGCTGGGGTGCATCCATTGTGATTCTGGGAACACTCTTCAAACTCACCCACATCGAGGGAGCCAACCTCATGCTTTTCATCGGCATGGGCACCGAGGTGTTCGTCTTCTTCATATCAGCCTTCGACCGTCCCTTCGACAAGACCACCGACGGCATGGACCTGCAAACCCATTATGGCCCCGTGGAGGGCACCCAGCCCGTGGCAAACGGCGAAAATCCCGAAATTGCCGGAGAAACAGAAGATGCCGAGGGTGCTGAAGGAACCGAAAGCGAACAAGGCCAGGTGGCCGCCGCGTATGGCGGAGGAGGCATTGTCATCGGCGGTGGAAACATCGTGGGCGGTGGAGAAGCCGGCGGTGGAACTGTCGTTGGCGGAGGAACTGCCGGCGGCGGAGGAGGCACCATCATCATCGGAGGCGGCATGCCATCCGGCGAAGGAGGCACACTATCGGCCGAAGGTGCTGAAATGCCAAGCGGAGAGGGCGTACAGGCTCCCGTCGCTGGCGGCGCCGTGGGCGGCATCGTGCCACCCGTGGTGATGGACACCGCCTGGGTGGGCCAGCAGCAGCAAGTGTCGCCGGAGATGGCCGAAGCCACGGAGAACTATGTGGAAGCCCTCAAGGAGCTCACCGACCTGCTCGGCGAGGTGAACGCCCAAAGCTCACGCCTCCGCAGCGACACCGAAGAGATGGAGAACCTGCACCGCACGCTCACCGGCATCAGCAAGGTGTATGAGATGCAGCTCAAGGGTGCCAGCCAGCAGATAGGCACCATCGACCAAATCAACGAGCAGTCGCGCAAGCTCGCCCAACAGATAGAGCAACTCAACAAGATTTACGCCCGCATGATAGAGGCCATGACCGTCAACATGCGCGGCGGAGCCCCGGCACAGCCCACACAGCCCACCGGCCTGGACATATAGATAAACAAAGATGGCAATAAAGAAAAGACCCGTCTCCCCGCGCCAGAAGATGATCAACCTCATGTACGTCGTCTTGATGGCCATGCTCGCGTTGAACGTCTCCACGGAGGTGCTCGACGGCTTCTCCATCGTGGAGGAAAGCCTCAACAGGACGACGGCCAACTCCGCCAAGCAGAACCAGGCCATCATGAACGACCTCGACGCTCAAATGGCCTCCAACCCTGCAAAGGTGAGGGAATGGTATGAGAAGGCCAAGGGGGTGAAGGACATCAGCGACTCGCTCTACAACATGGCGCAGCAACTCAAGGAAGCCATCGTCAAGGAGGCCGACGGCCCGGAGGGCACCCTTACCGACATCAAGAACAAGGAAGACCTGGAGGCCGCAAGCCACGTTATGCTCGCACCAGGCGTCGGGAAGGGCAAGGCCCTCTTCAACGCCGTCAACTCCTTCCGCGAGCGCATACTTCAGTTCGTCACCGACCCCGTGCAGAAGGAAATCATCGCCAGCAACCTCTCCACCACCGTGCCCAAGAGCTCCAAGTCGGTGGGGAAGAACTGGCAGGAGTACATGTTTGAGCAGATGCCCGTCGCGGCAGCCGTCACCATGCTCTCCAAACTCCAAAGCGACATACGTTACGCCGAGGGCGAGGTGCTGCACTCCCTCGTGGCCAACGTGGGCGTGAAAGACATCCGCGTCAACAAGCTCGACGCCTTCGTCGTTCCCGACAAGACCACCCTCTACCCCGGCGAGCGTCTCACCGCCAACATCATCATGGCGGCCATCGACACCACGCAGCAGCCGGAAATCTACGTCAACGGCGCACGCATCAACTCCCCCAAGGGCACCTATTCGCTCACCGCCGGTGGCGTTGGCGAGCACTCCTTCGGAGGATACATCCTCATGCACAACGCCGAGGGAGAAGTCATACGCCGCGAGTTCAAGCAGAAATACAACGTCATTCAGCCACCAAGCGGGGCAACCATCGCCGCCGACCTGATGAACGTGCTTTACGCCGGTTTCCAAAACCCCATCTCCGTAACATGCTCCGGCATACCACAGAACGCCGTGTCGCTCTCCATGTCAGGCGGTTCGCTCACCTCGCAAGGCAACGGACACTACATCGCCGTGCCGTCGGCTGTGGGACAGGATGTCACCTTTACCGTCACCGGCACCGACCGCGGCCAGAGCCGCACCATGGGCTCCGCCACCTTCCACGTGCGCAAGCTCCCCGACCCGACGGCATACATCGCCCTCGGCACCGACCGCTTCAAGGGCGGGCGCATGGCCAAAGCCTCGCTCATGGGCGTGAACAACCTCAGGGCGGCCATCGACGACGGACTGCTCGACATCGAGTTCCATGTCGTCAGCTTCGAGACCGTCTTCTACGACAACATGGGCAACGCCGTGCCAATGGCCTCCGCCGGAGCCTCCTTCACCGACCGCCAGAAGGACGCCTTCCGAAAGCTGGCACGCAACAAGCGCTTCTACATCACCAACGTCACAGCCACCGGGCCCGACGGCATCACCAGGAAACTGCCGGGAGCCATGGAGGTCATCGTCAACTAACACAATCCAACGACAATGAGACGCATACTTGCCATATCACTGCTCGCATGCCTGGCGACACTCGCCATGGCACAGCCACAGGCACGCAGACAGCAGCAACAACAACAGGCGCAGAAAACCAACGCCAACAACATCACCACACGTGCGAAAATCGCATTCCCCACCACCGCCGCCATGTCGGAGGACGTGGTGTGGAGGCGTGACATCTACCGCGAGATGAACTTGGAGGACGACGTCAACGCCGGCCTCTACTACCCCGTGGAGCCGGTGGGCTCGCAAATGAACCTCTTCACCTACCTCTTCAAACTCATGATGACCGGCAACATCAAGTGCTACGAGTACCGACTTGACGGCAACGAGAATTTCGAGGATTCCGCACGGGTGAAGCCCCTCGACTTCCTCGACAACTACCACATCTACTACGAGCGCAACAACGGCAAGGTGCGCATCGACAACAGCGACATCCCCTCCAGCGAGGTGAAGGGATACTACATCAAGGAGAGTGCCTACTACGACCAAGGCACCGCCACCTTCCACCGCAAAGTCATCGCACTATGTCCCATCATGATGCGCATGGACGACTTCGGCGACGGAGCCACCAAATACCCGCTCTTCTGGGTGAAATACGACGACGTGGCCCCCTTCCTCAGCAAGCAGACCATCATGACCAGCAACATCAACAACGCCGCCACGATGAGCATCGACGACTTCTTCACCATGAACCGGTACAAGGGGAAAATCTACAAGACCACCAACATGCTTGGAAGAACCCTTGCGCAATACTGCCCCGACGACTCCACCATGGCTCGCGAGCAAAAGCGCATCGAGCAGGAACTCCTCGACTTCGAGCGCAACATCTTCGGCGACCAGGCAAAGAAGGACTCCCTCGACAGCATCGCCAAGACGCAGACCGAGGTGAAGACAAAGAAGGAGAAGAAAGTGAACCGCAGGGCAAAGGATGGCAATGACGACAAGGAGGAAAAAGTCACCAAGACACGCCGCTCCACACGACCCTCAGCCACCTCGCCCGCCAGGGTTTCCGTCAGGCGTGAACGCCATTGACAACATCACACTAACACCCCAAAAACCATGAGAAAAACCATCGTCGCAGCACTCACCATTGCCGCCAGCCTTGCCCTGGCCATGCCGGCTCACGCACAAGTGCTCAAACTGGGTGTGACGGGCGGCGCCAGCCGCAGCGAGTTGAAAATCTCACACAGCGACGTAAGGAGCAAGGAAAAGACAGGCTTCTTCGTCGGCCCAACGCTCAAGATAGCCTTGCCGCTCCTTCCCTTGGGCTTCGACGTTGCTGCCCTGTATGACCAAAGGGAGTTCGACTTGGGAGATGAAGGCATGCCGGTCAAACTCAAGCAACTCGACATCCCCGTCAATGTGCGCCTCACCTTAGGCTCCAGCAAGAGTCTCGCTGCATTCCTCTTCGCCGGCCCACAGTTCAGCTTCAACATCAACGACAAGAAAACGCTGCGCGACAACTACCACTCGTGGAGCTACGAGGACTCCAACCTCAGCGTCAATCTCGGCGGAGGCATCCTCATCACCAATTTCCTGCAGCTCAGTGCCTACTACAACATCGACTGCGGGAAAACCGGCGAACTGACCGTTGACGACACCTACCAGGCTGTCAAGAAACACAAATCCAAGACCAACGCCTGGCAATTAGCAGCCACCATCTATTTCTGACACCCCCACCCCGACGCCCATGTATGCTGACGTCATACTACCACTGCCCTTGGAAGGGCTCTTCACATACTCCGTGCCCGGCAACCTGCAAGACGCTGTTGTGCCGGGCACACGCGTCAACGTGCCTTTAGGGAAAAACAAGTCCTACACCGCCGTGGTGATGAGCACACACGAGCGAAAACCCGACTTCGAGACAAAAGACATCCTCGCCGTGTGCGACCCGCAACCCATGGTGCAACCCACACAACTGAAACTGTGGCAGTGGATGGCCGACTACTACATGGCTCCCTTGGGAGAGGTGTACAACGCCGCACTTCCGGCAGGACTGAAAGACGACCGCTACCACCCCAAATACGAGACCTGTGTCACGCTCACCACACAGTTCCGCAACGAGAAAGCACTCCACGTGGCACTCAACATGCTCGCCCGCTCGCCACAGCAGCAGAAAGTGCTGGTCGATTTCCTCGCCCTCTCCCACTACGACAGCATGGAGGGTGACACCTGCCAGGAACCCATCGTGGAAGTGTCACGCGACGAACTGGTCAACCACTCCCACTGCAAGACCACCACGGTGAAAGCGCTCATAGAGCGAGGCATCCTCACAACCTACCAGCGCGAGGTGGGAAGGCTCAACCAAGGCGGCGAACCGCACCCGGAAAACATGCAGCGCCTCAACCCGCCACAGCTTGAGGCATACAACCAAATCCTCTTCCAACTACTCCGAAAGAATGTGGTGCTGCTCCATGGTGTCACATCCAGCGGGAAGACCGAAATTTACATACACCTCATACAGAAGACCCTCGACGACCACAAGCAGGTGTTGTATCTCCTGCCCGAAATCGCCCTCACCGTGCAGATGACCCAACGCCTGCAGCGCGTCTTCGGACACCGCCTCGGCATCTACCACTCCAAATACAGCGACGAAGAGCGTGTGGAAATCTGGAAGAAACAACTTTCCTCCGACCCCTACGACGTGGTGCTCGGAGCCCGCAGCGCCGTGCTGCTCCCTTTCCAACACTTGGGACTGGTAATCATCGACGAGGAGCACGAGACCTCCTTCAAGCAGCAAGACCCGGCACCGCGCTACCACGCACGCTCCGTAGCCATCATGATGGCCGCCATGGCTGGTGCAAAGACCATCCTTGGCACCGCCACCCCCTCCGTGGAGACCTACCACAACGCCACGACGGGGAAATACGGACTGGTGAGGCTCACAACACGATACAGCGACATGCAGCTGCCCGACGTGCAGGTGGTGGACATCGCTGACCTGCAGCGGCGCAAACTGATGAACGGCCCATTCTCGCCACTACTCCTCACCACCGTGCGCGAAGCCTTGGCAAAGGGCGAGCAAGCCATCCTCTTCCAAAACCGACGCGGCTTCGCCCCCATGGTGGAATGCAAGACCTGCGGATGGGTGCCCAAATGCCAGAACTGCGACGTGTCGCTCACCCTCCACAAGACGATGAACATGCTCACCTGCCACTACTGCGGCTACACCTATGCCGTGCCACAGCAATGCCCGTGCTGCGAGGGGAAGGACCTACGGGGGCGAGGCTTCGGCACAGAGAAGGTGGAGGACAGCATCCGTGAAATCATCCCCGAGGCGCGCATCGCACGCATGGACCTCGACACCACGCGCAGCCGCTCGGCCTACACGCGCCTCATCAACGACTTTTCCGAGCAGCGCACCAACCTCCTCGTTGGCACGCAGATGGTGACCAAAGGCCTGGACTTCGACCATGTGAGCGTCGTGGGCATCCTCAACGCCGACAGCCTGCTCCACTACCCCGACTTTCGTGCCGCCGAACATGCCTACATGCTGATGGCGCAGGTGAGCGGCCGCGCCGGCCGCAAAGGCCGCCGAGGGTTGGTGCTGCTTCAGACGAAGTCGCCCGACGACCCCGTCATCCGCCAGGTGGTGGAAAACGACTACGAGGGGCTCTTCAGCGACTTGATGGAAGAGCGGCGCACATACCACTACCCTCCTTTCACCCACATCGTCAACGTGTATGTGAAGCACCGCGAAGACCAAGTGGTGGAGTCTGCCTCGCTGCTCCTCGGCGGCTACCTGCGACAATGGTTCCAAGGGCGCATCCTGGGGCCGGACAAGCCTCCTGTGTCGAGGGTGAAGACACTCAACATCCGCAAGCTCGTGGTAAAACTGGAAAACGGCATCAATCTCGCTTTGGCAAAACAATACTTGCTCAAAGCGCAAGGGATGCTGCTTGCCGACACCCGCTACCGTCTTGTGCAGATGTACTACGATGTGGACCCGCTATAGACGAAACAAATTGAACAAAAACCTACCATCATGACGAACCAAGAAAAATGCTTTTTGATCCTGGCTGTTGCCATCTTGTCGCTAACCTCTTGCTCCCACAACAATGACTCCGAGAACAACAAAGTAAAGTCCATCTCCGAAAAAGTATGGACTTTCAGCCAGGCACACCCGGACGGCTTCACCCTCGACATACGCACCATGACGGAGCCCACCGAGGGCATCGCCGTGTCATACGCCGCCACGCAAAACAGCCATTCCCGCGAGTCACTCGACAAAGTGGTGCGACATGCACTGGAACATGACGGATACGTGGGAGGATGGCTCAACTCCGACGAGGGACTCTATTATTTCGACAGCACGCGCCTCTTCCCAGAGGACCAACTTCCCGAAGCAATCCGTTTCGGAAAAGCCAATGGTCAACACTCCGTCTTCATCCTCTCCAACTACACGGACGTCCCCCTTGACGGCAAGGTGGCCGACATCGTGGAGCACAGCCGTCTTGTTGTGGGCACCACCGGCGACTACCGTCCGCTGAGTTACAAGGAGCCGGAAACCGGACAATATTGGGGATTTGGCATAGAGATGGCGGAAAACATAGCGCAAAGATTGGGAGCAAGCGTGGAATTCACCGCCACCTCATGGCCCACATTGACCGCCGACGTGACCGCCACCCCCCAGACATTCGACTTCGCCATCGGCGGCATCACCATCACCGATGCACGAAAGGAGACGATGCTGATGTCCGACGGATACCTTGGCAACGGCAAGACCATCCTGTGCCGTGCGGAAGATGCAAACCGCTTCCGCTCCCTGAAGGACATCGACCGCCCTGAAGTGAGGGTGATGGTCAACCCGGGCGGGCTGAACGAGAAATTCGCCCATGACAGCCTTACCAACGCCACCATCATCGTGTACAACCGCAACGAGGAAATCCCCTCCAAGGTGGCAGAAGGGGAAGCCGACGTGATGATAACGGAAATCACCGAGGCACCCTACTACGTGCAGACGGACAGCAGGCTGGCCGCCCCGCTCATCAACAAACCTTTCACCCACGGCGAAATAGGCGTCCTGATGCGCAAAGGCCAGGAAGACTTGCTCGGCGTCATCAACAATGTGATACAGCAGATGAAAGCCGACGGTTCTTTGCGCAAACTACAGGAGAAAAACGGACTGGTCTATGCCTACTGACCGACCAGCAAGAAAGGGAAACAAAAACCACAACACACAAAAGCGGCCTATACGCAAGACGGGCT
>CADBBP010000123.1:0-8640 GCA_902792855.1 uncultured Prevotellaceae bacterium
CCGTCGGCGTGCCTGTTTCAAACCAGTGGTCCTTGATGCGCCTGTCCACCAAAGCATTCAATAGACTAAATGGATTATAGACGTCGGTTAAATCCTCTGCGAAATGGTAACCATCGTAGCACTCCTTCAATTGTCGGTAAGCCTCTTCGGTGGTGATACCTATGTCGGCGGCCATTTCAGTTACGGCATCGCCCCATTGCTCATGGAGTTCCTGCTCGGTGATGCCGCAGATGGCAGAATATTCCGGCACCATCGTGATGCGCTTCAGGTTGTTCAACTCACTGAAAATGCTGAGCTGGGAGAACTTGGAGATGCCTGTGATGAACACAAACCGCAGCCACTCGTCGCAGTCCTTCAGCGGAGAATAGAACGCCCGCAAAGCCAAGCGCATCTCGTCAAGTTGCTCCGGCTTGTGCATCAAGCTGAGCAGCGGTGCGTCATACTCATCGACAAGCACCACCACCTTCTTGCCGTATTTCTTAGCACAACCTGTAATCAATGCTTGCAGCCGTGCTCCCAAACCATTTTCTGTGCGTTCTATGCCATATTTGTCCTCTAACAGTCGTAGTTGCAAGCCCCCCATTTCATTCAAGTTCTCCAAGGTGCCCCCCTTAACCGATGCCAGACTGATGTGGAGCACGGGGTATTGCACCCACTCCGTCTCCAAACGGCCCGCTTCCAACCCCTCAAACAGGTCTCGACGCCCCTCGAAATAACTCCGCATCGTAGAAAGCAGCAACGACTTGCCGAAACGGCGCGGACGGCTGAGAAACACGAACTTGAATTGGTGGGCAAGACGGTGGACATAGCCCGTCTTGTCAACATACAGATAACCTCCTTCGCGTATCTCAGAGAAAGTCTGTATGCCTATCGGAAATTTGTATTTGCTGCCATTCATATTGCAAAGATACAAACTTTTTTGTAATATTCAAGCTTCTTGGAGAAAAAACGGTGGCAACATAGGAAAATACCTCTTACTTCACGGTTCAAACTCAAAATATTTGTAGTGGGAATCATCCACCGCAAACAAAAAAACGCCCATCCGATTAAACCATCTGCGACAAAATATGTCAAACATACTGTTATGAGTCGACTTTATCTATTGGTTATTTTGCTTTTTGAAGCAGCCTTCGCCAGTGCGCAAGGCGTAGTAAAAGGAAGAGTGCACGACAAAAATAGCGACGAGCCATTGGGTTACGTCAATGTCGTGGTGAACAATGCCGCAGGCAAAATGGTGAAGGGAGCCATCACCGATGAAAAAGGAACCTTCACCATCAACGATGTGCCAAATGGCAATTATACCCTTGTTGTCTCCTTCGTGGGCTACAAGACGCTCACAAGGAATTTCACCCTCTCCGCCGCACACCCCACACACAATTTCAACGCCCTCTACCTCTCAGAGGATGCGCAGCAACTCAAGGAGGTGACCGTCACCGGGCAACGAGCCATTATGAAATTGGAGGTGGACCGCAAGACGTTTGATGTGACACAAGACATTGCCAACGCCGGAGGCTCCGCCAGCGACGTACTGGAGAACATCCCCTCCGTGGAGGTGGACAACGACGGCAACGTCTCCCTGCGAGGAAACACCAGCGTCGAGGTGTGGATCAACGGAAAGGCCAGCGGCCTCACCTCCGACAACCGCGCCGAAATCCTGCAGCAACTGCCGGCGGAGAGCATCGAGCGCATAGAGGTCATCGACAACCCCTCCGCCAAATTCTCCGCTGAGGGAAGCGCCGGCATCATCAACATCATCCTCAAGAAAGACCGGCGTGCCGGCTACTTCGGTTCGGCACAGGTGGGAGGCAGCACCATCGGGGCAGCCAACACCAGCTTCAACATCAACTACAACAGCCCCTTGTTTGACGCCTTCGCCAACGTGGGATACCGCCACCGCCGAAACGAGGGAGAGAGCATCAGCCGACAGGAATACCTCAAGACCAACACCTACCAAAACTACAACGGCAACAGCTCCGGGCAAGGCAACAACCTCTTCATGCGAGGTGGCATCACCCTGCATGCATCGAAGAATGACGACATCTCGCTCACCGGCATGCTCATGCACGGCCAGAACAAGAACTGGAGCCACACTCCCTATCACTATGGCGTCATCGGACAGGCACAAGACCAGCGTCTCATGTTCCGCCGCACCTCCTCCAAAGGCGATATGGACATGAGGAACGTGGAGTTCGACTACCGCCACAACTTCGGTTCCGACCGCCATTTCCTCGACTTCGTGGTCAACTACGGCCGATGGGGAGGCGACAACAACAACGTCTATCAGGACTCCACGGTGAACTACATCGACGGCACCACCACCTACGACTACCTCTCCAGACCCCTTGACATGAACAACAAGCACTGGGAGGTGAAACTCGACTACGAGAACCCCATCTCGGAAAAACTCATGCTGCAAGCCGGTTACAACGCAAGGCTCTCGCATGAGAACACCCCGCAGGAGAGCTTTGCCGACAGCACCTCATGGGCCGGCACCAACCTGAAAGAGGACAAGAAATACTTCAACCGCTTCATCTACGACATGGACGTGCATGCACTCTACGCCACGCTCAACTACAAATTAGGAAAGCTTGGCATCATGGCCGGACTGAGAGGCGAATACTGGAAGGTGAACACCAAGAGCTACGACTGGGACCAGGAGCACGACGCCACAAAAAGGCTGGCGCCATTCAAGAAAGACTATTTCCAACTCTTCCCAAGCCTCTTCCTCTCCTACCAACTCACCGACAACGACCAACTGCAGCTCAACTACACACGACGCCTGCGCCGGCCATGGGGCGGACAACTCAACTCCTTCCGCAACACCAGCGACGCCTCCACCGTATCCTTCGGCAACCCGCTGCTCACGCCCGAGTACTCCAACTCCTT
Organism: uncultured Prevotellaceae bacterium; assembly: GCA_902792855.1. Lineage (GTDB taxonomy): Bacteria > Bacteroidota > Bacteroidia > Bacteroidales > Bacteroidaceae > Prevotella. The sequence continues at coordinate 2,887 of CADBBP010000123.1, forward strand.
CTCGCTCAACTACCTGCGCACCTGGACACAGCACTCGCTCCTCGTGAGTGCCTACTACCGTCCCACCACCGACGTGATGCAGCGCATCAACTGGCAGAACGCCGACGACGGACTGATGTACTCCACAACGGAAAACGTGGCCAAAAGCACCAGTTCGGGACTGGAACTCACAGCCAAGAACAAGTTCTTCAAAATCCTCGACCTCTCCACCACCGCCAACTTCTACTACTACAAGCTCGACGGCTTCACCTACATCATCGACAACCAGACGGTCACCGGCCAGGGAAACCACAACTTCACATGGAATGCGCGCATGCAGGCCAGCCTGAGACTGCCCTACGACATCTCGCTGCAGACGACGGTCAACTACCGCTCGCGACAGGTCATCTCGCAAGGACACCGCAAGGCCGTCTATGGTATTGACTTCGGCGCCCGCAAAAACTTCTTCGACAAGAGACTCACCGTCTCACTCAGCTGCCGCGACCTGCTTGACTCCAGGCAGTGGGAGAACTACACCAGCAGCGACACCTTCACACGCTACCAGAAAAACCGCCGGCAAAGCCGCAACTTCCGCCTCACCCTCACCTGGAACTTCGGCAACATGAAGCAGAAGAAAAACAATCGCGAGGACGGCGAACGAGGGGAGCAAGGCGAGCAGGGCGAGCAGGACAACGACATGCAGAACAGCTTCGGCGGCGGCGACATGGAATAAAGACGCGAACTAAGAAACAGACAAACTCGACTTACCTAAAAAAGGATAGCGAATGGAAAACAAATATGTCAAGCAGTTCCCCGACCTCATGGCGGGCAAGACTGTGATGTATGTCCACGGCTTCGGCTCCTCCGCACAGACCGGAACGGTGAGCCGCCTCCGGCAGGTGCTGTGCAACGCCCGCGTGATAGCCGAGGACGTGCCGCTCCATCCCCTTGAGGCCATCGACTTGCTCCACCGCCTGTGCGAGAAGGAGCAGCCCGACCTTATCATCGGCACCTCGATGGGAGGCATGTACACCGAGCAACTCTACGGCTACGACCGCATCGTCATCAACCCTGCCTTCCGCATCGCCGACACCATGCAGGCACACGGCATGACGGGCGCACAGACCTATTTCAACCCTCGCAAGGACGGCGTACAGAAATTCTTTGTGGACAACAACATCGTCAAGGAATACCGCCTGGTCTCCGGGCAGTGCTTCAGCGGGGTGACCGACGAAGAGCGGCACCGCGTATGGGGACTTTTCGGCGACGCCGACACCTTGGTGGACACTTGGGACCTCTTCCGGCAGCACTACCCCACCGCCATCCACTTCCATGGCGAGCACCGCGTGGACGACCGCTCCTACATGCACGCCGTCATGCCTGTTGTCCGCTGGATAGACGACCGGCAGGAAGGCCGCCAGCGACCGGTGGTGCTCATCGCCACCAACAGCGTCGTGGCCCGCAACGGCGAGCCACGCGATAACGTACAAAAAACCTTCCGGCAGTTGTTGGAAACATACGACGTGCATTTCGTGGCTCCGGCAGACTTCAACGCCCGGGAGGCGATGGCGGAGACCATCACCTGGCTGGAGCGTGCGTTCGACGCCCCGGCCTACAACCATGTCATCTTTGCCAACGACAAGCAGTTGCTCATGGGCGACTACCTCATCGGCACCGAGCCTTGCGACAATTTCATGGGTACCGTGCTCACCCTTGGCTCCGAGCCGTTCAAGACTTGGAACGAGGTGAGCGAGTATTTCAGTCGCTTGGGAGGGCAGTAGGACTTTTCCCCTCTACCTCACCATGGACGGCAAGACACAGTTTGTCGCCCTCCATGGTGAGCGTGACTGCACCGCCCTTCTTCAACTGTCCGAAAAGTATCTCCCTCATGAGCAGCGGCTTCAAGTCGCGAGCGATGACACGGTCAATCTCGCGACCGCCATATTCACGCGTAAAGCCTTTTTCCAACAGCCACTCACGCGCCTTGGCATCCATTGTCATCGTCACACCCCGGACAGCAAGTTTGGTGTCAAGCTCACGCAATTTCTTGTCAAGAATCATCGACGCCATCGTGCGGTCCATGTCATTGAACACCACGATGGCCGACAAGCGGTTGATGAACTCCGGCTTGAAAGTGCGCCGCACCTGACGAAGCATCGCCTCGCCGGCAGGAACACGGGCTCCGAAACCCACGGAGGCCTGCGAGGCATATTGTGCACCAGCGTTGGAGGTCATGATGAGCACCACGTTGCGGAAGTCGGCCTTGCGACCCTTGTTGTCGGTCAAGCGGGCGTAGTCCATCACCTGAAGGAGGATGTTGTAAATGTCGGGGTGGGCTTTCTCTATCTCGTCGAGCAGCAGCACGCAGTTGGGGGTCTTGCGGATGGCGTCGGTGAGCAAGCCACCATCCTCGTAACCCACATAACCGGCTGGCGAGCCAATCAGCTTCGCCACGGTGTGCTTCTCCGTATATTCACTCATGTCGAAGCGCACGAGCGACACGCCCATCTCACGGGCGAGCACGCGGGCCACCTCCGTCTTTCCCACACCGGTGGGACCGACGAAGAGCAGGGAGGCCAACGGCTTGTCGTCGTCGAGCAGACCGGCCTTCGACATCTGGATGGCCTCCGCTACCTGGCGAACGGCCTCGTCCTGACCGTAGATGCTGGCGCCAACACGCTCGTAGAGGGTCTCCAAGCGCTCCGTGTCGTCCTCGCGCATCGCCATGGCGTCCACCTTGCACACCTTGGACAGGATGTCGGCGATGAGGGCCTTGTCCACCACTGCCTCGCCTTCAGAGGGATGGATTTCACGGAAGGCACCGGCCTCGTCGATAAGGTCGATGGCCTTGTCGGGGAGGAAGCGGTCGCTGATGTGCTTGGCACTCATGCTGACGGCGTACTCGAGAATCTCATCGGGATAACTGACATGGTGGTACGCCTCGTATTTCGGCCTCAACCCCTTGAGGATGCCCACGGTTTCCTCCTGCGAAGGTTCCTCGATGTCAATCTGTTGGAAGCGCCTGACAACACCCTTGCTGCGTGAGAAATAGCGGTTGTATTCCTCATAGGTGGTGGAGCCGATGAAGCGCACCTCGCCACCCTCCAAGTAGGGTTTGAGCATGTTGGAGGCATCCATGGAACCGTCGCCGGTGCGCCCCGCTCCCACCAAGTTGTGTATCTCGTCGATATAGACGATGGCATTGCCCTCGCGCCGCACGCCCTCCATGATGCCCTGGATGCGCTTCTCGAAGTCGCCCCGGAACTGCGTGCCGGCGATGAGGTTTCCCAAGTCCACCTGATAGATGCGGCTGCGGCGGAGGCGCGGAGGAACCTTTCCCTCCACGATGCGGGCGGCCAGGCCATAAACGAGAGCCGTTTTGCCCACACCGGGTTCGCCCACATGGAGCGGATTGTTCTTGTCCTTGCGGCAGAGCACCTGGATGGTGCGCTCCAACTCCCTCTCCCGACCGATGAGCGGGTTGTGGTCCGCCACATGGTCGTTGAGGCACGTCACCAACGAGCGCCAGGCATCATCCTCCTGTGTCTCCTCGTCATCGCCGCCGGTAGCCGTTGGGCCATCATATTGACTCACAATGACACTCATGAAGTCGCCCACGGCACCGTCGATGGCACTCTCAAGCATGTAGTGGGCTTGCGAATCCTCAAGCTTCAGCATGGCATTGACGAGGTGTGGCACACCGACGCTCTCAGCAGTGGAGTGCTCCACACTCAAGTGGGCGAATTTCAGCAACTGCTCCATTTGTGCCGACATGGCGATGGTGGGTGTGTCACCGTCCATTTCTGGAACACTCTCAAGGGAGTGGAGATAATGCAACAGTTGGTTGTAGAGCCCCTTGGTGCTCTCGGTGAAATACTCCAAGGCCTCCTGGAAGGGTTTCTGACCCAAGAGGGCGAAAAGCAAGTGCTCGGGCATGGCAAACTGGTGGCGGTTGTCCACGGCCACTTGCCAAGCCTCTTCCAAAGCCTTGCGAGCATGTTCTGAAAACTGTATCTGTGGCATGACTTATTCGGGATTATATGAAAGACGCAAAGGGAAGCCCTCGTCACGGGCCATCTGAGTGCCCAAGCGCACCTTGGAGACGGCCACGTCGTAGCTGTAAACACCCACCAAACCTTTGTCGGAGTGGTGAACGGTGAGCATGATGGTTTGAGCCTCTGCCTCGCTCTTGAAGAAAACCACCTTGAGCAACTTCACGACAAACTCCATCGTCGTGAAATCGTCGTTGTGGATGTAAACCTTGTAACGTCGAGGCTCACGAGTGTTGGTGCGCTGACGCTCTTGGACTGACGACTGCTCCTTTGCCATAATTATCTGTTTTTTCTATTCCTACCACCCATCGCCATTCGCAACTTGTGATTAGTCATTGAATGCTGATTACTTTTTCATCACTTTTTTCCCATTGGAGATGGCGACACCCTTGAACCCTTTGGGAGCCGGCTGGCCGTTCAGCATGAACCATTGGCACGACTCATCACCACTGGTGCTTTCCGTCTGGCCAATACCCGAGGGCACCTTTCGCAGCAGGTAAATCTTGGAAATCTTCACGGTCCCGTTAGCGGCAGCCTGAAGAGCCACCTGAGCGACCTTGCTCATATCGTGGCCGTCAAAAAGGCATTCGGCCTTCTCAGCCCCGGCGTTCACCCAGACTTTGGCAATTTCTGCATTACCTGCGCCTTGGATAAATATCTGGGTGGCGATGGAGGTAGGTTCGGCAAACTCAAATACCAGCTTGCCATATTCTGACCAGTCAGCTTCACCCAGCCAGCAGGCCAAACCGCCCCATTGCACGGCATTATAGACGAGTATGCCGTCGTCAGAGGTAATGGTTTCGGCTGCGTTCCAGCAATAAGTGAAACGGTTGGTAATGTCAATGGGCTGAGAGTAATCGATTGGTGGCACCTCGTCCTCGTCGATATCTGCTTCGATGCCCATTGTGGCAAGCATGGTCTTGGCATAGCGGCGTCCCAGTTTGCGGTAGCCCTTGGAATCGAAGTGCAGGTTGTCGCTCTGCAGGGTACAACCTATGGAAGACACGACGTGTGCCGTGGGAATGGTCTGGGGCAGGCGGTTGATGATGTTGTTGGCAGAGCTGCAAATACCATTCTGGTCTTCATTGCCCACCTCGCCGGCAATGAGAGGCACGTCTTCTGCATTGAGGTTGAGTTCCGCGAGCAGGTTATCGTACACCTTTTTCACTTTCTGCAGCCACACACTGCTGTAGGCATCGCTCTCCCCCTGATGCAGCAGGATGCCTTTGATGACACCGCTCTTCTGTGCTTCCTTGGCACATTCAAGCAGACGGCCCAGGGGATTGCCGCCGTATGCGTTGACCGCATTGATCTGCCAACTCTCGTTCATTGTTGCCACATACGACTGCCAGCCGTCGGGATCGTACAAGTCAATCTTGATGCCGCCGATGGCTACCACCACAACACCCACGCGCTTGCCTTCGTCAAGGTTGGCCACCATGGCGCGGCCAAAATAATCGGCAGGACAGAGGCGGGTGTCACAACGGGCCAGCGGTGGGATGGCGTGATACCATTGTCCAAGCTTGCGGGTTCCGCAGTCGAGCGTTGACATCATCTGGAAGCGCTCATCGGGTGAAAGGTCGCAATCTTCGATAGTTCCCTGGCCTTCCATGTTGCTTTGGCCGATACAAAGATAAATGTAGAAATTGGGATCTGCTTCAGCCCTTGCATTCATGCTGAGCAGAGATAGCGCAGTAGCCAAAACTGCGAAATAGAATTCTTT
>CADBBP010000123.1:8661-19155 GCA_902792855.1 uncultured Prevotellaceae bacterium
GCCGTTGGTGATAAAATCAACAACTTTTTGGATTGTCAAATCTATGGTAGCTTGTGCATGACTTGGACCACCATCTTCCACAGAGTAAACATCTCGTTTCAAAAAAGTATAGCCACAACACTTTTCCATATTAATTGCAGTGTTTAGAGTTACTCTTACATATAGATGTCCTTTTTCCACATAGGATTCATATTGACGAATATAATGGTCTAACGGATAGGCATCCTCATTTCTAAAATGGTCTTTCTCGAGTGAGCCATCAGTCATGTATTGTCTTAATAACTCTCTTGCCTGGAGCATTTCAGCCTTCGTCAGACTATGATAGGTCCTGGCATCTTCATTATTTTGATAGTAATCCCATACCAAAAAGGATTTCACAATCACATCCAATGAGTCTTTTGAGAAATCAGACGCTTTGACTTCTTCCCGCTTAAACAGCCCTTCATTATAATCCAGCACCTTTTTATAAATGATCTCTTTATCAAAGCCGGCTACATGGGATAATGTCAACACGCTGTCATGAAGTTCCTCAATGATGCATAGGGTAGGATGTTTGAAACCATCGGTCAACAACAGAGTGTCGCCACTCACGTCAACTTTCTCATAATAATAAATGGTATCACTGACAACCGGATCAATCCAGCTATAGCCATCCTTTTCCAGCAGGAGTTTGGCGAATTGGGGACCCTCCGCCGTCGTTTGCACTTGCATCTCCCAAACACCATAAATATCCTTTGAAACAATCTCCTTTTTGCATGAAGAGAGAAGAAGAATAAAGGATAAAAGTGAGAAGACATAAATACCAGTCTTCATTTTGTGTCTTATTTTGTCTGAATGTTTCATGCTATACCTAAAATTCGCACAATTTTGATTTAATACTATTTATAAGTTCATGAGCAACAAAAAGTTGCTCATAATTTTGCCATATCAAAAAATTCACTTGCCTTAGTGGTGCAATTCAAAAGCAGCAAAAATTGAATGACACGGCAAAGATAGCACAAAAAATGAGAAAATCACCGCTTTTGGCAAAATTAAATTCGAGGTACGATTGGAAAAAAGAAAAAGCGGAAAGTATTATCAAATTTTCAATTGGATGAGAGCCATCATCCTCATATTATTCCTTGTGCTCGTGCTTTTAGGCCTGAGCAATGTATGAAACCACCACCCCGCCACCGCATCGTCTTTTCATCGAAAATCCAAGGTAAGGGGAGAAAAAAGTGCCTTTATTTGGCCAAAAGTACAAAAAAATGTATCTTTGTGGCCAAATATAGACAAGTATGATTGGACGAAAAATAGAGCAAGAACTTCTACAAGAGGCTGTTGAGAAGGATAGGGCGCAGTTGATTGCTGTGTATGGACGGCGCAGAGTTGGAAAAACGTTCTTGGTGAATGAGTTTTTCAACAACACGTATGCTTTCAAACATACAGCTGTATCGCCTGTAAACGAAGAACTGAAACTTAAGCGCAACTTATTGAAAATCCAGTTGAAGGAATTCCACTATTCGATGCGCTCTTACGGCTTGCAAGCAGGTGAGCCGGTTCCCGGGGACTGGTTTGATGCTTTTCACATATTGCAGCAACTGCTGGACAAGAAATACAAGGTAGGGAAGGTGCGTGTGATTTTTCTGGACGAGTTGCCTTGGCTTGATACTCCGAGGTCAAACTTCATGCCTGCTTTCGAGCATTTCTGCAACGACTGGGTTTTGGCACGGAAAGATGTCAAACTGGTCGTATGCGGGTCGGCTACATCGTGGATCCTCGACAAGTTGGTGTACGGCAAGGGAGGAATGTATGGGCGTGTGACGTTGTCAATACCTGTTGAGCCATTCACACTAAAGGAGTGCATGGAGTTTTTCCGTGAAGGAGGGTATTCGATGGATGAGTACGACATCGTGCAGGCTTATATGGCCTTTGGCGGTATTCCTTACTATCTGGACCAGTTCAGAAGGGGACTGAGTGTACCGCAGAATTTCGATGCGCTGCTTTACGGCAGACAGGCTCCGTTACGTGATGAATTCGACAGGCTCTTCAGTTCGCAGTTTACGCATCCGGACGAATTACAAAAGATAGTAACGGTTCTAGCAGGAAAGCGGTCGGGATATACGCGAGAGGAGATTGCAAGGAAATGTGGCTTCACTACTGGTGGTGGACTTACCAGAATACTGTCTGCACTGGAAAAGAGTATGTTTGTGACACCATACGTGCCTTTTGGAGAGAAAAGAACCAAGTTCAGGCTTACCGACCCGTTCTGCAAGTTTTATCTGAAACATGTGAAGGATAACCGCAATGCAACCACTTATTGGCAGTCCAAGTTCAATTCTCCTGCAATGTTGGCATGGTATGGCAACGCCTTTGAGGATGTTTGCCGTGCTCATATCAGACAAATAAAAAATGCCCTGGGTATCGGCGATGTGACCACACGTGAGTCTTCTTGGATTGTGCCTGGCACCGAGACGGAGCGGGGCATGCAAATAGACCTTGTGATTGACCGCGATGACCGGAAGATTTGCCTGTGTGAGATGAAATTCTCACAAGGAAAATTCTCAGTGGGGCGTGACTATGCCGAGAAACTACAGGAGCGCATACGGCGCACGATGGAGTTTACTGGTAACACGAAACCAGTGATATCCGTATTGGTTACCACCTATGGTATTGAGAGGAATGAATATTCGGGCAGATTCCAGAAGGTGGTGACGATGCAAGAGCTATTCCAGTAAAAAACTCTTGATGAATTGAAAAACTATTATTTGAATTGAAAATCCAAGGTTGTCGGGAGAAAAAGTGCCTTTATTTGGCCAAAAGTGCTATAAAAAATGCACTTTTGGCCAAATAAAGACATGTTGCGGTCATTCTTTTAGTTCGCGGTGGATGATGAAATACACGCCCTCATGCAGGATGCGGCTTCCGGCGAGCCACAAGATTCCCACGTAGGGGAAGGCCACCAAGGCAATCTTGGCAACCAAGCGGAAGTATATGTTGTCGATGCCGTCTGCTATGAAGTGTGAACCAATGCAAAGTGTTGCGGCGAGGAGCAGGTAGGGAGCGATGTCGCGGAGGAACTCCGTTGCAAGCAGCCCCGTCTCGCGGTGTGCCAAATGCAGCCACACACCCGTCCACAATATGCTCACCACCACATAGGCTGCCACCATCGCGTGGATGCCGTGACGGGCGAGCAACAAGGCCACGACAAGGCCGGCCATGCACTGCGTCATGGTGGCCCACATGTATGCCCCGGAATGCCCCCGGCTGATGACAAGGTTGGAGAACAGAGCGGAGACGGGAACGAAAGCCCCTGCCACGCAGAGCATCTGCATGATACGCGCACTGTCGAGCCATTTCTCCGTGATGAGGATGACGATGAACTCGCGAGCCACAAGCGACAGGCCAAGCATAAGTGGGAAAGTTATCAATGCCGTGAACCTCAACATCTTGCGAAGCACTGCCTTCTGACGGGCTCGGTCGCCCTCCACGCGTGTGAAGACCGGCTGCGCCACTCCGTAGATGATGCCGGAGATAAGCGACGAACCCATGGTGTTCCATTTGTTGGCTTGCGTGTAGTTGCCCACGTCGCGGGTGGTGTAGAGACGACCCAAAATCACAGAGAAGACATTGGCATTGATGATGTTGAACACGTTGGTGATGATGAGACGGCTGCTGAAGCCCAACATCTCGCGCACGGGTGACAAGTCGAACGACAGGCGGGGACGCCAACCGGAGAAGTAGTAACTCAATGCCGCCACGATGCTGATATACACGATGTTCTGGGTGGCGAGGCCCCAATAGGCCATGCCACTGTAGGCCATGCCGATGGCCACCATGCCGGAGATGGTCAGGGCGATGAGGGTCATGATGGAAGTCTCACGCACCATGAGGTGACGGAAGAGCCAGGCGCGAGGAGCCGTGGAGAAACTGGAGATGACGACGCTCAGCGTGACGTAGCGTGTCAAGGGGGTGAGCTCTGCCACGCCGTAGAAGCGCGAGATGAGAGGAGCGCTGAAGAATAGCAGGGCATAGAAGGTGCCGCCGATGGCGATGCTTGTCCAAAAGACGGCGTTGAAGTCGCGGTGGGTGGCTCCTTGCCGCTTGTTGAGGGCGGCAATGAAACCGCCTTCCTGCAGACAGGCTCCCAAGGCGGTGAAAATGGCCACCATGCCCACCATGCCGTAGTCGGCCTCCGACAACTGGCGTGCCAGAAAGATGCCTATCAGCAAGTTGAGCAACTGTTGCAAACCGTTGCTCAAGCTGCCCCAGAGAAGACCCCGTGCCGTCTTATCCTTCAGACTCGACATAAGATTACTTATATATTAATGTATAGGAGGGTATCCACCGCATGATGTGGCAAAAGTACAAAAAAATGCCGAGCCGGGCAACATTCACCACCCCAAATCATTGCTTTTCAACATTTGATACCCCTATTTGAAACAAATTTTCACTCATTTAATGTGAAAAGTATCAAAAATAGTCAAAAAAATATTATGTTGGTAACAAAAATTGCTTTACCTTTGCACATTGAAAAAGTGTGAAAATTGATGGAGGAAGTATAAGGAATATACTTTATTTAACCTAAATATACTTAAGTATGAATTTGAACTTCAGAAAAACAGTGCTGCTCATGGGCGCATGCTTGGGAATGGGAATGCTATCCCCTGCCTACGCAAGCTCATCGACCGTGACTGCGCCAGCAGTCCAGCAGACGAAGAAAGTCAGTGGTGTCATCACCGATGCCGACGGCCCCGTGATCGGAGCCACCGTCATGGAGAAAGGCACCAGCAACGGTACGGTTACCGACTTTGACGGTAACTTCACTCTCGACGTGCAGCCAGGGGCTGTCCTCGTTATCTCCTACATCGGGTACAAAACGCAGGAAATCCCCGTGGGCAACCAAACCAACTTCAACATCAGCCTGGCCGACGATGCCGACGTACTCGAGGAAGTCGTGGTCGTGGGTTACGGCGTGCAGAAGAAGAAACTCGTCACCGGCGCCACCGTGCAGGTGAAGGGCGAGGACATCGCAAAACTCAACACCACCAACGCGCTTACTGCCATGCAGTCCAACTCTCCTGGTGTGAACATCACACAGAGTTCCTCACAGCCGGGCAAGGGCTTCAAGGTGAGCATCCGTGGTATGGGTACCATCGGCAACGCATCGCCGCTGCTCATCATCGACGGCGTGCAGAGCGGTAATGCCGACGACGGACTCAACGGACTCAACCCCAACGACATCGAGACCATCGACGTGCTGAAGGACGCCGCATCGGCTGCCATCTATGGTTCCAGGGCCGCCAATGGTGTCATCCTCGTCACCACCAAGCAGGGAAAGGCTGGCAAAATCCAAGTGCAATACGACGGATATGTCGGCGTTTCCAACGCATACAAGGTGCCAGGAACGGTGACTGCACAACAATACATGCAACTCATCAACGAGACCAACTTCAACACCTACGGCACCGCCACCAACTGGTCGAGCATCGTGCCGAAGCCCATCCTCGACAAGGTGGCTGCCGGCTGGGAAGGCACCGACTGGTTCAAGGAGTATGAGAACAAAAACGCCCTGCAATACAGCCACGCACTGACCATCACCGGTGGTACGGACGTATCGAAATTCTCCATGAGCCTCAACTACAGCGACCAGGAGGGTGTGATGGGTGGCGACAATGCCTCCTCCTACAAGAGATATGGCGGGCGCATCAATTCTGAGCACGTACTGCTCAAGGGACGCACACACGACATCATCACCGTCGGCGAGAACCTCTCCTACTGGTACCATGCCAGCCATGACTTGGCTGAGAGCAACGGCTATTGGAACATCATGCAGAATGCATACGTGGCTTCACCGCTCGTATTGCCTTACAACGAGGATGGTACGCTCGCCAGCTATGCTGCCAATGGTGCCGGGTACAGCGACATGATCTACTCCAACCCGCTTAACCATTTCCTCAACGGTGGCTTCAACTCCATCAACAAGAACAGGGATTTCGGTGTGGGGGCAACACTTTTCTGGGTCATCGAACCCATCAAGAACCTCAAATATCGCGGACAGTTGAACACTGGCTACAGTGCCAGCTACACCCACTATGAAGAAAAGCCATACTCTATGAGCAGCACCAAGTCAAGCAACTCATACAGCATCGGCCAAAGCGAATACATGAGCTCCAGCCTGTCATTGGACAACACCTTGCAATATGTCTTCGACCTGGGCAAGCACAATTTCGACATCATGGCTGGACAGTCGGTGGAGCGCTCACAATGGAGCACGGGCATCAACGCCACCGGAACAGCCGGAGGCGAGTCTCTCAACTCACTCATCACCAAAGGCTTCAACTACGCCGTGCTGAGCAACCTCACCTCCCTCCAGGGCTTCGGTGGATATGATGAGCCCATGACCACCAACATCGTCTCCTTCTTCGGACGCTTGAACTGGAACTACGACGAGAAATACATGGCTACCGCCATCATCCGTGCCGACGGTTCCAACAGGTTCGCTCGTGGAAACAGATGGGGCTACTTCCCCTCATTCTCCGCTGGATGGGTCCTCACCAACGAGAAATTCATGGAGAACGCACGCACATGGATGAACTTCTTCAAACTGCGCGCAAGCTGGGGACAAAACGGTAACTGCGACATCGACAACTACGCATACCTCTCCAACGTGAGATTCTCTCCCACTGACTATGCAGACTACGGATACAAGTTTGGAAGCGATTTGGGCAACACCGTCAACCGCAACATCTACACCACAGGTGCATACGCTGAGAACGTGCCCAACCCCGAGGTGACTTGGGAGACTTCAGAGCAAATCAACATCGGTGTCGATGCACGCTTCATCAACAGCAAATTAGGCATCAACTTCGACTGGTACAAGAAAACCACGAAAGACTGGCTCGTGCGCGCACCGATGAACGAGGTGCTGGGATATGAGGTGGCTGCCATGGTGAACGCCGGCGACGTGGAGAACACTGGTTTCGAACTCGCTCTCTCCTGGCGCGACCACATTGGAAAGGACTTCAACTATTTCGCCAATGTCAACCTCGCCACCAACAAGAACGAGGTGACCAAGCTCGGCACACAGAGCGGACGCCTCGGTGAGGAAGAGGGCGACGCCATCTTCGAGAACTCAGGCTACCTCTCTCTCGTTGAGGTGGGACACCCCATCGGCTATTTCTCCGGCATGTCATACAGCGGCATCTGGCAGAGCGACGCTCAAATCGCTGCTGCAAGAGCTGCAGGAAAGGCAGTACTTGATGGAGCACAGCCGGGCGACTGCATCTGGGACGACTGGAACGGAGACGGCATCATTTCATTGACAGAAGACCGCCACGAAATCGGTAACCCGCATCCCAAATTCACCGTGGGCGCCACGCTGGGCTTCGACTGGAAAGGCTTCGACTTTAGCGTCACCGGTTCTGGAGCATTCGGCATGCAGGTGGCTCAGTGCTACCGCACGGCTCTCTTGGCAAATCCCTATCAGAACTACACCGTCGATGCTTTCGAGCGCTGGCACGGCGAGGGCACCAGCAACACCATGCCACGCCTCTCCGTGGGCTCCACCAACGAGCAATGGGTTTCCACAAGATACATCCAGGACGCCGACTATTTCAAAATCCAGAATGTCACCATCGGATATGATTTCGGACGCTTCCTGAAGAAAACTCCATTTGAGAAATTCCGCATCTACGCACAGGCACAAAACCTCTACACCTTCACCAGCTACACCGGCGTTGACCCGGAAGTGGGCTCCTCCGGCGGCAAGCAAAGTTGGGCACGTGGCATTGACGTGGGCCTCTATCCCTCGGCACGCACCTACATCGTTGGCGCAAGCATCACCTTCAAGGACAAGAGAATTGGTGAGACCAAGCCGGCGGCTCCCGCTGCTCCCATCACAAAGATTGAGTATGTCACCGACAACACTGAAATCGACCGCCTCAATGGTGAAATCAACAAGCTGCGCGCTGACAACGAGCGCCTGAGAAACCAGAAGCCTACCAACACCACCACCGTCATCAAGGACGAGAAAGTGGTCACCTATCCGTATTTTGTCAACTTCGAGAAGAGCAAGACCGAGATTGTCAACCGCGAGCGCGTCAACCTCAGCACCATCGCACAGATGATCAAGCAGAACCCCGGCAAGAAATACAATGTCATGGGATATGCTGACAAGGCCACCGGTACTCCCGAGCGCAACGAATGGCTCGCAGCAGAGCGCGCCAAGAACGTCTATAACACCCTCATCAACGAGTATGGCGTGCCGGCAGCAAGCCTCGTGCTCGACTCTAAGGGCGGCGTGGAGAACCTCTATTTCAACGATCCTCAGATGAGCCGCTCGGTCATTATCTCAGAGGTAAAATAAACCATAATCCCATAGAATTTTAGAAATATGAAAAAGATAATTTTTATGGCTTTCGCAGCGGCCTTCGCACTCACATTCACATCGTGCGAGGACATGCTCGACTCCGAATCGCACACCTCCAGCAATTCCGAAGTCTTCCCGGCAACGCCGTCAGACCTCAACAAGGAGCTTGCTGCACTCTATGGTGTGATGAACCAATTCAGCACCAATCCTTTGGAGACACCGTGGTTCGTCAACTACCTTATGTCTGACGATGCCAATGGAGCCGGTGGTACAGGCGACGTGGAGAGCCACGCCGTGGCACACCTCATGGCCAACAAGAGCGACCTCTACGACAACGCATGGCATAACACATACGTGGGCATTGCACGCGCAAGCGCCGTCATCTCATCCGTGGATGCTTTCGACTGGACAGGTCAGGAAAAAGCGCGCAACCAGATGCTGGGCGAGGCTTATTTCATGAGAGGACTTTTCTACCTCTGGGCAACACAATTCTGGGGGGACATCCCGGCATACTGGGGAGCAGCCGCTCCAGACCCCTGCTACTCACAGTCGGCCGACAGCGTCATCTTCCCGCACATCCTCGCCGATTTCGTCACTGCCACCACCCTCATGCAGCACGGAGCCACCACCTTTGGTGACGGCCATGCCACAAAGGGAGCGGCAGAGGGCTTCCTCGGAAGGGCGTATCTCTTCTATGAGGGCTTCTACAAGAAACAAGGCGAAATGGCAAAAGCCACACCGGCTGCCATCGCACTGCCTGATCAGGAGGGATGCACCGGCGTAAGCCTGACAAAGGACATGGTGGCCAACTACCTCAAGGACGCCATCGACAACAGTGGTTACCAGCTCGTAGAAGATTTCCGCCTGCTGTGGCAATACACCAACCCGCTCACCATTGGCGACTACGCCTTCACTGCCGACCTGGCAGCTGCAGGAAAGTCATGGGCTGGCAACGGCAACTCCGAGGAGATGTTCCAAGTGCAGTACATGAATGCCGGTTCCTGGAGCGGCACCATCGGCATGGGCTTCTGCAACCAGACTTCCCTCTATTGCGGTCTGCGCTGCGATGACGACGGCGCCGGCGGTGTCAACGGAAAGGAAGAGGCTTTCCCATTCGGACAGGGATGGGGACAAGGCGTCATCAACTCCAACTTGTGGGACGACTGGGCCGACAACGACATCAGAAAGAGAGCTACCATCCTCAACGCACCCGAGGAGTTCGGTGCCGACAAGTTCTATTATGCCACCTCTTGCTCAGAGGAAACTGGCTACTACAACAAGAAATGGATGCCTGTGACAACAAAGGGCTCCTCCTTCGGCGATTTCAACGACTCCTACACTTGGTGGGGCGTATGGCGCAAGACCAACACCGAGGAGGGCGCGCCCAACGGAAACTCCTTCCAGGGTGACCACTTCTGCGACATGGTACTGCTGCGCCTGGCAGACGTGATGCTCATGCACACCGAACTCACCGGAGACGCCACCCAGATGAACAAGGTGCGCCAACGCGCCGGACTGGGAGACCTTCCCTACTCTTGGCAAGCCATCAAGGCAGAGCGCCGCTGGGAGCTCGCCGGAGAGGGTCTGCGCTTCAACGACTTGAGACGCTGGTCGGGTATCGACGGCGGGGCTTCCTGCGAGGCCGCCGTGGCCCTGCAGAGACAGGCTGGCTCACGCATTTACTATACCGGCAAGAACGAACATCCACTGAGGCATGGCTCCACCGGATGGGCGGCAAGATATGCCCGCACCAACGGCTTCCTGCCCAAACCGTCGGCACAGGTGAGTTACTACAACAATCCGGACATTCTCAAGCAGAACCCAGGATGGTTTGACACAGAATCTGACTGGAACATGTCGGGTACTCCTTCTTATTAATCAAAAAACAAACGAACAACAATATGAAAAAGTCAGTTATTTGCTTGATAATCGCAGCTGGCATGCTCGCCTCCTGCGACCCCATCAAGGAAGAGAAGGATTTCGACATCAACAAGGTGGAGCAATCCGCTCTTGATGGATGCTTCTCTTTCAAACAGCTTGACGTGGATGGGAATGCTGCCGCCGATGGCAACTATTTCACGTATGTGACCAGCCCTGCCACGCAGGTGACAGTCTTCAACCTGCTTTCCGACGGCTCGGAGAAC
>CADBBP010000123.1:19203-32332 GCA_902792855.1 uncultured Prevotellaceae bacterium
GACCCCAACCAGAAATTCTTCATCAGGGTGGTCAACTCCGACGGAACGGAGACCATTGCCGAGCGCACGGTCAACGTCTATGTGCAACAAGAACTTGACCCGGAGATGAGACTGCTGGCCAGCGACGCCTACGGTTCAAAGATTTGGAAATGGGACCCCACCATCGGCGACGGTGAAGTATGGGGCAACATGGGCTACTGCGGTGGCAAAGGCTCCGACGTCGCCCTCACAGGAAACGGCAAATGGTGGGGTTGCAAGACCGAAGAGGATTTCATGGGCCAGCTCCAACACACACATGACGGCGCCTATCACAACGATGGCAGCCTGGACGCCTACATGGTGTTCACCGACGATGGCATCTCCACTTGCTACGACGAAAAAGGCAATGTCATCCGCACGGCTCCCTTCTCTGTGAGCAATTTCAACCCCGGCGACCCCGACGCATGGAAGGTGGGTGACCTCGTGACCTCAGCCATCCTGTGGCCATACGAAATCAACTCCGGCGGCAGAATCCCCGGAACCTACGAAATCGTCTATCTCACCGCCGACAAGATGTGCCTTGTCTATCCTGACAATGGAGACTACGGCAGCTTGGGCAACTGGGGTGAAGCCACCTTCTGGCACTTCGCCAGCATCTCCGACATCGAGGGCATGGCCATCGGCTACGGCAAGACAGCTGAGAAGAAGTGGACTTGGGACAACTCCATCGGCGACGGCGAGGTCTGGGGCAACATGGGCTACTGCGGTGGCAATGGCTCCGAGGTAGGTCTCTCTGGAAACGGCAAATGGTGGGGCTGCAAGACGGAGGAGGACTTCGCAGGACAGCTCGACCACTCCAACGACCACGCTCTCCACGGTGACGAGAGTGCCGATGCCTACTTCTCTCTCTCCAACGAGGGCATCATCACCCGCGTGGCTGGCAACGGCACCGTCATCAACACCGGTACTTTTGAGTTCGACACAAGCGTGGCAAGCGAATGGAAGGTGGCCAACCTCAACACCACGGCCGGCACCATCCTCTGGCCATTCGAAATCAACTCGAAAGGCAGAATGCCTACCACCTTCGAGGTCGTTTATCTCTCCAACGACAAGATGTGCCTTGTCTATCCCGACAATGGCGACTTCGGCTCCCTCGGCAACTGGGGTGAGGCTTCCTTCTGGCACTTCAAGGCCAAGTAAGCACACACTCGCCTCTTGACGACAAGATGCCCTGTGCCAATAAGCACAGGGCATCTTTCTTTATGTTTGGCTTGCAAATAAAACAGGTTTTATTATCCTTTCACCTCCTGCTGGTAAAGACCTAAGCGGCTGATGGCCCGCGCCACCTTTGGAGGCACGAGGTGGTCGATGGGAAGACCCTGGGCGATGCGGCCCCTTATCTCCGTGCTGCTGATGTCGATGAGCGGCGTGCGCAAAAGGCGTATGCCGGGGGGCAGCCCCTCGCGGCTCACGGTGGAGCCTCGACGGGGATAGATGGCGATGTCGTAGTTGGCCAGGATTTTGTCGTGCTCGTACCACTCGTTGAAGCGCTCCCAGTTGTCGCCGCCGATGAGAAGGGTGAAGAGCCTGTCGGGATAGTCGTGCGAGAGGGCCTGCAACGTGGTCCAGGTGTAGGAGGGTTTGGGCAGGTGCATCTCGTAGTCACTCGCCACCAGGCCCGGCACGTCCTCCACGGCCATCCTTGCCAAGGCTAGTCGCGTGTCGTCGTCCAAAAGCTCCTCCTGACGCTTCCAAGGGTTCTGCGGCGTCACCATGAGCCACACCTCGTCGAGACGGGCGGCCTTAAGCAACCGTGCGGCAAGGGTGACATGCCCATTGTGCACGGGGTTGAAGGAGCCTCCGAAAATGCCGGTGCGCAGCATGCTCATACGCCCAAAAATTGACGCACCACGTCGTAGGTCTCCGCCTCGGCGGCCGCCAAGTCGTCGTTGACCACCACATGGTCGAAACGGGGGGCGAAGGTGAGCTCATATTCCGCCTTGGCCAACCGGTCCTCAATCACCTCCGGCGCGTCGGTGCCGCGGCTGGTGAGACGGCGGCGCAACTCCTCCACCGAGGGGGGCTGGATGAAGATGCTCAGCGCACGAGGGCCGTAGTATTCCTTGATGTTGCAGCCGCCTTTCACATCGACGTCGAACACCACGTTGTGGCCTTCCTCCAACTGACGCTCCACCTGGGCCTTCAGCGTGCCGTAGAAACGGTCGGGATAGACCTCCTCGTATTCGAGGAACTCTCCCCCGGCGATGCGGCGGCGGAACTCCTCGGGCGAGATGAAGAAATACTCCACACCGTCCTGCTCCGTACCCCGTGGGGGACGGCTGGTGCAACTGACGGAGAAATAGAGGCTCAACTCGGGGTGCTCCTCCCTGAGCCAGTTGATGATGGTGCTCTTCCCGCTGCCGCTTGGGGCCGAGAAGATGATGATGCGACGGCTTTGCTCGTTGGTCTTGTCTGTATCCATGTTTTTCCCGCTTTTAAAGCACGTTGAGCACTTGCTCCTTGATTTGCTCCAACTGGTCCTTCATCTGCACGACGATGTTCTGCATCTCTGCCATGTTGCTCTTCGAACCGGTGGTGTTGATTTCACGACCCATCTCCTGTGCGATGAAGCCCAATTTCTTGCCCTGGCCCTCGCCGCTCTCCATGGTCTCGTTGAAATAGCGGAGGTGGTTGGACAAACGCTGCTTCTCCTCGCTGATGTCGAGCTTCTCGATGTAGTAGATGAGTTCCTGCTCCAGACGGTTCTTGTCGTATTCCACATCGGGGATGGCAGAAAGGCCATCGACGATGCGGGCACGGATTTTCTCCACACGGGCGACCTCATAGTCCTCTATCGACGACAAAAGGCGCGAGATTTGCTCTATGTTGTACTCAAAACGGCGCTGAAGGGCGGCACCCTCCTGCCTCCGAAACTCCACAAGTTTCTCCAACGCTTGCTCGATGGCCTCGCGAGCTGCCGCCCACTCCTCATCATCAAGCACTTCCACGTCGGTCTTCGTCGTCACGTCGGGCAGCCGGAGGAGGGTGGCAAACCACTCCTGGGGCTCTGGTATGCCATACTGCTGCGAGAGTTCCTTGATCTGCCGGTAGTAGTTGGACACCAAGGCGCCATTGATGGGCGTCGCCTCGGCCCCGGCGTCACGCTCTATCCAGATGGAGAAGTCCACCTTGCCTCTTATCAGCGTTTGAGCCACCTTCTGCCTGATTTCCATCTCCTTCTCGCGGTAGAGAGGGGCGATGCGTGCGGAGAGGTCGAGAGCCTTGCTGTTGAGCGACTTCACCTCCACGTTGATTTTCTTGTCCTTGTAAGAAACCACGGCCTTGCCGTAGCCCGTCATCGATAGAATCATATAAGAAATGTTATAAAATTATGCAAAAATACACATTTTTGAGGAAAAAGCAGTAATTTTGCACTTTAATTTTAGCATAAGACGATTATTTTTCCAACATGTCTTGCATCTTGAACATAGACACGAGCACTGACACGTGCTCCGTGGCCTTGAGCGAAGACGGCGTGTGCATCCACCACGACGAAGACCTTGGCGGCTTCCACCACACCGAGCGACTGGGAACTTTTGTGGCTGAGGCACTGTCCTTTGCCGACAGCCACGCCATACCTCTCGACGCCGTGGCGGTGAGCAGCGGACCGGGTTCATACACCGGCCTACGGGTTGGTGTGTCGATGGCCAAGGGTGTGTGCTATGGCATGGGCGTGCCGCTGATAGCCATCCCCACCCTCGAACTGCTATGCGTGCCGGTGCTCCTGGGACACGAACTGGAGGATGACGCACTGCTGTGCCCCATGGTCGATGCACGACGGATGGAGGTCTATGCCGCCATCTACGACCGAGCCCTGAGGCCGGTGAGGGAGGTGCATGCCGACATCGTGGACGGCGACACCTACCGGGAGTGGCTCGACGCACATCCCGTCTATTTCATCGGCAATGGGGCGGCGAAATGCATGGAGACCATCAACCACCCCAACGCACGGCTCATCGACAACATCAGGCCGCTGGCGCGCTACATGTTCCCTTTGGCGGAGAAACGCATTGCCTTGGGGCAGTATGAGGACGTGGCCTATTTCACGCCCTTCTACCTGAAGGACTTCGTGGCAAAACCCTCCAAGCCATTGCTGTGAGCAAATGACAAACCCCATACCAATAGATATGAACATAGAAGGATTAGACTACAACACCCAGCGCGAACACCTCGTGCTGCCCGAATATGGCCGTGAGATACAGCGCATGGTGGACCATGCCGTGGGACTGCCCACACGCGAGGAGCGACAGCGATGCGCAGAGACCATCGTGGCCGTCATGGAGCGCATGGTGCCACACACCGGCGAACAGGACTTCAAACGCAAGCTGTGGGACCACCTGGCCATCATGAGCAACTTCCAACTCGACATCGACTGGCCATGCGACATCAGCCAGGCGGCAAAAATCGCCACCAAGCCGGAGCCGATGGAATATCCCATGCAGGACATCCCAACCCGCCACTACGGGTACATGATGCACGAACTCTTCGACAAACTGAAGACGATGCCCGAAGGACCGGAACGCGACGAACTGGCAAGGCTCACCGCCAACCACATGAAACGGTGCCTCTACCAATGGAGCCATGGCTCGGCGGCCGACGAGAAAGTGATTTCCGACATCGCACGCCTGACCGACGGAGTGATACAACTCGACCCCGACAGGTTCACTTTCGAGAAAATCAACGAGAGGGAGTTTGTGGAGAAGCGAAAAAAGAAAAAGTGACAAGTACCCATGAAGTCTTTCGTCATTGAGGGCGGACATCCGCTCACAGGAACCATACACCCGCAGGGAGCCAAGAACGAGGCCCTGCAGGTCATCTGCGCATGCCTGCTCACCAACGAGGTGGTGCGCATCAAGAACATTCCCGACATCCTCGACGTCAACAACCTCATCCTGCTCCTCGACGACATGGGTGTCAACGTGACGAAACATACCGACGGAGACTACTCCTTCCAAGCTGCCAACCTCCACCTCGACTACCTCGACAGCGACGAGTTTGTCAGGAAATGCTCATCGCTACGCGGCAGCGTCATGATGATGGGCCCGCTACTGGCACGCTTCCACCGCGCAGTGGTGGCAAAACCGGGAGGCGACAAAATCGGGCGAAGGAGGCTCGACACGCATTTCCTCGGCTTCAGCAAACTCGGAGCAAAACTGGAGCGCATCGATGGGCGAGACGTCTATGAACTGAAGGCAGAAAAACTGGAAGGGTGCTACATGCTTCTCGACGAGGCATCCGTCACCGGAACGGCCAACATCATCATGGCGGCAGTGCTGACTGAGGGCACAACCACCATCTACAACGCCGCCTGCGAACCATATATTCAGCAACTGTGCCACATGCTCAACCGCATGGGGGCAAACATCAGCGGCATCGCCTCCAACCTGCTCACCATCGTGGGCGTGAAGAGCCTGCACGGCACCACTCACCAAATCCTCCCCGACATGATCGAGGTGGGCTCCTTCATCGGCATGGCGGCGATGGTGGGCCACGGCATCACCATCAACGACGTGCAACTGAGGCACTTGGGCATCATCCCGGAAATTTACCGACGCTTGGGCGTGAACTTGGAGGTGCGCGGCAACGACATCTTCATACCACGACACGAGAGTTACGAGGTGGAGTCGTTCATCGACGGCACCATCATGACCATCGCCGACGCACCATGGCCCGGACTGACCCCTGACCTCATCTCCGTGCTGCTCGTAGTGGCTACGCAAGCAAAGGGAAGCGTGCTCTTCCACCAAAAGATGTTTGAGAGCAGGCTGTTCTTCGTGGACAAACTCATCGACATGGGGGCGCAAATCATCCTCTGCGACCCGCACCGCGCTGTCGTCGTGGGACACAACCACGCCCGGCAACTGCGAGCAGGACGAATGACAAGTCCTGACATAAGGGCGGGCATAGCACTGCTCATTGCCGCACTCAGCGCCAACGGCGAAAGCCGCATCGCCAACATCGAGCAAATCGACCGCGGCTACGAGAACATCGAGGAGCGGTTGCGACAGCTCGGAGCACACATCACCAGGGAGTGAACCGGCACACCCATTCAAGGATATGGACACATTCAAGATTGGCCGACTGGGAAAGACCCATGGCGTGAAGGGCGAACTGACATTCCATTTCACCGACGACGTATTCGACCGCACCGACGCCGAATATGTCTTCGTGGAAATCGACGGACTGCAGGTGCCTTTCTTCTTCGAGGAATACCGTTTCAGAAGCGAACAGACCGCCTTGGTGAAATTCGAGGGGGTGGATGACGCCAACCGCGCTGCAACAATGGTGGGATGCGACGTCTTCTTCCCTCGCGAACTATGCGACGACAATGACGGAGAACTCTCATGGGCTGAAATCATCGGCTTCACCATCACCGATGCCGAAAGCGGCCACCTCGTGGGAGAGGTGAAGGCCGTGAACCTCGACACCATCAACACCCTCTTTGAAGTGCTTACGCCAGACGGGCGCCAACTGCTCATACCCGCCAACGACGACCTCGTGGCCGACATCGACCGCCAACAACGAAACATCGCCATGGACATCCCACAAGGCCTCCTGGAAATATAGACCCTAAAGACCTTAAAGTCCTTAAAGACCCTAAAAAATGGAAAAAAAACAACAAATATGCATCCTCGGCTCCACCGGCTCGATAGGCACCCAGGCCCTTGACGTGGTGGCCCGCCACGCCGACCTCTACGAGGTGTATTGCCTCACCGCCAACAACCGGGTGAAAGAACTGGCAGAGCAGGCCCGCCGTTTCAGGCCCGCCGCCGTGGTGATAGCCAACGAAGCTCGATACGACGAACTGCAGCAACTGCTCGCCGACCTGCCCGACATCAAGGTGTATGCCGGAGCACAGGCCCTCGACGAGGTGGTGGAGGCAGAGCCCATCGACATGGTGCTGACGGCCATGGTGGGCTTCGCAGGTCTCTCCCCCACCATCCACGCCATCCGCGCCGGCAAGAAAATCTGCCTGGCCAACAAGGAGACGCTCGTGGTGGCCGGAGAACTGGTTTGCCAACTGGCAGCACAGTACCACGCGCCCGTCATACCTGTCGATAGCGAGCACTCTGCCATCTTCCAAAGCCTGGTGGGAGAGGATGACAACGAGATAGAGAAGATTTTGCTCACGGCAAGCGGTGGTCCGTTCCGCACCTTGTCGCTCGACCGCCTGGCCACCGTCACAAAGGCTGACGCCTTGAAACATCCCACATGGGAGATGGGTGCCAAAATCACCATCGACAGCGCGACGATGATGAACAAGGGGTTCGAGGTGATAGAGGCGAAATGGCTCTTCGGCGTGCCGGTGGAGCGCATTCAGGTGCTCGTGCATCCGCAGTCTATCGTGCACAGCGCCGTGCAGTTCCGCGACGGCTCCGTCAAGGCCCAACTCGGCGTGCCCGACATGCGACTGCCCATACAGTATGCCTTCTCCTTCCCCAAGAGGCTGGAACTCAACGGTGAACGCCTCGACCTCTTCAAGCATCCCCTGGAGTTCTACGAACCGGACTTGGAGAAATTCCACTGCCTGGCACTGGCCTTCGAGGCCATGCGCAAGGGCGGCAACATGCCTTGCATCCTCAACGCTGCCAACGAGGTGGTCAACCGTGGCTTCCTCGACGGGCAGTGCGGCTTCCTCCAGATGGGGGAGGTCATCGAGCAAACGATGCAGCACGTCACATTCGACCCCAACCCATCCTACGACACTTACGTGGCCACCGACAAAGAGGCAAGGGCCACGGCAAGGGAGCTGATGCTCAAACTCAAATAATCAACAACAACACATGGATAGCGTATTTTTCATCAAACTTTTGCAGTTCATCCTGTCTATCTCGCTCCTCGTCTTGCTACACGAGGGCGGACACTTCTTCTTCTCAAAGCTCTTTGGCGTGCGCGTCAACCGCTTTTACATCTTCTTCAACCCAAAATTCCATTTGTTCAGCACATACGACAAGTGGTTCCGCAAACTCATGCGGCGCACCCCGGTGGAGGTGCCGGTGAAGGTGGAGAAGGACGAGAATGGCAACGAGGTGCGCTCCAAGGAATATGTGGGAACGGAGTATGGCATCGGATGGGTGCCGCTGGGTGGATATTGCGACATCGACGGCATGATCGATGAGACAACGCAGGAACTTAGCTCCGACGTCAAGCCGTGGGAGTTCCGCTCGAAGCCCGTGTGGCAGAGGCTGCTCATCATCACCGGGGGCGTGCTCGTCAATTTCCTGCTCGCTCTCTTCATCTACTCCATGGTGCTATACGCATGGGGAGAGTCGTACATCGAGACGAAGAACATGACCCATGGCATGAAGTTCAACACCGAGGCTAAACGACTGGGCTTCCAGGATGGCGACATCCTCCTGGGCACCGACAAGAAGACCTTCAAGCAGTTTGGCATCGACCTCTACAGAAACCTCTCCGACGCAAAGAGGGTGGACATCATACGTGGGGGAAAGGAGATGTCGCTGAACCTGCCCGGTGAACTCAACCTGCTCGACATGCTGAAGACGCAGCCCACCTTCGTGACACCGCTCATACCATGCGTGGTGGACAGCGTGCTGCCCGAGACGCCGGCTGCCGGCATTGGCATGGAGAAGGGCGACAAGATATTGGCAATCAACGGCAAGGCGGTGGACTCATGGAATGAGTTCACGCTCGCCATCAGCCAAATCAACGACGTGGTGACGGCCAAGGCCACCCACGAGGACAGCATCAAGGGACGCCAGCTCAAACTCGCTTTCCTGCGACAGAAAACAGGGGCCACCGACACCGTGCCGGTCATGCTCGACCAGGAGATGAAACTCGGCGTGGTGCAGCAGTCGCCGTGGAGCATCTACAAGCCCACGGAGGTGAGCTATGGCTTCTGGGAGAGCTTCCCGGCGGGCATCAGGTATGGGTTGAACATCCTGCGCGGATATGTGGACGACTTGAAATATGTCTTCACTTCCGACGGGGCGAAGTCGCTCGGAGGCTTCGGGACAATAGGCAACCTCTTCCCCGCCACATGGGACTGGATGCAGTTCTGGAGCATGACGGCATTCCTGAGCATCATACTCGCATTCATGAACATACTACCCATCCCGGCGCTCGACGGAGGACACATGGTGTTCCTGCTCTACGAGATGTTCACCGGGAGAAAGCCGAGCGTCCGCTTCCTCGTCGTGGCGCAATACATCGGCATGGGCTTCATCCTGCTCCTCATGGTGGTGGCCAACCTCAACGACATCCTGCGGTGGATGGGGCTGATGTAGCCCCTCCCCCACTTTGCGGTGCCTGATGTTGCGCGGATGGTGCTCCAACACCTCCTGGCGCAAGGTGCTCATGTCGATGTGCGTGTAAATCTCGGTGGTGCCGATGCTCTCATGGCCAAGCATCGCCTGGATGGCACGCAGGTCGGCGCCGCCCTCGAGCAACACGGTGGCAAACGAATGGCGAAGGGTGTGCGGACTCACCGTCTTGCTTATCCCGGCTGCCTCGGCAGCTCCCTTGATGATGATGAGCACCATCGTGCGGGTGAGGTGAGCACCGCGGCGGTTGAGAAACACGTAGTCTTCCTCGCCGGACTTGATGTCCATGTGGCACCGGTCGTCGAACCAGAACTCCAATTCTCTCACGGCACGTGAGGAGATGGGCACCAGGCGCTCCTTGCTTCCTTTGCCCGTCACACGCACATAGCCCTCATCCAAATAGAGCTGTGAAAGTCGCAAGCCCACCAGCTCGGACACCCGCAACCCACAACTGAAGAGCACCTCGATGATGGCACGGTTGCGATGACCCTCCCATTTCGTCAAGTCGATGGCAGCCTCCATGCGGTCCACCTCGTCGGTGGAGAGCACCTCCGGAAGATGGTCGCCCAACTGTGGCGACTCCAACAACTCCGTGGGGTCTTGCTCGATGCGGTGGTCGGAGAGCATGAAACGGTAGAGCGAGCGCACACCGCTGAGAATGCGGCACTGAGAGCGCGGACTGATGCCGATGTCGTGAAGACCGGCGGCGAAATGACGAAGGTCGTCGAGCGTCACCTCCTCCAAGGCGATGCCTGCTCCTTCAAGGTAGGTCGTGAGTTTCTCCACGTCGCGCATGTAGCAAGGTGTTGGCCGACAGGTTGCGCTGCAATCGCAGGTGACGCCGCCAAGCCTTCACCACATTGGCCTCGCTTTTGTTGCTCGTTTCTTTCATATAGAGTAATTTTGCGGCCCAGGGATTCCCATGGGTCTCGGACAAAAACCATGCAAAGATAACATTTTTTTCTGACATGCACATAGAAATCATCAACGGACCCAACCTCAACCTGCTCGGCGTGCGCGAACCGGGCATCTACGGCAGTTCTTCCTTCGAGAGCTTCCTGCCACAACTGCGCCAGAGATACCCCGACGTGGAGATAGGTTACTATCAGAGCAACATCGAGGGAGAACTCATCAACTACATGCAGAAGGTGGGCTTCTCATGCGACGGCATCATCCTCAACGCAGGGGCTTACACGCACACCAGCGTGGCACTGCACGACTGCATCCGCTCACTGAAAGCACCAGTGGTGGAGGTGCACATCTCCAACGTACACCAGAGGGAGGAGTTCCGGCACCACTCCATGATAAGCAGCGCATGCAAAGGGGTGATTTGCGGCTTCGGCCTCAACTCCTACCGACTGGCATTGGAGGCTTTGCTCGACCTGGCATGAACCCGACGGAGCAACTGGAGGAATACATCCTCGCACATACCGAGCCGGAGGGCGAATACCTGCACCAACTGTGGAGGGCAACCAACATCCACCTGCTCGCAGGAAGAATGGCAAGCGGACACCTGCAAGGGAGGCTGCTGAAGATGCTCGTGAGGATGGCTCAACCAAGGCGCATCCTCGAAGTGGGCACCTTCAGCGGATACAGCGCCATCTGCCTGGCGGAGGGACTGACGGAGGACGGAAAGGTTTACACCTTTGAGATAGACGACGAACTGGAGGACTTCACACGCCCGTGGCTCGAAAACTCGCACGTGGCAGAACGCATCGAGTTCATCATCGGCGACGCCATCACCATGGCTCCCCAACTGGGCATCACATTCGACATGACTTTCCTCGACGGCGACAAGCGCACCTACGTGCAAGCATACGAGATGGCCATAAAAGTGACGCGGCCGGGTGGCTTCATCCTGGCCGACAACACCTTGTGGGACGGGCACGTGGTGGACCACGCCTACGACCGCGACGCCCAGACACAAGGCATAGAGGCTTTCAACGACCACGTAGCAGCCGACAAAAGGGTGGAAAAGGTCATCCTCCCCCTTCGCGACGGCCTGACCATCATACGCATCAAGTGATGTGCCAATCCCCATCCTCCCAATCCCTCCAAGCATCTCCCAGTCCCTCCCAGTAATTCCCAGTCCCTCCCAGAAATTCCCAGTCCCTCCCAGAATTTCCCAGCCCCTCCCAGAAACACCAAAACAATAAAAAGTGAAAGAAAATTTGGCCATTAGCCAAAAAAGCAATATCTTCGCAAAATAAAACCACAACGACATGCAAGAGACACGACAAAACAGAATAGCAAGGCTGCTGCAGAAGGAGCTGAGCCTCATCTTCCAATCACAAACCAGAATGATGAGAGGGGTGATGGTCAGCGTGACACGCTGCCGCATCTCTCCCGACCTCAGCGTCTGCACGGCATACCTCAGCATCTTCCCATCGGAAAAGGGGGAGGAAATCATCAACAACGTCAACACGAACGTAAAAACAATCCGCTACGAACTGGGAACGCGGGTGAGAAACCAACTGCGCATCATCCCTGAACTGAGATTCTTCATCGACGACTCGCTCGACTATATCGACCAC
Organism: uncultured Prevotellaceae bacterium; assembly: GCA_902792855.1. Taxonomy (GTDB): domain Bacteria; phylum Bacteroidota; class Bacteroidia; order Bacteroidales; family Bacteroidaceae; genus Prevotella. The sequence continues at coordinate 31,061 of CADBBP010000123.1, forward strand.
ATCGACGAACTGCTGAAGAAATGAATTTCCCCTTCTACGTCGCACGACGATACCTCTTCTCCAAGAAGAGCACCCACGCCATCAACCTCATCAGCGCCATCTCGGTGCTCGGTGTGGCCGTGGCGACAATGGCCATGGTGGTGACGTTGAGCGTGTTCAACGGCTTCCACGACCTCGTGGCGTCGTTCTTCACCACCTTCGACCCACAACTCAAGGTGACACCGGTGAAGGGAAAGACGGCTCCGGCCGACGACCCCGTGCTGACGCAAATAAGGGAACTGCCACAAGTGGACGTCGCCATGGAATGTGTGGAGGACCAGGCGCTCGCCATCCTCGATGACCGACAGGCCATGGTGATGGTGAAAGGCGTGGACGACAACTTCTCACAACTCACGCATTTCAGTGAGATACTCTACCCCGACAACGGCGTACAAATAGACTTGCACGCCGCCAACCTGGAGTTCGGCATTCCGGGCATCAGACTGGCGCAGGGATTGCTCAGAGGTGGGGCTGAATGGAGGGGATACATGCACATCTTTGCACCGGAGCGCGAAGGGCAGTTGGACATGGCCAACCCCGATGCGGCTTTCGTGGAGGACTCGTTGCTCTCCACCGGCAATGTGTTCAACGTCAACCAGTCGAAATACGACGCGCACTACATCGTCACCTCCATCGCCTTCGCACGCAACCTCTTCGGCCAACAGGGCATGCTCTCATCCCTGGAACTGCGCCTGAAGCCGGGTTCTGACTTCGACGGCGTGAAGCGGCAGATGAAAAAGATTGCCGGCGACAAATACCGCGTGGAGGACAGGTATGAGCAGCAGGCCGACACATACAAAATCATGCGGATAGAGAAATACCTCGCATACGTCTTCCTCACGTTCATCCTCGTCGTGGCAAGCTTCAACATCATCGGGTCGCTCTCCATGCTCATCATCGACAAGAAGGAAGACGTGGCCACGCTGCGCAACTTGGGAGCCAGCAACAAGCAGGTCTCCAGAATCTTCCTCTTCGAAGGAAGGATGATTGCCGTGGCAGGGGCCGTCATTGGCATTCTCCTCGGCCTACTGCTCTGCTGGCTGCAACAACGTTTCGGCTTGGTGGCATTAGGGAGCAGCAGTGGCTCGTTCGTCGTGGATGCATACCCCGTGAGCGTCCAATTGACAGACATCATCCTCGTCTTCGTCACCGTCGTCGCCGTAGGATGGCTCGCCGTGTGGTATCCCGTCAGGCACCTCAGCAAGCGACTGCTACAGTAGCTCCCGCTACACC
>CADBBP010000124.1 GCA_902792855.1 uncultured Prevotellaceae bacterium
GTGATGACTTGGTTGAGGTGGAAGGTGGCCGGCTCGCCGCGCTGGTAGCTGCTGTCGAAGACGGTCCCGTCAACCAGGAAGCCCTCGTAGTGGCACACCACTTCGTCGGTGGCTTTGGGCTTTTTGCCCTGCCCGTTGGTGAGCACCTTGTATTGCAGTCCGCTTGGAAGCACCACGACGCCTTCGTTGGTGGCGTTCTTGCGCAGGTAGTCCTCGCCGGCTTTTCGCGACACCTTGCCTTGCTCGGCGCGTTGCGCGTTGAGTTGCTGCTCCTTTTCCTTGAAATAGTTTTCTACGATTTTTTGTGCGTCTTTGTTGGCGACTTTCAGAGGGTTGCCCGCCAGCACGTCCTTGATGGCGCAGGCAAAGTCGTCGATGCTCAAGTCCGTGGCACCCATCTGCAGCAGTTGGCGGCCGATGCCCAGGCCCAGAGCGTAGCTTACATTGTCCATGTTGTTGTCTAAAAAATTAAAATGCATTTTAAAAATCGCGGCAAAGGTAGTAATTTTTTCTCTATTGCAGTCGCTGTTTCAAAGAAAACATGCTATTTTTGAACATTATTAATATATCGATGCCGTTTTTTCCATCAATGGCCGTGAAATTCTCCTTTGCGGCCTTTTGCTGTGGAGTGCTTGATACACACGGCAAAGAAATGGAAACTTGGTGTGTGTGTTGTTGGCGTTGGAATGTATAATTTTGCATGCGACAATCAAAACCAATGCTATCATGAGAAAATTCATGCTTGTCTTGTTGTCGTTGCTGCCATTTGTCTCTGCCATGGCCGACGACATCACCGTTGACGGAACGAAGAGGAATTACATTGTTTACGCCCCGTCCAACCTGGGCACGAAGCGCCCGTTGCTCATCTCCTGCCATGGGATGAACCAGGATGCCGCCTATCAGAAGGGCATGCTGCAGATAGAGTCCGTGGCCGACACGGCCAAGTTTGTCACCGTCTTCCCCAATGGCATCGACCGCTCGTGGGACTTGGGCGGCCAGCGCGACCTGAATTTCATGCGCGCCCTGATAGAGGAGATGGTGAAGCGCTACGACATCGACCGCAACAAGATTTATCTCTCCGGCTTCTCCATGGGTGGCATGTTCACCTATTACGCCATGAACCGCATGGCCGACGTGTTTGCTGCCTTCGCCCCCATCAGCGGCTACCCCATGTGGGGAGCCAGTTTCACCAGTTCCCGTCCCGTGCCCATCATCCACACCCATGGCACGAGCGACGACGTGGTGGCCTTCAGCGGTGTGGCAAACGTGTTGGCAGGATGGGTGAAGCGCAATGGATGCCCCGCCACGGCGAAGACGACCAAGCCCTATCGTGCGCCCCACATCACCCGCCATGTGTGGGGACCGGGCCTTGAGGGCGTGGAGGTGGTGCTGCTGGAAATGTCCGGCAAGGGCCACTGGATATCCAACGACAATGGTGTGAAGACAGGCGAGGAGATATGGAATTTCTGCAACCGCTTCTCTTTGGAGGACACCAGTCCCCGTGTGCGTCTCACCTCCCCCGCCGGCCCCCTCTCCTTCGTCACCGTGGGTGGGGCGGGTCAGGCACCCGACATCACCTTGGAGGCTGAGGCCGACGACCCCGACGGCACGGTGGCGGGCGTGGCCTATTATGACAACGGGAAACTTGTGGGCGAGACCACCGAGCCGCCTTATACTTTCGTCTTGGAGGGCTTGGGCAAGGGCGAGCATGTCATCGCCGCCGTAGCCACGGACAACGACGGTTATACTGGCAGGGCGGAGACCACCGTCAGTGTGACCGAGGTGCTCAGGGGTTCCTTCGCACTCACCACATTCGACCGCGAGGGTTGTGTGCCAGAAGGTTGGGAGACTTTCGACGGCCAGGAGCACCGTGTGGGTTATGTGGATGGTTTTTCCCAGGGGTCGAGGGTGTTTCTCTTCACAGGAGCACAGCACGACTTCGACGCCGGGTTGTACACGCGCAACGTGACTGGTGGTGCAAAGGAGGGTTATGCCCGCTTTGCCGGCGAGAGCACCAACACCGCGATGACGCTCATCTCCGGCAACTACACACTGTATGTGAAGGTGGCCAACTGGAACCAGCCGTCGTTCTCGCCCGTGACGGTGGCCGTGGAGGACTTGGAAGGCGGTAGCGTGTTGTCGGAGACTTTCACCCCGACGGCGAACATCGGCAACGCCGCCAGCAACAGTTTCTCCGGCACCACGGCCATGTCTTTCTCCTTCGACGTTCTGCAACCTGGGCGGTATGTGGTGACTTTCTACACGGCTGACGCCCCCTGGGCCGACTTGGTGGTGGGAAGGGCGACGCTCCGGCGCAACGGTGAGGCTTCGGTGAGTCTTCCTTCTGCTTCTGCGCAGCCTGTCAAGAAGGAGTATTTCAACCTCGCCGGACAGCGGGTGACGCCCGACGCCCACGGCATCGTCGTGGAGAAGACCGTCATGAGTAACGGAACACATGTCTCCCGAGTGGTGGCAAATTAGTACAAAGTTTTTTTCAGCGAAGAAAGGTCGCATCTTTTGAATGCAAGGCAAATAATCCTTTTTGCTTTGCATTCCTTTTTTTGTCATATCGCCCAAGATAGGCTTGCACTATTCTGCTGGTGCGAAGATAGAAATGCCGAAGATAGGCTGCGGTTCGGAAATGAAAATAAAAAACTTCGTCTTTTATTTTGCATTTCACTCACCTTGCACTATCTTTGCAAAAAGAACTAATCGGCACTACCATGGGAATGTTCATCAACAAGGGGAAAAGGGCGTTTCAAGTGAGCCGCTGCTGCCGCTTTGGCAAGTCGATGGCGGCACGGATGCTCAGCGCCGAGGAAATTCGTCAATTCCCCCACTATCGTGTTGGAGCTGAATTATGACAAGGATGCCGATGCTGCCTTCGACCAGATGCACCGTCGTCGATATCTTGCGAAGGTGGCCCAGTACACCACCGAGTTGCTTCTCGTGGGTGTGAATTATGACAAGGAAACAAAGACCCACTCGTGCGTCATTGAGCGGTGGGAAAATGAATAAGTGGTGCGGTTTACTGCCGCACAAGAGAAATTTTGAAAAACAGAAAGAGTTATGAAAAAAATTGTTGTTCTTACCGGTGCCGGTATGTCGGTGGAGAGTGGTTTGAAGACCTTCCGCGATGCGGATGGCTTGTGGGAGAACTATCCCGTGCAGCAGGTGGCCACCCATGACGGATGGCTTCGCGACCCCACCTTGGTGACGGAGTTCTACAACATGCTCCGCCGCAAGTGCCTTGACACGAAGCCCAACGAGGGTCACCGCTTGGTGGCCGCCTTGGAGAAGTATTACGATGTGACGGTGGTGACGCAGAATGTTGACAACTTGCATGAGGCGGCTGGCAGCACGCACGTCATACACCTCCATGGCGAGTTGATGAAGGTGTGCTCGAGCATCGACCCCTACGACCCGCGCTACATCCAGGAACTCACCCGCGAGAACCCGGAGGTGACGCCGGGGACGAAGGCCGGCGACGGCTCGCTCCTCCGTCCGCACATCGTCTTCTTCCAGGAGGCGGTGCCGATGATCGAGGTGGCCGCCGAAGCCTGTACCAAGGCCGACATCTTCATCATCATTGGCACGTCGCTGGTGGTGTATCCTGCCGCAGGGCTGCTCCACTACGTGCCTCGCAAAGCCCCCATCTACCTCATCGACCCGGGCGACGTGCGCGTGGGTGCCACCGAGGGTTTCGAGCATCTGAAGATGGGTGCTTCGGAGGGCATGCGCAAGTTGTTCGCACGCTTGGTGCCGTAAGGCTCACGCCTCTTTTTTCCGCATGCCCATGCGGGCTTCCACCACGTTGACCACGTAGTCGCCCAGTTTCTCGCATTCCGCGATGAGGTCCATGTAGATGGTTCCCACGGCGTAGGTGTACTCGTGTTTGTTGATGTCGATGATGTTCTGCGTCTTCAGTTGGTTGCGGTAGTTGTTGATTTCGTTCTCGATGTTGAAGGTGCGGTTGATGTCGTACGACATCTTCCGCCCTGACAAGAGGATGTTCATCTGCGTGAGGCTGTTGTCGGTCAGTTCCATCATCTGGTGCATGTGCTCGTATTGCTTGTCGGTGAAATGGTCCTGCTTGCCCTGCACCTTGCGGTTGATGGTGCGCGCCATGTTGTAGCATGAGTCGCCGATGCTTTCGAGTTCGGAGATTTCCCTGAGCATGGCGCGTATCTTGGCTTTCGTGTCGTCGCTCAGGTGGGCGTCCGACACTTGGTCGAGGTATTTGGCAATCTCGATTTCCATGTTGTCGGAGATGTTCTCGTATTTTTCGATGCGCTTGAAGGTGGCGTTGAATCGCTTCTCGTCCTTCTCTGTAAGCAGTTCGCGCACCATGCCAAACATGCGCTGCATGCGCTCGGCGAAAGCCTCTATTTCCTTATGCGCCTCGAGCACGGAGAGTTCCGGTGTCTTCATGATGCCGGAGGTGATGAAATGCAGCCTGAAATCCTCGTCCTCCGCTTGGTCCTTGGGTTTGATGGCCCAGCACACGAAGCGCTCGAGATACTGTATGAACCATATCTGCAGGAAGGTGTTGGTGATGTTGAAGGCTGTGTGGAAAGCGGCGAGGACGACGCAGGCTTTCATCAGGTTGCCCTCATGTCCCGGCTCTCCTGGTGCGATGGAGCGGTCGAAGCCCACGAGGGAGCAGACGGCGTTGATGAAGGGGTGAAGCAGGATGAGTGCCCATGTCACGCCGATGACGTTGATGGTGAAGTGCGCCAGGGCCGCCCGCCGTGCCTGTGTGTTGGCTTTCCCTTTCCGTGCCATGATGTTGGCCGTGATGGTGGTGCCAATGTTCTCGCCCAAGACGAGCATGATGCCTTGGTCGATGTGGAGCACGCCGGTGGAGCAGAGTATCATCGTGATGGCCATGATGGCCGCCGAGGACTGCACGCAGAGCGTCAGCACGGTGCCCATGAGGAGGAACAGCATTGAGTTCCAGAAGGTGGGCTCGTTGAATTGTGCGAAGAACTCGCTGATGATGATTTTCGCCTGCGCGTCGTCCACCAGTGCGAAGCCGGTGGACTTCAGCGTGCCAAGTCCGAGGAAAAGGAAGGCCACGCCAAAGAGGAAGTCTCCTATGATGCGCCGCCTCTTCATGTAGATGAGTATGATGCCTATGAAGAATGCCGGATAGACGAGGTCGGTGATTTCGAAAGAGAAGGCGAGGCTCATGATCCATGCCGTGACGGTGGTTCCAACGTGTGCTCCCATGATGACGCTGATGGCCTGCATGAGCGTGAGCAGTCCGGCGTTGACAAAGGAGACGGTCATGAGCGTCGTTGCCGTGGAACTCTGCACGGCAGCGGTGACAAACATGCCGGTGAACACCCCCATGAAGCGGTTGGTGGTCATGGCTCCCAGGACATGTCGCAGTTGCGAGCCGGCCATCTTCTGAAGGCTTTCACTCATCGACTTCATGCCGAACATGAGGAGGGCAAGCGAGCCAAAAAGTTTGAGAATAATCCAAATTGACATGATTCGTGAAATTTTTTGGTGCAGAAATGCCTTTTTCCGCTTTTTTTTACTACTTTTACGCTCTGAAAAACAAAACGTGTCAAATTATGAGAGAAATGCTCAAAATCCGTTGCAAAAATAGCAAAAAAATCATAGAAACCCCCATTGGGAGTTCTCTTTCTGAAATTTTTTCCCTTTCCGGGTTGGAAATGCCCTATGGCCCCATTGTGGGCAAGATGAACAATCGCGTGGTGGGCTTGGGCATGCGCATCTACCATAACGCCGACGTGGAGTTCCTCGACCTCCACACCAGTTCCGGCAGCCGCACCTACACGCGGACCTTGTTCTTCATCCTTTGCAAGGCTGTCCACGACCTCTTCCCGCAAGGTTCCGTGGTGATCGACATCCCCGTCTCCAACGGCTATTTCTGCGACTTGAACATAGGTCGTGCCGTCACAAAGGAGGATGTGGTGGCCGTCAGGCGCCGCATGGAGGAAATCATTGCCGCCAAATTGCCCATCCGCCGCCACGAGTGCACCACGGAGGAGGCTGTCAAGGTGTTTGAGAAAGGCACCAGTTCCAAGGTGAAGCTGCTGCTCTCCACCGGCGACATCTACACCGTCTATCACACCCTCGACGGGTATGCCGACTACTATTATGGCGCCCTGCTGCCCAACACCGGCATGGTGCACCTCTTCGGCTTGGAGCCCTACTATGACGGCATGCTGCTGCGCATACCCTCCCTCTCCGACCCGGGGGTCCTGGGCGAGATGATCAAGCAGGACAAGATGTTCGGCATCTTCCAGGAGCACCATCGCTGGCAGAACATCCTCGGCCTCAGCACCGTGGGCGACTTCAACGAGGTGGTGGCGAAGGGTGGCACGTCGCTGCTCGTCAATGTCTCCGAGGCCCTTCAGGAGAAGAAGATTGCGCACATCGCGGAGGAGATAGCCAACAGGAAGGGCGTGAGGGTGGTGCTCATCGCCGGGCCGTCGTCGAGCGGCAAGACCACCACGTGCATGCGCATCTCCATCCAGTTGGTGTGCAACGGCCTCCGACCCATCCCCATCTCCATCGACGACTATTTCGTGGACCGCGAGAAGACCCCTCTCGACGAGAAGGGCGACTACGACTTCGAGAGCCTATACGCGCTCAACATACCGCTGCTCAACGAGCACCTCAACGCCCTGCTGAAAGGCGAGGAGGTGGAGCTGCCCAAGTACAACTTCCAGAAGGGCAGGAGCGAGCGCAGTGGAAAGCGGCTGAAGATGGGTCCCAACGACATCCTCGTCATCGAGGGAATACACGCCCTCAACCCGGAACTCACCGCACAGGTGGCGGAGGAGCAGAAATTCCGCGTCTATGCCTCCGCCCTCACCACCATCCTCCTCGACACCCACAACTACATCCCCACCACCGACAACCGGCTGCTCCGCCGCATCGTCAGGGATGACAAATACCGTGGCGTGTCGGCCCGGGAGACCATCCGCCGGTGGCCGTCGGTCAGGGCAGGGGAGCAGAAATGGATCTTCCCCTATCAGGAGAACGCCGACGAGATGTTCAACACCGCCATGATCTACGAGTTGGCGGTCATCAAGCAGCAGGCCCTCAAGCTCCTCGAGCGGGTGCCTCAAAACGTGGATGAGTATTCGGAGGCATACCGTCTGTGCAAGTTCCTCAGATATTTCTCCGACATCCCCGAGGGCGACCTGCCGCACACCTCGCTGCTGCGGGAGTTTCTTGGAGGCAGCACATTCAAGTATTGAGCCATGGAAGCAAGACGGTTTGTCAAGAGTGGCCTGATGGTGGCCTGTGTCGTGGCGATGGGCGTCGCCACGCTCTTCTCGTGCCATAAAGATGAAAAGGCTCCCGGGGGGCGCACCGCCGAGGAGTATCAGCGGTTGAAAGCCGTGGCAGATGCTGTCGGTCAGAAGTCGCCAAGGGCGCGCGAGTTGGTGGACTCCGCCTTGGCTCACACCACCGACAGTCTCAATTACTATGACTATTATGTAGAGTTGGTGCGTCTCTTCTTTCTTCAGCAGCCCGATTCCGCCCTGCTGTGCAGCGAGCGCATCCTGTCTTTCGCGAAGAGACAGAAAACCTCGCCAAGGGTCAACGGTCTGATGGCAGAGGCTTATCACTTCCGAGCCGCCTACAACTACCACTTCCGCCAAAAATACGACGAGGCCATCGCCGACAACAAACTCGCCTACCAATATTTCCTGCAGAGCGAGATGAAGGACAACGCCTCCGGCGTCTGTGCCAACATCGGCGACGTGTGCATAGAGCAGAGCCGGTTGCCGGAGGCTGCCGCCTGGTATCGCCGGGCCTTGGTGCTCACCGACTCCCTCCAACTGCCGGAGGAGGAGGCCTACACTTTCTACATGGGTCTGGGACGCATCTACTGCATCCTTCAGGATTACAAGCTGTCTGAGGAATATTTTGAGAAAGCACGTCGGGGCTATGACAACATGGACCTTAACATGAAGGTGGCTTTCCTCAACAACTATGGCAACTTGAAATACTACAGCCAGGACTACCAAGGGGCGCAGAAGGCCTTCACCGCTCTTGACAGCCTCCTGGGCAGACACGATTTGAAAGGGAGTTTCGAAGAACAGCTATGCCACCTCAACCTCTCCGACGTGCTGCTCAACTTGGGGCGCACCGATGAGTCGATGGCTTATCTGGCCAAGGCCGACAGTTTCTTCCGTGCCAACAACATAGGAGATGCCATCTATTACGCCAACACCATACGCATAGGCAACGCATTGAAAAGGGGAGAGATGGCCACCATCAAGCGCATCCTGGCCGAAGAGCCCGCCGGACTGACCATCGACGAGGATATGATGAACATACGCTCGCGCTACCTGCACGAATACTACATGCAGATGGGTGATGTGAAGCGGGCCTACCAGGTGGAATGGGCATACAACCACCGGAAGGACTCGCTGGACCAAAGTCGTGAGCACATGCGCTCGGCAGACATCATGACGCGCCTCTCGCTCGATACGTTGGAACTTCACAACCAACTGAGGCTTAATGAGAAAGAAGCGCAAATCAGCCACGACCGCCTGCTTTACACCTTCATCATCCTCGGCGTGCTCATCGTGGCGTTGGCCCTGCTTGCATGGACACTCTATCTGAGGAAGCGAAACGCTGACAACCAACTTGAAATCGTCAACCTCCGCATCTCCAACACGCGCAACGTCATCGCACCGCATTTCGTGTTCAACGTGCTCAAGCACGCCTCGCTGCAGAGTGGACCGGAGGCCGACAACAGCATCAACGGCATCATACGCCTCATGCGCTCGCAAATCAACGTGGCGCGACGCCTCTTCGTCACACTGAGAGAGGAACTCGACTTCACAGAGAACTACCTGGCTTTGGCCGGGTCCACTTTGGGTTCCGACTTCGAATATCGGATAGACAAGCCTGACGAGGAGGCCCTTGACAGTCGACCGGTACCCTCCACCTTTGTGCAAATCCTGGCGGAGAATGCCGTGAAACACGCCTTGGCAGGGATGGACGGCCCCAAGCGCCTGCTCATCGAGGTGAAACTGACGGAGCGCGACACCATCATCGCCGTGGAGGACAACGGGCCGGGCTTCGACATACGGCGCAGTTCGTCGCACAGCACCGGCACAGGGCTGCGGGTGATACAGCGCACCCTGGCCCTGCACAACGAGAGCCACCGCCGCAAGATGTCGTTCCAAGTGAAGAACTTGCCCGACGGGAAGGGCGGCATAGCGGGGTGCCGCGTCACGCTCGTCGTGCCGGCCGACGTGGACCGGGGGTCCGGCAAGGCGTGAGGCAACCAAAAAGGGAGGGGGAAAGCCTACAGGCAGCAGAACTTTTCAAGAAGATGGCGGCGATAGGTGATGCCGATTCTCACGTAGTCGATGTTCTCAAAAGGTGGGTAGAACCAGCAGATGTTGTCTGTCACCTGGGAGAGGTAGTGGATGTTGACAATGTAGCGTTGGTGCACTTGGATCATTTCCGTTCCAAGGCTGAGCAGCATCTTGTTGTTCACGGAGCGCTTCAGGCGCACCGGCTTCTCCATGTTGGCGACGATGGCCTCCCAGAGACGAAGGCTGTTGTTGAATTGGAACACGCCGATGTCGCGAAGCCGCATGATGCGGAAGTCGGAGCTGTTGATAAACATCAGCAGGTTGCCATCGGTAGGCTTCTTCTCTGCGGTGCCAAACTCTGCTGACTTCTTCAGCGAGTAGGCGTCTGTCAAGCGATGGATGATGCCTTCAAGGTCGGAGGGGTCGATGGGTTTGAGCAGGAAGTCGAAGGCATGTTTGCGGAAAGACTCCAGCACATGGCCGGCGTATGCGGAATAGGCCACGAAGCGACAATTGATCACCACCTCCTGGCTGAGCCCCTCGATGATTTCCAGGCCCAGCATGTCGGGAAGTTCAATGTCGAGGAATGCCACGTCGGGTTTCAGCTTTTCCAGGGCAGCCATGCCAGCCTTCCCCGTCCTGTAGGTGCCAATGATTTCAAATTGTGGATATTTTTCCAGTGCTTTTTGTAGCTCTTCTATATCTGTAAGGTTGTCATCGATGATGACGGTTTTCATTATGGGTTGCTGCTTCTTGCTCATAGTGGCTCGAGTTCTTTTTCTTGCAAAAGTACAAAATTATTCTCTTTTGTGCAACAGGCGAAAACGGCGGGATGTGAACAACTGTCCCAAAAACGTGTTTAAGCGTCCGAAAATCGTGTTCATTTGAGTGAAAAAAGTTGGACGATAATTTTTATCACGTCTTTCCTTTTGGCTCAATTACCCCTCGTTTCCCTTGTTGATATTTGTCCATATCCCCCTTTTTTGTTTGCAAAGATAGCAAATGCGGGGCATAATACGAAACAAACAAGGAAGTTTTTTTCAAGATGTGTGGCTGAAATCTGAAAATGGCCTTGTGTGCCCATGGCCGCCCAAAAAAATTAAAAAATATTTTCATGCAAATAAACACGCTTTTTTGATACTTAACCACGGCAGACGGAATTTTGCAACGAGTTGAAACCGTCAAATGACTAACCATATTATATTAGAACATCATGAGAAAGATTGTCAAGACACTTATTCTATTATGGATGGGGACGCTCGCCGCCACGGCGCAGACCATCCTCGTGGAGGAGGTGACCCTGTCGCGGGGCTACGAGGCAGAAATCCCCGTGAGCTACGACTTCAAGGAGTCGTACTACGGTCTGCAGATGGACTTCACGCTCCCGGAGGGCATCTTCCTCGACAGCTGCCAGCTCGGACAGGGTGTCTGGGAGGCGGGCTACCAACTCTACCACGCCTTGCTCAAGTCGGGCAAGCACCGCATCCTCGCCTCCAACATGCAGCTGCAGCCCATGGCCACGGGCCAGGGGGAACTGCTGAGGCTCTTCATCTCCTCCGACCCTGAGATGGCCATGGACACCTACGCCATCGCCGTCAGCTACCTCGAGGTGACGGACGCACGCCCTCCTCAACGTGCTCATCGAGGTGAACGACCAGGACGACTTCCAGGACTACCTCGACTGGCTCGCCAGGGAGGCACGGAAGAAGATGGACGAGGCCAACAACCCCGACGAGGAGGACCCCTTCCAGGCGCTCCTCTACCTCAACGCTGAAATCCCCATGGACGAGACGGCGAGCCAGCCCGAGCACTCCGACCTCACCATCGACGGCGGAGCCTTCCTCCCCGTCACCGACTGGAGCAGCGGGGCGGTGTTCGAGATACCGCAACTCTCCACGCTCACGCTTCTCAACAACACCCTTGACTGCAACGTCGCCACGTCGGAGATGGTCAACAACCCGGCCAAGCTCGCTGCCGCCGGCAAAGCCTTGCTCAAGGGCGACACACAACCCCTCACGCTCTTCGACGTGACGGGCACGCTGCACCTCGGGGAAGGCTCCACAATAAAGGGTCGCGAGGGCGGCACCACGCTCGTAAGCATCGCCGAAGACGCCAAACTCTATCTCGACGGCGCAACCATCAGCGACGTCACCTTCCTGCTCAACAGCGACGTGAATGTCTTCGCCACGAAGCCGCTTGCCGGCAATGTAACAGTAAAGGTGCCGGAGAACAACCTCCAAGAGGGCTTCCGCATCATGGCACCGGCGGAGGGCCACGCCTTCACCCTGAAGGATGCCATGGCCGTCACCATCGCCAACTCCGGCGAATGGGGTGCAGAAGTGGATGAGGATGGCTACCTCTCGCTCTTCCCCCTGAGCAAGTTGGGTGACGTGAACTGCGACGGACAGGTGACTGTGACCGACGCCACACTCATCGTCCAGAAAATCCTCGGCGAAGAGGTGACTGTCTTCCGCGAGGCCGCCGCGAATGTCGTCAGGGATAGCAGCATCTCCATCTCCGACGCACAAACCATCGTGGAGATGATACTCAAGTAATGTCGCGTAATCTTTTATCACGAATGAGAGAATGGAAGAATTTGCAACGAATATAGCGGGATGTTTTTTAACATATAGTTACCATATAATAATTCATTAATTTCTCATAAATGACTATATATAAGCAATTAATGGACAATTTGTGGAAATTCGTGTTACCCCCTAATATTGGCTTGCGCGATAATTGACTTCCACTTCGTACGTCGACCGTTGGTTCTGAAATTCTCTCATTCGATAAAAAAACCGACAGTTTGACAGTTTCATGTACAATAGATAATAACAACGAAAACACACGACAATGAAAAAAATATTTTTCACCCTCGCACTTTTTATGGGCTTGACAGCATTTGCGCAAAGGGATGTCACGTCACTGTACATCACGAATGCGACACTGTCTGATGGAACAAACGGCTGGACAAAAACCTTCACGAAAAAATTCGAAACCACCGATCCTCCTGCTGATGCGTTCTCCAAATCTTTCAGTGGCAACAACACAACAGGATATGCTACCGAAGCATATGCAGGATGGGGAGACCTGATTCAAACTGCATATTCGATGAAGCAGAGTATCACCTTGCCCATAGGACATTACACATTGGTAAACTACTCGTTCTTCCGCCAAGGCGATGCCGGAACCTACACATACCACGTCGATATCCGTACTCTCCCGCTGCAAGAACAAATCGCGCACCCATCCTCCGATGACATAGCACTCCAAACCCATCTGATCGGCCGTTTCACCAATCAGATGCAGTACCTCATGCTCTATTTTCGGGTCTATAATGCGCATTTTCCGCAAATCGGGCGCAAAGGTACGAAAAAAAAACGAGATACGCAAATAAATCTCATTTTATTTGCGATATTCTCATCACTAAGCGGAGAGGGCGGGAGTCATTGTCAGCAGTTTGGAATTGCGAGAGAATCGGATCATCGCTTTTCTTTACTTTCACGCCTAATAACTCTGCCCACGGAGACAGTTTATCGGTCGCTCGGCGTTGTTGCTGTATCTCTTTGATGGATTTG
>CADBBP010000125.1 GCA_902792855.1 uncultured Prevotellaceae bacterium
TCATTTAAACGCTTGTATTATCTGATATAATGCGTTTCAACAAGTTTTTCTTGAATCTTGGGAGAGCCAAATTGCTTCATCCCAAGATGAATGGATTTGATGAGGAATGCCATGTTAAGGGCGAGTTGTCGCATGGTCTGCATACCCTCTTCGTCGCGGATTACCTCGCCAGGGTCGGTGCCGTGGGCAATGCTCCAATATTGCGACGGAACCACCGGCATGTTGGTCTTGAGAAAATACTTATTGAGAACATCCATTGTAGTCGTGGCCCCCCCACGACGGGCGATGCATACAGAAGCACCCACTTTCATGCTCCAGTCTGTATGAAGGTTGGAGTAGAATAGCCGGTCGAGCAAAGACAACAATGTTCCATTGGGTGAGGCGAAATAGACGGGGGTACCAACCAACAAGCCGTCAGCCTGAAGCATCTTTTTTGACAACTCGTTTACAATGTCATTGAATGCGCAAACATTTGTGTTCCAACACTTGTTGCAGGCAATGCAGCCGTGAATGGACAGATGCCCAATATGGATCCATTCTGTCTCCAAACCTTGTTGTTGCAAGACACGCTCAGCTTCATGAAGGGCTGTCGCTGTGTTGCCGTCAGGCTTCGGGCTACCGTTGATGATGATGACTTTCATATATAATAATGTATTGATGTCCTTCCAAATATGAGGAATGAACCATTCCCCATGATGATTGTACAAAAATACGACAAATCCTCCTCATAAGCCACATAATCTTGTTAAGAAATGCAAATTCCTGGTCTTTTCCTTTTTATTTACAAACGATAACAAGATTCAAAATGGTCAAGGAATACAGAAACCACAATTGGGTTACATTTCGTGTGTTATTAGATACAAGAAAGACAAAGGATGTGTCATATTTACTGTATTTTTGCACTCGAACAAAAAACCGAACATTTATGACTCATACTCATCATCACCATCTGCACCATCTGTGCATGAAGACAGTTGTCGTGGCGACCTTGCAACTCGCCATGTGTGTCAATGTCGCCGCCCAGACGCATCCCTCCACCTCAACCGTATGCAACCCCGATGGCACCGTTACATTCCTCTACAAAAACGGCAACGCCAAAAAAGTGGAAATCGATGTGCAGTTCGCCGGCAAACACCCCATGGAGCGGGATGCACAAACCGGATTGTGGAAGGCCACGTTAGGCCCCGCCGCCCCCGACATGTATCCCTATCATTTCGAGGTGGACGACATAAGCGTGATGGACCCTCTCTGTGAACAATATTTCCCCAACGAGGGATTCAAGAACAGCCTTTTGGAGATTTCAAATCCCAAAGGCTCATTGCCCCACGACATCCGCAACGTGCCTCACGGACGTGTGGAATACATTCACTATTATTCGAAGAGTCTTGGCGCCACGAACAACGCCATCGTTTATCTCCCACCATCATACTACACCGACAGCCAAAAAAAATATCCCGTCTTCTATCTCATCAGCGGGACGACCGATACAGAGGAAGTCTATTACAAAGTAGGCAGAGTGAACTACATCCTTGACAACCTGCTGGCCGATGGCACCGCCAAGGAGATGGTGGTAGTGCTTCCTTACGGCAACCCCTACAAGTTGCTCCCGCCATCGAAGACTGGCCAGATGCCGCAGATGGGATTTGGGAACGATGTGTTCAGCAAAGACCTCATCGAGGACTTGATGCCATACGTGGAGCGCAACTACCGCACCATCAACGACCGTGACCATCGTGCCATTGGAGGATTCTCTCGTGGAGGCAATCAGGGACTGTCGAACGGTCTGCGCAACCTCGACAAATTCTCCTACTTGTGCTCTTACAGTTCGTTCACATCCACCGACATCCCTAATGTGTACGACAACGCCATGGACACCAATTCCAAACTCCACCTTTTCTGGTTGGGAATAGGCACTGACGATTTCCTTTACGGCACGGGAAGGGACTACATGGAATTTCTCGACAAAAAGGGCATTCACACCGTGAAGGAGTTCACCACTGACAAGTTTGGACACACGTGGATGAACGCCAAGTTCTTTCTGGATAAGACATTACGCCTCCTCTTCAACCCCAAGGCTTCTGAGCAAGCCATGCGCCAAGGAAAACCTGCACCTGCTGCCACGGGAAAGGAAGAACCTTTCACCCCAGGAGTGATGGCACGTCTTTTTCCACGTCCCATCATCTCACCCGAATTCGCCCCAGGCACCGTCACATTCCGCTTGAAAGCACCAAATGCCCAAAAAGTGCTGCTCCAATGTGAGGGATATGCCGACAAGATGGAAATGGTAAAAGATGACGAGGGAGTGTGGAGCATGACCTTGGAGGAAGGAATAGCCGAGGTGTTCAAATATTGCTTCATCGTTGACGGCACGCCGATAGCCGACCCCAACAACATGTTCTTGTCACCCGACAAGGGTTTCAAATACAGCATTTGCAACGACCCATACAACACCTATAGTTTTTCCACCATGGGAGACATCGCCCACGGCCGTGTGAGCTACGACCTCAACAGCCAGCAGGCTTGCTACTTCCCTCCCGGCACAAATGAGGTGAAACATCTCGTCCACTTGATACCGGGTGCAGACGACACCATCGAAAGCTGGTTCAAGGTGGGAGGAGCCGATGCCATCGCCGACAAGCTTGTAGCGGAAGGTCAGGCACCCCCATGCGTCATCGTCGCAAGCACCGACAAGCCGATGGCGGCCACCGATGCAAAACAGCATTTCAAAACTATCCACACCCTGCGTGCCTCTGACTATCATACATGGCAAGAGCGAAGGGAGGCTTTGGAAAACTTATTGAAAACCATCAAATAACACCTCCTACACACCCAAACAGATTTCCACTACAGTTTAAGGGAAAAAAACACCAAAAGATATGAAAAAGTTTTTGCTCATTACCTGCGGTTGCCTTTTATTGGCCGCATCCATCCATGCACAACAGAACCGAATTGCAAAATTCAACACCTATGAATGGGATTTCGGCCCTATTGAGGCCGCTCGTGGTGCCGTTTGCCACACATTCACCATGCGCAACATCTCCAAGACACCCATTCTCTTTGGAAAACCTGTCACTTCATGCGAGTGCATAAAGGCCATTTATCCACAAAATGCCATCTCGCCCGGTGAAGAGACAAAAGTGATGGTGGTTCTCACACCAGCTACACTGAACGGAAAGACCTCACGCAGCATAGAATTGACAGACAACTATGGGAAGACCCTTGGCTCACTCACCGTCAAGGCTGATGTGAGCCACAAACTGTCACCTGCACAAACCCCTCAAAGCACCGTCAACCTAAACTTCACGGAAGGTGGATATCCCTATCTGGACACACGTCTGTCCTATGAAGAGAGGGTGGAGAACCTTCTCTCGCTGCTCACACCAGAGGAGAAAGTAGGATTAATGATGAACAAGTCCGTATCTATCGACCGGCTTGGCATCCCTTCATACAACTGGTGGAGCGAGGCTTGCCACGGTGTGAGGCAAGGAGGCTACACCGTCTATCCACAGCCCATTGGAATGGCCGCCTCCTTCGACCCAAAACTGTTTTATGACGTATTCTCCACCGTTTCCGACGAGGCACGTGCCAACTGGAACCGTTCCGACCACAATGTGTTCAACGTGCCCATGGGCGTCACCTACTATCCAGGCAACCCCGAACTAACTTTCTGGTGTCCCAATGTCAACATCTTCCGCGACCCACGTTGGGGACGTGGGCAGGAAACCTGTGGTGAAGACCCCTATATGAACGCCGTGTTGGGAGTACAGACCGTCCTTGGCATGCAGGGCGATGACGACAAGTATTTCAAGACACACGCTTGCGCCAAGCACTACGCTGTACACAGCGGACCTGAACCCTTGCGCCATAGCTATAATGCCTCCGTGTCGATGCGTGACTTGTGGGAAACCTACTTGCCCGCTTTCAAGGCATTGGTGAAAAAGGGAAATGTGCGCGAGGTGATGTGTGCATACAACCGGTATGAGGGGGTGCCATGCTGCACCAGCGACCGTCTGCTCGTTGACATCCTTCGCCGCAAATGGGGCTACGACGCCATCGTGCTCACCGACTGCGACGCCATCAACAATTTTTACAACAAAGGACAGCATGAGACGCATCCCGACCCCCTGTCTGCTTCTGTGGACGCTGTGCTCAACGGCACCGACCTGGAATGCGGCAAGGTGTTCATGGTGCTGACTGAGGCACTTCAAAAAGGGCTCATCAAAGAGGAGACACTCGACCAACACTTGAGGAAGACATTGCTCGGACGCTTCGAGCTCGGCATGTTCGACCCGTCGGAGATGCTTCCTTGGGCTGGATTGAAGCCTGAAGTCATCAGCAGCGAAGCGAACGACAAACTCGCCACCAAGGCGGCACAAGAGTCCATCGTGTTGCTCAAGAATGATGGCATCCTGCCACTTTCAAAGGACGTGAAGACCATCGCCGTGGTGGGTCCCAATGCCGACGACGCAGCACTGCTCAACGGCAACTATGGTGGGACGCCCACGCCAGCACACACACGCACCTTGCTCCAAGGCATCAAGAATGCCTTGCCTAATGCACGCGTCATCTACCACAAGGCATGCGAACTGGCCGATGAGTACAATACGGTGCACCACCTTCAGGATTTCAACAACGGAAAGGGTATTTTCGTAGAATTCTTCAACAACAAGGAATTGAAAGGCGAGCCGGTGAAGACTGACTACTACAATGAAATGAATTTCTCCACATTTGGTGCCTGGGGATTTGCCGAAGGCGTGAACAATGATGAACTGTCGGTGAGAGCAACCGGGAAATACACATCAACCTTTACCGGAGAGATGAAATATTCATTCATGAGCGACAATGGATACTTGTTGCTCGTCAATGGCGACACCGTTGAAGTGGCACAAGCAGGCGACCGCCGGAGAGGCTTCTTCCGCAGAGAAATGCAATACAAGTCATTCCCCGTTGAAAAAGGGAAGACCTACGACGTGCTTTTGGAATACAAGAGAGGTAACGGAAACTTCGCCATGTTCAGAGGTGACATTTGTGAGCGAAACCTTGCAGACTACACAGAACTGGCAAATGAAGTGAAGGATGCCGACGCCATCATTGTCATCGGCGGCATTTCTGCACAAATGGAAGGTGAGGGAGGCGACAAGGCCGACATCGAACTGCCAAAGGTGCAGCAACGCCTTGTGCATGCCATGAAAAAAACGGGACGGCCCGTGGTTTATGTCAACTGCTCCGGTTCCGCCATCGCATTCTCAACCATAGAGGAACAATGCAACGCCATTCTTCAAGCATGGTATGGTGGACAAGGCGGTGCCAAAGCCCTGGCAGACATCATCTTCGGCGACTGCAATCCCAGTGCCAAACTGCCAGTGACATTCTATTCCTCAACAACTGACCTGCCCGATTTCCTCGACTACAGCATGGAGAACCGCACCTACCGCTATTTCCGTGGCAAACCTCTTTATCCCTTTGGCTATGGACTGTCCTACACTTCGTTTGAATATGGCAAAGGCAAACTTTCAAGCAAGTCGATGAAAGCCAACGGGAAAGTGCGTCTCACCGTACCGGTGACCAACACAGGGAAACAAGCAGGAACGGAAATCGTGGAGGTTTATGTGAAAGCCCTTGACTACCCCGACGCCCCCATCAAATCTCTCAAGGGCTTCCAACGCATCGAACTTTCACCCGGAGAGACAGGAAAAGCCGTCATCACCCTCGACGGAGAGGCTTTTGAATATTATGATGCATCCATCGACGAGTTGTCCACCCGCCCTGGACGCTACAAGATATTATATGGCAGTTCATCGCTTGACAAAGACCTCCAATCCATTGATTTCATCGTGAAATAACAACCCAAGACAAGAAGCAAAAGTCTTGAATACAATAAGGGAAACTCACAAAAGAGGCGATTTTCATCGCCTCTTTTTTATGGAATGTGGGGAATAATGACTAATTTTGCAACGTAAAAAACCAAAAAGACAACATAAGACATGACAAGAAGTCTCGCAAGGGTAATCAGTACCATCCTTATTTTCTGTTGTACAAGTGCATTTGCATTGACTGTACACGAGAGCAACAATGACAACCAACCTACCGATAAAACCAATGGTCGATGCATGGCGCCGCCCTTCCTGAAATCTGGCGACAAGGTGGCCCTCATTTCACCTGCATACGCCACATCAATGGAGAATGTGGATAATACGGTGAAAGTGCTCAAGGGATGGGGACTGACACCTGTCGTAGGTCCCAACGTGGGAAAGGTGTATCTGGGAAAATATGCCGGCACGGTGGAGGAGCGCGTGGCCGACATCAGATGGGCATTGGCCGACCCTGAGGTGAAAGCCATCATTTGCAATAGAGGTGGCTATGGCACCATCCAATATGTCAACGAATTGACGCTCCAAGAACTTGCTTCGCATCCAAAGTGGATTGTAGGGTTCAGCGACATCACTACACTTCACGGCTTGCAGACATGCGCTGGTGTGATGAGCGTACACGGTACCATGAGTTCTTTTCTCGGCCCCTCGGGTGGAAACAACGCAACGAGCATGCTCATGCGCGACCTGCTCATGGGCAGCATCCCTCGTTACGAAGTGCCAGCACATCCTTGCAACATCACCGGACGAGCCAGTGGCGTATTGGTGGGAGGCAACATTTGCACTTTCGCACCCCTTCTCAATACACAAGCCGATGCTACCGCCAATGACGGAATCATCCTTTTTATTGAAGAAGTGGAGGAGTCGATGCACAATCTCGACCGCCTCTTCAACATGCTGATGCTTAACGGGGTGCTTTCCCGATGCCGAGGCGTGGTGTTGGGAGAATTCACCGGCTGTCGAGCAGACATCGACTATGATAGCGTGGAGAGTCTCTACAGACAATATCTGAAGAAATACAGCATTCCTGTGTTATGTGGTTTTCCCGCAGGGCACGGAGATGTGAATCTCCCGCTGGTCATGGGCGCTCCCGTCACCATCGACGTCCGAGCAGACGGTGCCACACTCACCTTTGACATCCCCGGCAAGCAACAAACCATACGCACCGACGCCATTGTATCTACGAGCACGTCAAAATAGGGGAATACACACCTTTCTTATTGTTTATCGATAGAAATATTTGGTTTTTTGAAAAAAAGAAAATACTTTTGTAGCATTAATCAAAGCCTGACTGTGACATGACCATATTCCCTTGTGCAAAAATAAATCTGGGCCTCAACATCGTGTCCCGACGCACAGACGGCTACCACAACCTGGAGACCGTCTTCTACCCCATTCCACTTTACGATGCACTATCCGTACACAAGATGGACCACGACTTCCCCAGCGACACACCTTGTGACTTGAAAGTCACAGGTATGGCCGTTGAGGGCGATGAGGCGAGCAATTTGGTGGTAAGAGCCTACAACTTGCTTGCCAAAGACTTCAGGCTTCCACGCATTCATGCACACCTGTGCAAACGCATTCCCACACAAGCCGGCATGGGAGGCGGTTCGAGCGACGCGGCATACATGATACGACTGCTCGACGAAATGTTCCACCTGAACATGGGCATTGCCGAAATGGAGCGCTATGCGGCATTGTTGGGAGCAGATTGCGCTTTCTTCATCACCTCCGAGACAGCCTTCGCACAGGGAAAGGGTGAAATACTCGAACCCGCAGACGACGACTATGGCAACCTTGCAGGCTATTTCCTGGCACTGGTGAAACCCGACATCGCAGTTTCCACCCGCGAAGCCTTCTCCAAAATACAGCCACACAAACCCGAAAAGTGCTGCCGCGACATTGTCAGACAGCCCATCGACACCTGGCGCGACGAACTCACAAACGATTTCGAGCAATCCATCTTCGACATCCACCCTGTTATTGGCCAAATCAAGGAGAAACTCTATGACCAAGGTGCCGCTTACGCCCAAATGACAGGTAGCGGTAGTTGTGTTTTCGGCATCTTCAAGCAAAGCCCACAACCCATCGGCAACCTCTTCCCCAACTGCTTCACGCAAGTGTTGAGACTGAAATGACACCATTGCAACACCTCAGCATGATGGACAACCAGAAAGAACTATTCCCAATTGTCGATGAGGAAGGGCACGTCTTGGGCAGCATCAATAGGAAACAAGCCCACGATGGTTCCAAAATCCTCCACCCCGTCGTACATCTTCACCTCTTCAACAGCCAAGGCGAACTTTTTCTGCAGAAACGCCCCGAATGGAAGGACATACAACCCGGGAAATGGGACACCGCCACTGGAGGGCATGTGGACTACGGCGAAAGCGTGTCGCATGCCCTGCGTCGAGAGGTGGGCGAGGAATTGGGGGTTACAGACTTCAATGAGCGTTTTATATGCAAATATGTGTTCGAAAGCAAACGAGAGCGCGAATTGGTGTATGTGTTTGCCACCACCTACGACGGAATTGTAAGCCCCAACCCCGGCGAACTTGCCGGAGGACGTTTTTTCAGCAAGGATGAAATCAAGGAAAAGATGGGAAAGGACTTTTTCACCCCCAACTTCGAAGAAGAATATATGCGTATTTTCGGAAAATGATAGATTTTGGCACACTCTTTGATAAGTTATAGTAGTAATTGATGAAGAAATAAAGGTATTAAAAGAATAATAAAGGTAACGAATTATGACAAGCCAGTTTTCACCACGAGTATCCGAGATACTCTCCTATAGCCGTGAGGAAGCAACTCGCCTTGCCAGTCAATGTGTGAGCCCCGAGCACCTCTTGATGGGCATACTGAGAGGGCGCTCCACAGAGGTGAAAAGATTGTTTGAGAGATTTTCGGTTAACTTGCCCTCCATGAAAGAAGCCCTTGAAAGCCGCGTGAGGCAAAGGGCAGGAGCCGTCGTGGCCAATCCACGCGAACTGTTGCTTGACGACCAAGCCAGCAACATCCTCAAACTCGCCGTGCTGGAAGCACGCCTTCAACGCACAGAGACTGTGGACGTGCAGCACTTGTTGCTCGCAATGCTTCACGACAAGGTTAACAATGGCGCAAAGATTGTATTGGAACAAAACAACATGGACTATTCAGAAACATTGAAATATTTTCAGCAAAAAGCCGGACAGACACAGGACGGCATTGGTCTTCCCGACGATGTCGAGGAGGATGACGACATGGGCATGGGCACCACCCCGGGCAACACGTCGCAAAACACGACAACACAAACTCGCAAACCAGCCGGCAAGACCCCTGTGCTGGACAATTTCTCTACCGACCTCACCCAAGCCGCAGCAGAAAGCAAGCTCGACCCCGTGGTGGGACGGGAGAAAGAAATGCAGCGAGTGATGGAAATACTTTGTCGGCGTAAGAAAAACAATCCCATACTCATCGGCGAACCCGGCGTGGGCAAGAGTGCCATCGTCGAAGGGCTGGCCCAGATGATTGTCAAACACCGCACATCGCCCATCCTCTTCAATAAACGGCTCGTCAGCCTCGACCTCACATCCGTTGTGGCAGGCACCAAATATCGTGGACAATTCGAGGAGCGCATCAAGGCACTCATCAAGGAACTGGAGCAAAGCCCCGACATCATCGTCTTCATCGACGAGGTGCACACCATCATCGGAGCAGGCTCCACACCAGGCTCCATGGATGCCGCCAACATCCTCAAACCTGCATTGGCAAGAGGCACCATACAGTGCATCGGTGCCACCACGCTCGACGAATACAGGAACAGCATTGAAAAAGATGGTGCTCTGGAACGGCGTTTCCAAAAAGTGATGGTGGAGCCCACCTCATCCGAGGAAACCTTACAAATACTACAGAACATCAGGGATCGATACGAGCAACATCACCACGTAAACTACACGGAGGAAGCTCTCAACAGTTGCGTGAAACTCACAGAGCGTTACGTTACCGATCGTTCCTTCCCCGACAAGGCTATTGATGCCATGGACGAGGTGGGTGCCCGCGTACACCTGCAGCATGCACAGATACCGCCAGAGATTGCAGCAAAGGAAAAAGAAATCGAGGAGGTGAAAGTGAAGAAGCGCAATGCCGTGTCCAACCAAAATTACGAACTGGCAGCACGCTACCGCGACATGCAGACACAAATGGAGGAAGAGCTCCAGCGGATGAATGACGAATGGAGCAAGGGTGATGACGGCAAGCGCGAGGAAGTGACAGAGAGTGAAGTGGCAGACGTAGTTTCGATGATGACAGGCGTACCCGTTCAGCGCATGGCCGAAGCAGAAGGCGTGAGGTTGCGCAACATGGGCAATGAATTGAAGAAAGCCGTCATTGCACAAGATGCCGCCATAGAGAAGATGGTGAAGGCCATCCAACGCAACCGCGTAGGTCTCAAGGACCCCAACCACCCCATCGGTGCCTTTATGTTTCTGGGTCCTACCGGAGTGGGCAAGACCTATCTGGCCAAGAAACTCGCAGAGCAGATGTTTGGAAGCGCAGAAGACCTCATTCGCGTCGATATGAGCGAATATACGGAAAGCTTCAACGTCTCACGACTCGTGGG
>CADBBP010000126.1 GCA_902792855.1 uncultured Prevotellaceae bacterium
ACTCTTCCAAGTGTGACCGCATCCATTCCATGCGGCGGGAAATCCACGTTTTCAATTTCTCGCTCTCCGCGTGGTAGGCATCCATCACCTGCGACTGGGGGGCTGACTTGCGGCCCAAGCGCCCCCACAGGCAGTTGTCCAAAAACACTTTCGCCTCCAAAAGTGAGGTCGTGGCATCTACATAGGCCAGCAACTCATTGCGGTGGGCGTCGTAGTGGAGAAAACGCTCTCGCACACGTGATATGAAGGCCGGGTCTTGGAACAGACGCTCATACCACCCGGCATGGCGGAGGTAGAAACCCTCCGGGTCGTTCACAATCTTCCGGCGTCCCTCGTATCGGTAGGCTCCGAATGACTGGTCGAAGTCCCACAACGGCCCCATTCGCAGCTTGCCACCCCAGGCGAAATGCAGATGGCAACTGGTGTAGAAGGCGGCGTCGTTGTTTTTGGCTATCTCGTTCACCAGGAACCACTCCACAAATGACTCCATGTCAAGGTATTGGCGGTAGCCTCCCTCCGCTTCAAGAAAATGCTCGCCATACAAGGCATCCTCTGCACGTTGGACGTAGGAGGCGATGGCTTGGTAGTCGGGGTCGCCGGGCGACACCTCGGGGTGGTGGATGGTCAGCGGATGGTAGAGGTGGGTCGTGTGGAAATTGGTATCGTGGTAGCGTGCCTTGCCGTCCACTTCCAACACCACGTCGGACCCCAAACGGGCACAAACGCCTTCCACGCTCTCACACCATTGATAGACACCACGATAGAGGTTGTTGAGGAAAAAGTCCACGAAGCATGCCTGTGGCACGTCGGCGTTGCCGCCCACCACGCCGCCAAGGTAAAAGGCGAGCCCGTTGCGCATCAACGACGGGTCGTGGTAGTTGGCAAGCAACACCCAATCTTTCCCGGATGGGAGGCCCAAGGGTGAGCGAGCCTCGTCAAAGGTGATGGAGTAGGGCTTCTTGGGAGCTATCCAACTCGTGTTGCCGCGCCCTTTCACGCTTGCATGGAAGGAGAGTGGTTCTTCACCGCCCACATACGTCATCTCCACCGTCACGCCCTCCGTGCTGTTGCGGGTGATGTCGGTGCCATCGGGGGTGGAGAGGCAGACGAAGGGGAGATTGGTGCGAGGAACGTCATCGGGGGTGCCCTCGTAGGGCTCGTCGGCACACGACAGCAGGAAGGTCAACAGCAGGGCTGCCAACCAACTGATGGCATGGCATGTGCCATGCGCCTTGCCTTTCTTCAATCCCTTCATGCTCATATCTTCACTTGCCAGGAAAAACCTATGATGTGCCGGTGGGGTGTGTCGTCTTCCACATGGCTCTCGTGCTGGTAGCGGTAGCATGCCTCCAACACATGGTGCTTGTTGATTTTCCATGCTGCACCGACGGTATAGCGCACCTGCTCCAAGGACCAAGCGTGCCATGTCTCGACACTGGCCAAGGGCGTGAGGTGACAGTGGCGAATGTCGTATTCCACCGATAGACGGCTGCGCAGCACGTTCTTGGCATCGCCATGGTAGAAGTGGGGGGCGTTGTCACCTTTTTTATATACATAGTTGTAGCGGCTGTCAACAATCTGTTCCGGCCGGTAGGTGTATTGCCAACGCTCGCGGAGCGACATGTGCCATCGGCCAAGATGGCATTTCCCCGTGGCGGAGGCATATAGGCGGTGGCGCACCCCCCAGTATTCGCGGAGGTTCTTGCGCTCGCCGGGCTGAGCCATGCCTTTCAACACGTCGCGGTCGCCCGCTTCGTAGTGGGAGATGCGCTTGTTGTGGTCGCCCAAGAAGACATAGCCACATGACAATTTCAGCCAAGGAAGCACCTTGACACCACCCTGCAAACCGGCGGAGAGCCGGTCGATGGCCGACAGGTCGTCACGAGTGCGCACCTCCAACTCAACACCAGCCTGCCAACGCTCGTGAAACGTCTTCTGCAATTCCACACTTGTCTCGCTGCGGAAGTCGCTCTGACCGAAAACCACGCAGGGTAGCAAAACTGCCAATGCCCATGACTTGCATCTCTTTCTCATTTCGATGGCAAAGGTACGAATTTCTATAAATATAATCGACTTGATGATGGATGAAGGCTTCAAAAAATGATTTGGTTGCATGCGTGACCATCGCCATCGGCCATGCTGTAATGAAAGACGCCGCGCTGTCCTCACGGATTTGGCGGCGTCGATTTGGCATTTTAAAAATCTCTATACATGAATACCTGAAGAATAAAACCTATTATCATTGTAATAACTTCGATGCAAAGATAGGTTTTTTTATGGAAGGGGAGGTGGACAATATCATCATTTAGGGGGAAAATATGTCTGAAATAGAAAAAAAACTGCTCTGAAAACGTGCTTTTTCTCACTTTTAGCATTTTTTACACATTTTAGACGAAAAAATCCACCCACAAATTGCAAATTTTTGCTAATTTTGCAAAGATTATTTAAAGACGTCTCCATCAGGACTACTAAAAGTCGGCCATAAAAAGGCCTAAAATAGACGCTTTCGCAAGCATTATTTACCAATTCAATCAATATTAATTAAAAACCTAACATGTATGAATCACGCAATGAGACTATTATGTAAGATTTGCATCTTAGCCGCATTCTTCGTGCTCGCACCACCAGAGGCGCTGGCACAGACTGTTGCGAAAGGGCAAGTCGTTGACTCAAGTGGTGAACCCATCATCGGAGCTACTGTGGCAGAGAAAAACGCACCAGGAAATGCCACTGTTACCGACATTGACGGAAACTTCTCGCTGACGCTGCACAAAGCAAAGCAAGTGGTCATTACCTACATCGGAATGGTGACAGAGGAGGTGGAAGCTTCCCCGACCATGAACGTTGTGATGAAGGACGATGTCGCCTCCATGGAGGAAGTCGTCGTCGTGGGTTACACCAGCAGGGCAAGGAAAGACCTTACCGGCTCCGTAGGCTCTGTCTCCGGACAGAAACTCGCCATCGTGCCAGTGTCATCGGCCGCTGAGGCACTGCAAGGCAAAATCGCCGGTGTGCAAATCACTACGGTTGACGGACAGCCGGGTGCCGACATCAACATCCGTGTGCGCGGTGCTACGTCTGTTACATCGGAAAACAGGCCTCTTTACATCATTGACGGTTTCGAGGCTGACAACATCAATGACATCCCGCCAAGCGACATCGCATCCATCGACGTGTTGAAGGATGCATCGCTCACCGCCATCTACGGTGCACGTGGTGGCAACGGCGTTATTGTCGTCACCACCAAGTCGGCGCAGGCTGGAAAGGTGCAGGTGAGCTTCAATGGCCGCCTCACCGTCAGCCACCTCTCAAAGACGCTCGACCTCATGAACACACCCGATTTCGTGCGTTACCAGTGGGACCGTGCCGCTGCCGGCTCCACACGAAGCAACGCCGCCAAGTATTTCCGTGGCAATTTCGGAAACCGTGATGACATGGACGTCTATCAGCGTGCCGTCACACACGACTGGCAGGACGAGGTGATGGGGGAGACTCCGCTCAACTACATGGCCAACGTCACCATCGGTGGTGGTAATGAGAAGGTGAAATTCAACGTCTCTTTCACACAGACCGACGACAAGGGTATCATCCTCAGCTCAGGAGTGAGAAGAACAAACATCAACACCAAGTTGATGGTCAACATCACCGACAACCTCTCCTTCACCTACAATCCCAAGTTCACTTATCGCCGTGACATCGGTGCCGGTGGCGAGGGCGTGGGCTCAGGAGGTATCATCGACGTGCTGCGCTACCGTCCCACCAATGGATTGAGGGAGTTCGCTTTCTGGGACCCCCGTACCGTGGACCCCGACGACGAGGCCATCTTTGCTTACACCAACCCAAAGAGCGACATCGGTCAGAACCAGCGCAAGCAGCACCAATACACCTACGTCAACCAAATCTCTCTCAACTGGCAACCCCTCCCTGGACTGAGGCTGAAGACCGACTTCGCTCACTCCATGTCATTCAGGGACAACAACCAGTTCTGGGGATTCATGACAAAGGAAGGACAAGGCAACAACAACCTTGGTTTGGCAGCCATCACCGACCGCAGAACCTCATCGTACACCTGGACCAACACTGCTGCTTATGACCTCACCATCAAGGACGACCACAACCTCTCCTTCTTGCTCGGTCAGGAAATCCATGACAGCCAGTACAAGCAGGAGTACATGCGCAACCGCTATTTCGGACGCGACATCGACGCTTCAAGTGCATGGGCCAACATGACTCTCGGCTCCGCATGGAATGCTGAAAGCACCCTCAGCACCGCTGACAGAATGGCCTCCTTCTTCGGACAAGCCTCCTACAACTACATGCACAAGTACCTCGTTTCCGTCACCATGCGTGCTGACGGCAGCTCCAAGTTCGCACCGGGGCATCAGTGGGGTTACTTCCCCTCCGTATCGGCTGGATGGGTCGCTTCACAAGAGAAATTCCTCAAAGATGTGGATTGGATTACCCAACTCAAGGTGCGTTTCGCTATCGGTCTCTCTGGTAACAACCGCATTGGAGACGACCTCTGGAGATATCTCTATGCCATCAGCGCTACCGGAGGCCCTGGCTTCGGAGAGAGCACCGCACTTGGAGAACCTTATTATAATGTAGGCAACACACTGCCCAACGAGGCCATCAAATGGGAGACAACACTCACCCGCAACCTCGCCTTCGACATCAGCCTCTTCAACGGAAGGCTCACCCTTACACCGGAGGTTTATTGGAACAACACACGCGACCTGCTTTACTCCTCACCGCTGCCCACAACAAGTGGATACACACAGCAGACACAGAACATCGGAGAGGTCTCCAACAAGGGTTACGAGTTGACGCTTAACGCCGACCTGCTTAGAGGAAAGGACTATGTGCTCAGTGCCAACCTCACCTTTGGACACAACAAGATGGTGGTGGAGAAACTCAACAATACCGACAAAGTCCTCTGGAACCAGAATGGTAGGTGGAAGTCAAGTTACAACGACTACTGTCTCCGCGTGGGTGACGAGGTGGGTCTCATCTACGGCTTCGTCTATGACGGTCTTTACTCGTCCGACGAGTTCGACTTCGACCCCAACCAGAACTTCCTCGCTGTGCCAAAGCCTGGTACTGTCATCAACACTGTCTTCGATGACTCCAACTCCGGCGTGGCTACACTCCCCGGCAAAATCAAGTTCAAGGACCTCAACGGTGACGGTCAAATCACCGCTTCCGACGACCCCAACATCACCGACGACCGCAAGGTCATAGGTAACACCAACCCCAAGTACCAAGGCGGTTTCGGACTTAGCGGACAGTGGAAGGACTTCGACTTCGCTTGCAACTTCTCCTACATGCTCGACTTCGACATCAACAATGCCACCGCTTACGCTCTTTCATCCGTCTCCGGGGCAAAGGGCCAAACAACCTTCACCAACGTGCTCTCGAAGTTCAAAGATGGGTGGAGATACACTCGTGACAGCGACTTTGAGAACGTCTATAAGAACTACTACGACGACGGAGCCACCGACGAGTACATCGCCATGAATGCAGGCAAGAAGCTTTGGAACCCCTCCGACATCACCAACAACGTCACACATTCCTATTTCATTGAGGACGGTTCCTTCCTGCGTCTGTCCGACGTCACCATCGGATACACGCTGCCATCAAACGTCGTCAAGAAAATCGGCCTCTCAAAGGCAAGGTTCTACCTCAGCGCATCCAACCTCTTCATCATCACCGACTATTCCGGATATGACCCCGAGGTGGACATTCAGACAGGACTTACACCGGGCATGGACTACAACCGCTACCCGCGCAACCGTAGCTTCGTTTTCGGTACAAACATCACCTTCTAATCCTAACACAACGGAAATATGAAACTTAGAAATATTTTGCTCATCGGTGTCGCCCTGGCCTCGCTCACTGCTTGCAACGACTACCTTGAAGTGGATGCACCTTCCAAGCAGACCAACGAGTACATCTTCACCAAAGAGTCGGAAATCAAAACCGCGCTGAACAACGTCTATGTACAGATGTTCAACAACAATACCTACGGACAGACTTTCTGGGTGGGACTATGCATGAACAACGACGTGGAATTCGCCGCCAACGCCAGCGAGGTGGCCACCGAAACAGGATACCAGCGTTTCGAGTGCACCAGCCAAGGAGGTGCCATCAATAGCGCATGGACGGCTCTCTACAAAGGCATCGAGACTGCCAACAACTTCATCTACAACCTCGAACAGAGCGACCTCTACAAAGACGGCATCGAAGAGGTGGTGCAGATGATGGGGGAGGCAAAGTGCATCAGAGCCATCTTCGTATCCGACCTCGTATGGTACTTCGGAGACGTGCCGTTCTCACTCGAACCCACCTACTACCGCGAGGGTGACTTCGTGCTCCCCGTGGTGGACAGAAACGCCGTGCTTGATCAAGTGCTCGCAGACCTCAAGGAAATCGCTCCGAGAATGCAGTCGTCCAAGGAGACCACCGTGGAGCGCTGCTCACAGGAACTTGCCTACGCTCTCATCGCACGCATCGCACTCCAGGCTGGTGGTTACACCCTCAGACCCAACACAAGCGACCCCTCGTTCAGAGGTTCCATGGAGCGTCCCGCCAACTACAAGGAGTATTATCAGACGGCCATGGAATATGCCAAAAAGGTCATCGATGCCGGCACTCACAAGTTGGAGAAATCCTATAGGCAGGTGTTCATCGACGAGTGCAACTACCTTGTTGACAACGCTGACGACCCCATCTTCGAAATTCCTTTTGCTTTCAAAGCTTCTGGAAACATCGGCTACAACCAAGGACCAAGCTGCTCGCTCTATGAAGGCTCAACCACTGGTGCCAACATCTGGGGAGCTTCGAGCGGTAACGCACGCCTCAACGCTTTCTATCGCTTCACTTTCGACACCCTCGACCTGAGACGCGACTACGTCAACGGACTCTGGTACTACCAGTATGACGGTACGCCCATCGTACGTGCTGACTACACCGTGCACAACAACAAGTGGTCGAAGTTCTGGTCCAACACCAACACCGACCCCACAAGTGAGGGATCAACAGGCATCAACTTCCCCTATATGCGTTATGCTGACGTGCTGCTGATGTATGCCGAGGCTGCCAACGAAGTCAACGAAGGACCTACAGCGCAAGCCAAGGATGCAGTGAAGGAAGTGCGCAGGCGCGCCTTCCCCTCTGAGGCATGGGCTGACAAGGTGGAGACATACGTGGAAAGTGCCAACAGCAAGGCTGCCTTCCTCAACCTCGTGCTCAACGAGCGCAAGTGGGAACTCGCCGGCGAGAACTCCAGATGGAGAGACCTCGTCCGCAACAACAAGTACTCCGAAGTCCTTTACTGGACCTTCCTGCGCTACCTCGCCATGGCAGAAGAGGCCGGCGGTTCGTCTGACTACATGGATGCCGTCATCGCATACGACGGAATACCGGGCTCCATGGAACTGCCCACCTATATGTATTATAATATCGTCGCCAACCCCAAGAACACCAGCGTCTATCCCAACACCCAACTCCAGGTGCTCGACATCCTCAATCCATACGAAAATGTACGCACCCACACGGGATATGACAACTATGCCAACTTCTATGCTTGGTGGAACGACGGTGTAGGCGCACCGAGGGCACAGTGCCTCTACTCGCTTTATGGCTTCGCAAGGGGTGACGAGACAGGAAGGGCTTTCATCGTGGACAACTACGGAAAGACACAAACCTTGCCGTTCCCTCTCGCCGACGCAAGCCAACTCCCTGTCGTACGCTATATTCTGCCTTATCCCAACGCCGCCATACAGCGCGCAGCAGGAGCATACAAGAACTACTATGGCTATGCCAACTAACCATAAAACAGGAATACAGATATGAAGAAATCACTTTTATATGCGTTGATGATCCTCATGAGCGTGCCGGCACTCAACTCATGCAAGGATGACGACGACGATGTCAGCGCAACTTCTGAGCGCGAATTCATGACCATGTTCCGTCTCAACGAGAACACGGGAAAGGGAGAATATCCCAACGACCCATACGCTTGCCACGTGGAAGACCTCAACACCATCAAACTCTATTGGTATGGCGTCGAGGGATGTGCAGGATATGAACTCAAAATGTCCATTCCGGCATACGTCGCAAGCGGTGAACCGGTGGACTGGGAAGACCCGCAGAAAATACTTTGGGACACCATCGTGGGTCCTGACGTACTTGAATTGTCCATCAAGAACCTCGAGTATGCCAATGACTACCGCTTTGCCATTCGCACACTTTCCAAGAAAGGCGAGGCTTATCACTCTCACTGGTATGGATATGGTGCTGGAAGACGGTGGGCCGAGTATTGCGGCATCACCACCGACGAGCGCTATCCCGTCCCGGCTATCCTCTCGCAGTCGGAAATCACCAAAAACTCTTTCCGCATCAACATCGATCCCACTTACGATGAAGCTGAGGACGCCACTGAAAGATACACCGAGCACTTCAACCTCACCGATGACGGCACCAAGTACAAAATCGACGTGCTGAGAATCGTTCCATCAGCAGCCAACCCCAACGCCGCCATTCCGGCAGGATGGGACCACCATGTGCTCACACCACAGGAACTCGAGGCTGGATATGTGATTGTAACAGGTCTCGACGAGAACTCTGTCTATAATGTCAACGTGGAGGACTCCAGCAATCCCGTGGCACAGGTGGACAAGTATTACAACACGCTCTCCGTGCGTACCGACGGTACACCGGGCGAGCCCATCCTCATCGAGCACTCTGTCAACGGAGCCACCATCACTCGCAGCGCCGCCACCATCACCGAAGAGGAGAAGGCCGCAGCTGCACAGTGGAACGCTTGCCGCCTCGATGATGTCATCAACGACTTCATCAACGACCCGACCATGGCTGAAGGCACCATCTTCGAGTTGGAGGGTGACAAAGTGTATTATTTCGCTACCAACGTCAGTCTCTCCAAGGGCTTCACGCTGCGTACAAGGCCGTCGGACCTCGCTGCAGGAAAGGCCAAGGCTAAAGTTTACATGAACGGCATCGTGCCAAACGGCAATGCTTACGCATCGTGCAACTTCATGTTCGGACGTCAGCCGCTGAG
The DNA here is from genome assembly GCA_902792855.1 of uncultured Prevotellaceae bacterium. Taxonomy (GTDB): domain Bacteria; phylum Bacteroidota; class Bacteroidia; order Bacteroidales; family Bacteroidaceae; genus Prevotella. Next base: position 9,080 of record CADBBP010000126.1, read on the forward strand.
CGGTGAGAGCCCATCCATCATCATCTATGTCAAGTCGCTCATCTTCGAGGACCTCGATTTCGACGCACCGAAAGCTGTGTTCTTCAACGGAGCATCAAACGGTACCGGTAACTATTTCATCAACATGTACTCCAACGGCATGGGCGTCACGCTCCAGTCATTCGAGATGCGTCGCTGCTCACTCCAGCGCATGGTGCGTGGTTACATCCGTGTGCAAGGTTCCAGAATCAAGACCTTCGAGAACATGATCATCGAAGACAACGAATTCTACAACTGCGGCTTCTACGACAACAACGGACGTGGATATGCTTGGTTTGCTGGCGACGGCAACTCTGCCAAGTCCAACATCTACAAGAACATGGTGGTGCGCAACAACACCTTCTATGACAGCCCACGTACTTGTATGTTCACTGACAACGGCAAGAACCTTGACTGGAAGCCCAACATCCAGTACAAGATTACCCTCGAGAACAATACCTTCATCAACTTCTCAACCCGCAGCAGCGGGCGACAGATCTTCGACATCAGGTACATTCCGACAGGGAGCAGCATCACTTGCAAGAAGAACCTCTTCATCCTCACCAAGAAGTCGAATGACACCAGGCCACTCTTCCAGCAGGGTGCTGACATCCGACAAATCAATGGCGAACCGGGAGAAATTGAACTGCACTTCGCTGACAACTACTCCACCAACACCAACCTCACCGGTAACAGTATCTTCTCTGGAACGGCATTCGAGGCTACTGGAAACGCTTTGGGCAAGTGGAGCTATTGGAACACCATCGATGGCAATGAATTCCCCGAGGGTCTGGTCACCAAAGTTGACGACATCTCGCCAGAGGAGCTCATGCACCAGCCCAACCCTGTGCATGTCACCACCAATGACGCAGGTGACGGCACCGACGTTCTCGACGAGAGCCTCGGATACATCACCATGCACAGCACAAGTGGCATAGAGGGCAAGTCGGGTGACGACAACAACCTCTACTACCGCAACACCGACAAGGTGCGCAACAGTGCCATCTACCAGAAGGGCATCGGTGCCTCCAAGTGGCGCGAGGGCATCAGGTAAATGATAGATGCTTAGTATGACAATAAAAAGAGGTGTGAATTTTCACACCTCCTTTTATATTGCCCTCCACAATCCTCCAAAGCCTTTCAAATGTCCCCCTCCTCCTCCCCCCTCCCGAGCGGCGCCTGCTGCTCTCCGGCAAACCCCTTCTCCTCCTCAACCGCCGCGACGACCTCTACGTCCTCTGCGACTGAAACCGCCCCGACCCCCGACATAGGAGCAACTAAGAAGCATCATATACGCATCATAGGAGAACCCAAGGAGAAGTATAGGAGAATGGTAGTACAAGCATAGGAGGCGTTT
>CADBBP010000127.1 GCA_902792855.1 uncultured Prevotellaceae bacterium
GACCAATCGGTAATGGATCCCGAAGCCTCGAGCGTGTCCCATTCCTTCGCACTGCCACTCATCGACGGACACTACATGGTGTGCGTGGAGACCATCTGCGACGGCGGTGTGACCTGGCAGAGCGATGAGATCGAGGTGGTGAAGGACACCCATGGTCCGCGCCTCTTGGGACAGGCATACCCCAATACGGGCATCCTCACACCGACCGACGACATCTATGTACGACTGAACGAGCCCATCCGCACAGACTATCTCACGAGGGAGAAGAACTTCACCATCGTGGGCAACCTGAGCGAGGCTCCCATCGACCACATGGTATCTCTACAACTCAACGGAAATGGCGTGAAGTCAGATAGTTACCTCACTGTATCCAACACCAGCTTCGCCGCTTCCATGTGGCTCTATAGAGAGAGTGGAGGCACCATCTTCGAACATGGCTCAGCCAACAACACGATGGCTCTCTCCGTCAACGAGGAAGGCCGTGCAACACTTACCCTCAACGGACAGCAATTGGCAGGAGGCACAGACTGCATACCGGCCAACGTATGGGTCTTCGTGGCCATCTCCTACGAGCACTCCGCTACCAGCAACCTTCTCACCGTGGAGGTGAGCACCGACAGCGAGACACTCAAGCTCTTCGACCATGTGCCTGTGCCGGTATATAACAACAGGGGCAATTTCACCGTGGGACAAGGTCTCCACGGAGCCATTCACGAACTCGCTGTCTGGAGCACCAACCGAACGACGATGCAGCTCAGGGAGCACATGCACAAGACGCTCCCCACCTTCATGGATGGACTGTATAGTTACTGGCCCATGAACGAGGGGCACGGCACCGTGGTCAACGACGTGGCTCGCGGACATAACATCTACCTCGAGCAGGAGGCATGGAACCTCAACAACAAGAACTTGGCAGCACACCTCGACGGCACGTCGTACATCAAGGCCGACGTCTCCACGGAGGCCGTTAGTGACCAGGAAGACTACTGCCTCTCCATGTGGTTCAAAGGCGACAAGGACGTCAATGCCGGCGCATCACTCGTCTCCTTGACCGACAGGATGTCGATAGACTTCAACGAGACGCAGGCACTCGTCCTGCGCACCTACCGAGGAGAGTCGTCGCTCAACACCAACGGCAACACCACCGTGCTCAGCAATGTGAACTACAACGACGGCGAGTGGCACCACATCGCACTCAACGTGCGAAGGGGAATCTCTGCCAACTTCTTCATCGACGGACAAGCTGTGAAGACCATCCGAGAAGCGGAGGTGCCCGCATTTGCCACCTCGAACCTCTTCATCGGCGCACGCGAGGTCATCGTGGACAACGAGGTGAAGCCAGGCTGTTTCTTCAAGGGCGACGTGGACGAATTTGCAGTGTGGAGGGCAACCATCGACGCCACCACCGTTGCTCAGAGCCGATATGTGCAAAACGACTCCATCAACAAGATGCTCTACGTTTATTATCCCATGGAGCACAAATACAAGGACGACGCCGGAAATGCGCACACCGAGTTCAGCCTCGACAGCGGCAAGAAGAGCACCAACGGCCAACTCAGGAAAGCTGAGGGAGAAGGGGTTACACAGAGCCTCACCGCACCACCGCTGAAGACGATAGCCATCCTGCAGAACCTCACTTTCGACTTCACCGCCAGCGAGGATGAAATCTACATCAACCTCAAGACGCTGCCCTCGCGCATGCAAGGGAATCTTGTCACCTTCTACATCCACGACGTGCCCGACGTCAACGGAAACCTCTCCGAACCCATCATGTGGACGGCAAAGGTGGACTACAGCACACTCGCATGGGAGCCTTCGGAGTTGTATTACAACCACAAGGAACGTGAGGAAGAACTTGAAGTCACCGCCAAACTCGTCAACACGAGTGCGGACAACTGCGGATGGGTGCTCACCTCGCTTCCCGCTTGGGTGTCTGTCAGCAAGAAAGAAGGCTCTCTCGGGATTGGAGAATCGGAGAACATCACTTTCCGCTTCGGACCGAATGCACCCCTGGGTGAGAACGCTATCGTCGTCTATGCCAAGTCCGACAACGACATCTATGAGGCTTTGCCAATCCACCTCACCGTGACTGGTAATGAGCCGGCATGGACGGTGGACGCCCAAAAGTATGAGTCATCCATGAACCTCATCGGACAAATCTACATCCGCGACAAGATTGCCTCCCAGGCCAACACCAAACTCTATGCCTTCGTCGGGAATGAGTGCAGAGGTGTGGCAAGCCCCGTGCTGATGCCTTCGCGTGACGCTTATTTCACCAACCTCGTGGTGTATGGAAATCAGGACAAGGATAGAGGCAAGGACATCACATTCCGAATCTATGACTCCAACAAGGGTGTGGTGTATGCTGACGTGTTCACTTCTATCAAGGGAGAGGAGCAAAACGTCACCTTCAGCAACGACCAATTCATAGGAGGATATGACGAACCAGTGAAATGGAACGCACACAACTTGTTGGAGCAGGTGACAGACCTGGCTTACAACTGGAACTGGATTTCGCTCTTCGTCCAGCCGCTCGCTGGAAAGGAGGGACTGGAAGACATCCTCGGAATCAACTATGCTTTCCACACCGTCAAAGACAAGACTACTGTGTCTTTCTTCAATCAAGGCAAGTGGGATGGCACGCTCAAAACCATGAAGCCAGGTGAGATGTACAAAGTGCGCATGGCCAACCCCTTGGAGGGAAAAACCATCAGAGGTACCTACGTTGACCCGAAGGAGAACTGGCTCAACATCTCTTCGGGGTGGAACTGGATTGGATCCCTCTCCATTTTCAGTCTCAGTCTCAACGAGGCATTCGCTGACTTGCAACCCGTCAAGGGGGACTACGTCAAGGACAAGGAGCATGTGTCATTCTACCGTGGATACGCTTGGGAGGGAACCCTCCACAGCATCACTCCGGGCAAGGGATACGCTTACTTCTCCGCAGCCAGCGAGGATAAGGCCTTCCGCTTCCCGGAGGTGGAGCCTCTCTACTTGGCCAACCGCGTGACGCTCGCCTTCAACGACGATGAAGACGCGGGCAGCGAGGATTGGGCACCCTTCACTCCCATCGACCACCACCGCTTCTCCGACAACATGAACGTGGTGGCCACACTCTCCGACGGCGTCACATTGGTGGACACCGCATGCGTGGCGGCATTCATCGATGGAGAGTGCAGAGGATGCACAAGGGCTGTCAACGGCACTTACTACATCACCGTGGCAGCCAACGCCGAGGAGGCTGGAAAGCAGGTGACCTTCCGCACCTACGTGGACGGAGAGGTGAAGCCCATCGTGGAGAACTCCAAGTTCATTACCGACGCCATCGAGGGCAATCCCGACCAGCCCAAGGAACTCACCATCGGAGACGCCGACGGCATACAGCAGGCTGACTACGCCGGCATCGTCATCGGCCCGGGCAAGACCAACCGCTTCGTGCACGTGAGGTCGCAAAAGCAGCTCACGAGCGTCGAGGTGTTCTCCAACGTGGGAGCATTGGTGCTTACCCCGACTTCCCAGAACGGACAGGCAGACATCGACTTGCTCACACTCCCCGACGGGTTGTATCTCGTCAAGGCCGTGGACAAGGCCGGAAACCGTACCGTGAAACGTGTCATCAAAACCAACATGACAGAATGACAATCAGAACTGTCTGAATATTCTCGTCGGCCGTGCTGTTCCTTGCTTTGCACGGGACAGCACGGGCCAAGACGAAATTCATTATGCGTAATAGAAACATTCAGCTTATTTTCAATATGAATATGAAACATATATTACAATGTATTTGGGCGTCCTTGGTTGCCCTGATGTTATTTGCCACAGATTTGCCGGTGATGGCCTCAGATAAGGATTGCGGTCCATATCCATATACGGGTGAAGGCTTTAGTGCTTCTTTCGAAGTCAAGTTTGACGAGAATGAAAACCTCTCCTACACCTATGGATGGTGGACGGGTGAAGGTGCGGAAAGCATGGTTCGACGCCTCCGCTATGTGAACATCGCAAGAAAAGCCACTTGCACGGGGGTCTATCCGGGTTTCGACGTGGAACTCGGAGTGAGTACGCAGCAGAAAAAAGGCATGGAATACAGAAACACCTCGTTTGAGTACTACTTGGTCAAAGATAATGGAACCCAGCTTTTGGTGGGTGAAGGCTATTTTGACACAGGGGACAGTGAAAATTTCAAGCTTGAGAACAAACCTGCGGGAGCTAATTTGATTCATCTCTCACGCCCTATTCTCTATCGTACGGGGTCGAAAGATACGGAATACTCGCACAAGATCAACACACGTGTCACCTTGTCGCAAGCAGCTTACAATCAAGGATACAAACGCCTATGGGTGAAAGGCCGAAGCAAATACTACAAGGACCCATCGTGGCATACCGATGTCATCATCTACGTGTGGTTTACCTATAAAATCGATTTGTCCAATACCGCTTATGAGACGGTGCCGGAGCCAGAATACAATTGGTCAAAGCCCACTGAGATGACCCTCACCTTTCACAACGACAAACTGCCACGCATTGACAAGAATCAGATGGAGAACACCAATGGTGGCGCACGTTTGGGCGAGCGTTACAACGGAGTGACGGATACCTCTGTCGTATCCAAATTCAACATTGAGTTGTGGAATGCGGCTGAAACTTCCCGTTTGGAAACGAAAACATACGAGCTGGAGGGTTATAAGATAGGCAAACTTTCCCTCACTGTGCCCAAAGACGAGACTTTCAAGGTGAAAATCACTCGCCAAACCACGTACAAGGTGACAGTGAAGAATGCCTATTTCCGCAGTGGTAAATGGACCGATGGCAAACGGACGATGACCAATTCCTCGCAAATGATAACTTCGACCCGGACGTTCACCAACGCTGTTATGTCTTTCCAGCACAGCTTCAATCAGGTGAAAGGAAACGTGAGCCTAAGTTGGTCAAATAACTTGGGCTTGACCGATGGGGCCATGGTGTATATCTATCGCACAGCCCTTGCCGAAGACGGCTCCTACATTGGACTCCGTGAGGAATTGGGTAGCACGAAAGGCACCTCCTTCATTGACAACCCCGACCGGGGCATGGAATGGGGTAAAAAGTACCGTTATGAGGCAGTTGTGTTGACGAAGGAATGGATTGACAAAGGCGTCAAGGTTCCAATAGACCCCGAGCCACTCGTCAATTTCAACTACTCTGATTGCGTCGTGAGCACCATGCCCAGGATACCGCTCCACCTCACTCAGGACAGGGACGAGACGGAGAAAATCAAGTTCTCATGGGAATTCAAGAACATTCCTGAGAAGGAGAACGAACTCGATTTCCGTATTCACCGCATCTCCTCTGACGGAACAATCCAGCGTGATTACGGGGCAGTGTCCGTCAGACGGAGGGATGCCTATGCCGAGTTCATTGACGAAAAACCGGCAAGCAACTGCGATGTGTATAGGTACTGCGTACAGCTCGACCTCTTCCAAAACAGTTTGCATTTCTACAGCGACACCATCACAGCCCGCATCACCGCAAGCACAACCCTCACCAACGTGGAGGTCTCGAAGGGGAATGCCACCGATGGCGTACACATCACATGGAAGGCCAACCAGGTGGGCACCGACCCCACCACCTACTTGGTGAAGCGCCGCTTCGTCGGCTCCAAGGAATGGAGTGTCGTGAACACCACGAAGGGAACGACGGATGAATACTCCTTCAACGACATTGAAACCGAGCCAGGAAGATACTACGAGTACTGCGTGGAGGCCTACGGGGCCAACTGCGAAGACAACAATGAACTGTTGCTCACCGACAGCCGCATAGAGCCTGGCTTCGGCCAATCATCAGGCATCATCTCCGGTCGTGTCACCTTCGACACCGGCACAGCCGTGGACAACGTGAAGGTGAACTTGCTGAGAAGCGACGACGAGTCCAACGGCAACGTCCATTTCTACTCCAGGCATATCCTCGAAAATGGCGACGGCATCAAATGGAACACCAACGCCGCCAAATTGAAGACTATCATTGGTGAGAAAAAAGCCTGGACGTTGCAGATGTGGGTAAGGCCCGACAACATCCAAAGCACCAACATGATGCACCTTGCCGACGTGGCGGGCATCCTGAAGCTGGGTCTGCAAAAAGTCAGCAACACAGATTCTGGCTACAGTCTGGTGTGGCTCAACGGTCCCCAAGAAAAGACCTCGCCTGTAACGATTTGCGACAACATACCCGCTGAGGAATACAGCCAGGTCACCTTCATTCACAACAATGACACGCTCATCGCATACGTCAATGGGGAACTGAAGGGCTCCACCATCCTGCAAGGCAATAGCGACTTGCTCTCGGCCCTTCAAGACGATGTGAGCGTGAAATTCTGCGGTGACAACTTCACCGGTTTCGTGGACGAGGTCCGCCTCTGGAGCAGTGCTCTGACAGAGAAGGAAGTGGACAACACCTGGGGCCGCATCATCAGCGGTCGCGAGGACGGCCTGAAACTCTACTGGCCGTTCGACGAGGGGCTGGACGAGTACGCCTTTGACTTCTCACGCACGGGCGGCGTCTCCAACGGCAACCATCCCGCCATGGGCGGCTCCTCGCAACTCAGCGATGTCATCCCCTCCTCCACGCAGCTGGGGATTTACGGCGTGACCAACGAGAGCGGCGAGTATGTCATCCGCGGCATCCCCTTCACCGGCAGCGGAACGGGCTACACCGTGCTGCCCGAACTGGGTGTCCATAAGTTCTCGCCTCAGAAGCGCACCGGCTTCATCAGCGCCAGCTCCATGTCGCTCAACAACTACGACTTCACCGATGTCTCCAGCTTCAAGGTGAGCGGCGTCGTCTATTATGCCGGCACCGACGTGCCGGTGGACAGCGTGCAGTTCGCCGTGGACGGCACGACTTGTGTGTCTGATGGAACAGTTGTCTATACCAACGCCAAGGGCGAATACACCATCAGCGTGCCCATCGGCTTCCATCGCATCAACGCCTCTCGTGGTGGCCACACTTTCGAGGGCGAAGGACGCTACCCGGTGGAGCCGGGCACCACTTACGAGTTCCGCAAGGAAGAGACCATCAATTTCATCGACAACACGCTGGTGCATTTTGCAGGGCGCGTCACCGGCAGCTCCATCGAGGGAACCAAGCCCGTGGGCTACGGCGTGAGCAAGAACACCATTGGACAGGCCACCATGCAGCTCGAAGCCGTCGATTTCCCGCAGTGCCGCCTCAACGTGGTGACGCGTAACAACGGGCTGGTGACCGAAATCGTCAACAACCCGGAGAACGTCCCCGTGGAGGGCAATTCGGATGATGTGGAAAGCGAGGCGTGGCGCGCCGGTGGCGACGCCAACGCGATGCGGTACATCTATATCAAGACCGACCCGAAGACGGGCGAGTTCAGCGCCATGCTGCCTCCCCTTAGATACCGTGTGAGCAGCGTGACCTTCGAGCACAACCCGTCACTCAACGAAGAGGAGGTGTTCCATGACTTGAGCGTCGTTGACCTCACCAACGTCCAAAAGACCGAGAAATGCGACACCCTTTGGAATGACGGGCACATGAGCTATCAGGAGCCGCTCTTCAAATGCTTGGAAATGATGAAACTCACCTACCGCTCTCCAGTGGAGTTCGACGTCCATCAAATCGGAGCCGACAACTACTTCGGTGCGGAATACGTCACCGTGTCGGTTTCGGGAGAGGAAGACGTGGATGTGCCTGTCATTGAAACATCCTCGGACGGGCAGGTGAAATACCTCTACGGATACCCAATCTTCGAGCAGGGCGATAAGTATGACTTCAAGGTTCGCGTCTTCGAGCCATACATGAACTACGACAACGACGAGGAAGGCCGCCTTTACGAGGCCGCCCTGAAGGACTCCATCATCACCTTCAGCAACGAGATGGGCGACCGGGTTTATGTCGCCGCGGAGGACAATGACTCCTTGTCGTTAAAGATGGGCGATGTCGTGAAATTGGAGGTCAACCAACTTCGTCTCGACTCCTTGGGTACCGCTGTTTACAAGTGGAAAGCCGGCTTCCCCAACCTCACAGCCCCCTACACCCGTACGATGAATGTCACCACCTGCATTGACGGCCGCATCTATGCGTGGAGGTCTGAGCCGCTTGAGGGCGTTGTCAGCGGAGCCATCACCACCGGCAACAATTTCGTCACCGCCGGTCCGAGCCAGCTGCTCATGGTGCTGCGCGACCCACCGGGCGCCAACTCCTACTCTTCTTGGCAACTTGACACCATCAAAGTGACGTCAAACGACCGCCCGTGGGTGGTAGGAGGCAACCAGAAATTTGGCGTGAAATTTGGTTCGAGCATGGAGGGGTCAATATATTTGGGTACAGCTGTATATACTAATGAAGATGGTAATGAAGCCCTTTATGAAGACGAGGTAGGCGAGGAGTCTGCTCACTATGGCTTGCTTGGTGATGGAGACGAGGCCGTCTATACCGCCTCTGATAAGGTTTCCACCAATGGTTCTCCTTCTTTTGTAGGCTCCCAGGGTGATGTTTACATTGGATACTCCAAAAACTATCTTTTCGGAGGGGCCAAGATTGTGGGCCTTCACAAGCAGGAGGACGGCACATACGCCCTCGGCATGGAAGAGGGCTTGAGCGTGGGTGAAGAATTCAAAACTTGCTTCCGCTACTCGCAGAAGTACATCGAAGACAACCTCATTCCCAACTTGAAGAAGCTGCGCAACCAGTTGCTCACCTACGTGGACGACGTCTCGCAGATACCTGAGAAAGTGGACAAACTCTCCTTCTACACCACGTTGCATGCTGATGACCCCAAATACGGGTCGGCCAACACCGACGGTAGTGTATGGGGAGGACTGGCTGCTGACAAATATCAAACAGCGGCTGGACCCAGTTACTATATCCGCGTACCAGATAATTTCCAGGGCGTGGACTCCATCGGCTTCTATAACAACGCCATTGAACAATGGATAGATTGCATGAGGCAGAACGAGGAAGACAAAGTCTTTGCCATCCAGAGGAAAATGCTCAAAGAAAATTTCTCCTGGGACCAGGGAACCTCACTCAGCCGCTCTCATGGCCAATCCGACAAGGATTGGGACTATGATGGATATGACCAGACTGTCAATGTTTTCGTCAATTCGGAATTTGGTGCTGGTGCATCTTCTGGACCTGTTAATGGATTCTTCCATACTTTTGTGAATGGAGGCTTCCACTCCCATAAGACATGGAAGGAAACAACATCCAACGAGTATAAAGAGTCTTTCAGCTACACGCTTAATGACGATGGCCGTAACACGGCATTGTCGGTGGATGTGTATGATTCTCCACGTAACTGGGGACCCATCTTCCGCACCCGTGGCGGGCAGACCTATTGCCCATACGAGGGAGAGGAGAAGACGAAGTATTACAAGCCCGTCACCACCATCAATGATGCGACGATGAGCCTCTTCAATCCCAAAGTCAGGATTCCGAACAACATCATCAAGGGTGTTCCCGCAGGTAAGGTTGCAACCGTTGACATTGAGTTCTCCAACGAGGCTGACATTCCCGGCCTTGTCGTACTTCCAGGTTTCAACCGCACCAACACCGCCGTCGCCGGGGACGGTTTGATTATTGCTATCAATGGCATAGCCCTCGGCTCGTCGGGTGTCACACTGCCCATCTTCCCTGTAGGAGAGAACGATCCTGTCAAGCTGAAACTCACTTGCAAGCAGGCCGACCCGAACATCCTCAACTACGAAGTCTCCGTGGGTGTCATGTCGGAGTGCGTGATAGGCACCGTCCTCGACCAGGCCAGTTTCACGCTCCAATTCGACCCCGCAGCCCCGGAGGCGGATGTCGTTGTCAACAAGACGGTAATCAATCAAAGCGACGTTGAAGGCAACAAGGATAAATACCTCACGGTCACCGCGAGGGACATCGACCGCAGGTTCAAAGACTTCAAGAGCGTCCGTGTGAAATACCGCTTCATCGGCGACAACATCTGGACCACGGCACACGAGTTCTTCACCGACATAAATTATGTGGAAGGTGGACAACTGCAGAGCGACCAATCGGTAATGGATCCCGAAGCCTCGAGCGTGTCCCATTCCTTCGCACTGCCACTCATCGACGGACACT
>CADBBP010000128.1 GCA_902792855.1 uncultured Prevotellaceae bacterium
CGAAGTCACGAAAGGGTTAATCCAGTCCCACGGCGGTCATGACACGCTCCGTGGCCCCGGCCTGACCCTTGACAAATTGTCCTGCCTCGTGGCTTACCTTTGCCAAGTATTCACTGTCGGCCGACAGGCGATTCATCGTCTGGCGGAAAGTGTCTTTGCCGTCCACCTCGAAGCCTCCTCCGACGGCAAGCAATCCCTGGGCCTCTTGGAAACGCTTGTTGTTGGGGCCGAAAATCACCGGCATGTCCCACACGGCGGCCTCAAGCACGTTGTGGATGCCAACGCCGAAACCACCGCCCACGTAGGCCACTTCGCCATAATTGTAGATGCTTGAGAGGAGGCCGAAGCAGTTGATGATAAGGCATCGGGCCTGTGCCGCCTCCTCCGGGGTCGTCTCAGTGTATAGCACCGCCGGCATCTTCAGACTGGAGCGAATCTGCCGCAAGTGGTCGGCTCCAATCACGTGAGGTGCAATGATGAGGCGCCATTCCGGATGCTCGTTGAAATAGGGGATGAAGACATCTTCGTCGGGAGGCCAGCTGGAGCCGGCCACGAAGACACGATGCCCTTGGGAGAAAGACTCGGCGATGGGCAACTCCTTGGCGGCATCGCGTATCTGCAGCACACGGTCGAAACGGGTGTCGCCCACCACGGTGACATTATTCAGCCCCAAGCTTCCCAAGAGGCGCTGGCTCTGCTCGTTCTGCACGTAGAAATGGGTGATGCATTTCAACACCCGGGAGTATTCGTGGCCATACCATCTGAAAAACACCTGTTCCGGACGGAAGATGCTCGACACGCTATACACCGGCACCTTGCGGTGGCGGAGGACGTGCAGGTAGTTGTACCAAAACTCATACTTGATGAAAAAGGCCTTGACTGGACGAACCAGCCGAAGGAAGCGGCGGGCATTGACGATGGTGTCGAGGGGCAGGTAGCAGATGATGTCGGCTCCTTCGTAGTTCTTCCGAACCTCGTAGCCCGAGGGGGAGAAGAAGGTGAGGAGAATCTTGTATTCGGGGTGGCTTTGGCGAAGGCGCTCCATCAAGGGGCGGCCTTGCTCGAACTCTCCCAAGGAGGCAGCGTGAAACCACACGTACTCCGCTCCTGGCTCCACCTTCTCGCGAAGCACGTCAAAGGCGGCGCGCTCGCCGCGCCACATCTTGCGCACCTTCTTGTCAAACAGACTGTAGATGGCTACTCCGAGGAGGTAGAGGTATATCAGGAGGTTGTACACGTGTCTCTCGTTTTCACGCCGACAGGGCCGGCGTAGTTGTCATAATGTGGCGATGGCCTTGCGAAGGCGTCTCACCGTCTCTTCTTTTCCCAAGAAAGCGGAGATGTCGAACATGCCCGGACCTTTGCCGATGCCCACCAGTGCCAGGCGGAAGGCGTTCATCACATCGCCAAGTTTGTAACCTTGGCGCTCCACCCATGCCATCACCACCTTTTCCTGATTTTCAACGGAGAAATCGGAAAGGCTTTCCAAAAGGTCGGCCAACTCGCCCATCACGCGGGGAGAGTCCTCCTTCCAACGCTTGCGCACCGTCTTCTCATCGTATGAGGTGGGCGGCACGAAGAAGAACGAGCACAGTGGCCACAGTTCCTTGACAAAGTCCACGCGGTCTTTCATCATCGCCACCACTTCCACCACACGCTCGAATGGCTCGTCAACGCCATGGCCGGCAACGATGGGGGCGAAGAGGCTTGCCACCTCCTCATTGCTCTTGTGGAGCATGTACTCGTGGTTGAACCAAACGCATTTCTTGTAGTCGAAGCGTGCTCCCGACTTCGAGCACTTGTTGATGTCGAAGAGACGAACCAGTTTGTCGAGGGTGAACACCTCTTGTTCTGTGCCGGGGTTCCATCCCAGCAGTGCGAGGAAATTGATGATGGCCTCGGGGAAATAGCCTTCCTCACGGTAGCCGGTTGACACCTCGTTGGTCTTCGGGTCTGTCCATTCCAATGGGAATACCGGGAAGCCCAGCCGGTCGCCGTCGCGCTTGGACAGCTTGCCCTTCCCCTCTGGCTTGAGAAGCAGTGGCAGGTGGGCGAAACGGGGCATCGTGTCGGCCCATCCCAAGGCGCGGTAAAGCAGCACGTGGAGAGGAGAGCTGGGGAGCCACTCCTCGCCGCGAATCACATGGGTGATTTCCATCAGGTGGTCGTCAACAATGTTGGCCAGGTGATAAGTGGGCAGTTCGTCGGCACTCTTGTAGAGCACCTTGTCGTCAACCACGTCGCTCATGAAGCGCACCTCGCCACGAATGATGTCGTCGATGAGCACCTCCTCGCCTGGCTCCACCTTGAAGCGGACCACATACTGCACTCCGTCGTCGATGAGAGCCGACACCTCGGAGGCAGGAAGGGTCAGCGAGTTGCGCATGCTGCCGCGAGTGCGGGCGTCGTATTGGAAATTTGGAATTTCCGCACGGCGGGCGTTGAGCTCCTCGGGGGTGTCGAAGGCGATGTAAGCCTTGCCCGCATCGAGCAGCTGTTCCACGTAGCGGCGGTAGATTTTCCGACGCTCGCTCTGACGGTAGGGGCCGTAGTTGCCACCTATCGACACGCCCTCGTCGAATTTGATGCCCAGCCATTGGAAGGCCTCCACGATGTATTCCTCCGCGCCAGGGACAAGGCGTGTGGAGTCGGTGTCTTCTATGCGTAGCACAAGACTGCCACCACGCTGTTTGGCAAAGAGATAATTGTACAATGCGGTGCGTACACCGCCGATATGCAAGGGCCCGGTGGGGCTCGGTGCGAAGCGCACTCTGACTTTCCTTTCTTCCATAATGTGAATTTTCGTGCAAAATTACTGTTTTTTTTCATAATTCTCATATTTTTTTCGTACTTTCGCCCCGAACAATCAAAATCCTCTCACCAATATGGGCATGTTCAACAAATTATCCGACATAAAATGGCTCTCGCTGCTCACCAACTTGGTCATTGCGGCAGCAACCACTATCGTCATTGTGTGGGCTCTTCCAGTCAATACCGACACAAATTTCAAATTTGAAGTGGGAAAGCCGTGGGCACATGGCACGCTCATTGCCAACTACAAGTTCGACATACACAAGTCCGATGAGGCCATCAAGGAGGAGCAGGACTTGCTGCTCAAGGAATTCTGCCCATACTACATCATGGAAGAAGATGTGGAGGAGAAGGCCCTTGCCGACTTTGGCAAGGCTTTGGAACGGGACACCACGGGGGTGCTTAAAAGTTACCGCACACTCATCGAGCGAAGGTTGCATTTCCTTTATGAGCAAGGTATTATGAACGACCAGGAATACAACCAGATGGCCAACGACACTACAAGCATCATTCGCATTGTGAAGGACAAGATGGAGACACCCACCGAAATCAGCAGTATTCTGCCGGTGAGAAGGGCCTACGACCGCATCTTTTCCGACGAAGAACTGACGGAGCATCGAACGCAGTTGGCAAAGTTCAATCTCTTCAATTTTGTGAGGCCAAACCTGAAGTATGATGTGGAACGCAACTCTATCGAGCGGGATGAACTCTTGGGAAGTGTGGCGTCCGTCGTGGGAGAGGTGGAGAAGGATGAGAAAATCATAGACCGGGGGGAAATCGTTGATGCCGAAACGGCCCAGAAAATACACTCCTTGGAGAAGGTGCTGGAGGCGAAGAATTTTGGCAAGCACAATGGTATGAGCCACTTTTGGGGGCGGATTTTCTTCGTTGCAGTGTTCATCCTGCTTTTCACGTGCTATCTTCAAATTTACCGGAAAAGTTATTTCGCCAAGCCGCTCAACATCGTCATGCTTTACATGCTGATAGCGGCATTCCCCATTGCCGTCTCTCTGCTCACCAACCATCCTTACACGAGCCTGTACATTCTTCCTTTCGCCCTTGTGCCCATGATTACGCAGGTTTTCTTTGACTCAAGGACGGCTTTCATCACACTCACCACCACCGTTTTCATTTCAGCCGTCAGTGCCAACTACCAGTATGAGTTCATCATTGTGGAGATGGCGGGGGGCATGGCGGCCATCTACGCCCTGAGCGACATGTCAAAGCGGGCACAGCTCTTCAACGCAACCTTGATGGCAACCCTTTGCTCCGCATTCATCTACTACGCCACGCAGCTCATCAGCGGCGGGGATTATTTCCCACGCGACAGAAGCATGTTTGCATACCTCGTTGTCAGTGGTGTGCTGACCCTGCTGGCATACCCGCTGATGTATGTCATTGAGAAAACTTTCGGCTTCACTTCAAACATCACCTTCTTTGAACTCTCAGACACCAACCAGGAACTTCTGCGCGAACTGAGCGAGAAGGCCCCAGGCACTTTCGCACACTCCACCACCGTGGGCAACTTGGCGGCGGAGGTGGCAAGGCGCATCGGGGCTAACATGCTTCTTGTGCGCACCGGGGCTCTCTACCACGACATCGGAAAGATGAAAAATGCTGTCTTCTTCACGGAGAACCAGGCGGGCATCAACCCTCACAACAAACTTTCGGAGCGTGGGGAGGAGAAGGAGAGCGCTCGCATCATCATAAGCCATGTGATAGAGGGGGTCAAGTTGGCGGAGGCCCACAGACTGCCTGATGTCATCACCGATTTCATACGCACGCACCATGGAAAGGGTATGGCGAGCTTCTTCTATATCCAGTACAAAAACAAGCACCCGGAGGAGGAGGTGGACCTAACGGCATTCTCTTACCCGGGCCCCAACCCACAGACCAGGGAGCAGGCCATCCTCATGATGACCGACACCGTGGAGGCAGCCGTCAAGTCGCTCTCCACATACAGCGACGAGACCATCAGCAAGAGGGTGGGGGAACTCATCGACGCACAGGTGAAGGCTGGGTATTTCGAGGAGTGCCCCATCACATTCAGAGACATCTCTGTGGCCAAGCAAGTGCTCACGGAAAGACTCAAGAGCATCTATCACACCAGAATAACATATCCCAAACTCAATGAGGAGGAGTGAAGGATATGGGTGTTGTTTGCGCACACAATGAAGGCCATTTTTTGCACAAAGCTTTGGTTTTGTGCAAAAACAAGTGCTTTTTTAATTAACAAAAGTTAAAATATGTGCTTGAAAAATGGAAATTCAGAACAATTAATTTAACTTTGCAACCAATTTATAGTCAAGTGATAATTAAAATTGCTTAAAAATGGGTAAAAACAGATTGTATGTGACGGCTCTTGCCGCCATGATTTCAGGAACAATGCTGGCCGGCGGCTTGCTGACCAACACCAATCACAACATCGCCTTCAATAGAAACTTCGCCCGCGATGGTGTCATTGCCATCGACGGTGTGTATAGCAACCCCGCTGGTGTGGCCTTCCTCCCCAACGGCTTCCACCTCTCGCTCAACATCCAAAACGTCTATCAGACGCGTACCATCGACAGCGGCATCTCCGTGCCGTCACTCCAAGGCACACCTTTCTACCAACCATTCACTCTCAATGGTGGCGATGCCAATGGTGTGAAAACCTTCGAGGGAAAGGCCACCGTCCCCGTGCTTCCCTCCGTGCAGGCGGCTCTCAACTATGACAAGTGGGGCTTCCAGGCTGGCTTCTCACTCATCGGTGGCGGTGGAAAATGCACCTTCGACGACGGACTGGCCTCTTTTGAGCGTCCCATCTCCATGGTGCCGGCCCTTCTGGCTCAGACCAACCAGACTTACCTTCAAAAATATGGCGTGGACCTGGGGCTCGGCTCCAACACCCCCGGATATTCGGTCAACAGCTACGTCAAGGGCCAGCAATACATCTTCGGCCTCCAACTTGGAGCCACCTACAAGTTCAACGAGCACCTGTCCGCATACGGCGGTTTCCGCTTCAATTACATCTACAACATATACAAGGGTAACATCACCGACATCAGTGCCAACATAGGCGGGAACAATGAGCGGCTTTACGACTTTTTCGGAGCCAAGGTTACCGAGGCGCAGACTTCCGCCGCCGCCTACTCTGCCATGGCAGCTGCCACCAGCGATGCTGCTACAAAGGCGCAACTCGAGGCTGCCGCCGCACTCTACAACCAGGCTGCTCAGACCTTCGAGGGAACCAAGACGCAGTTTGCAGACAAATACCTTGACTGCACGCAGAATGGATGGGGCATCACGCCCATCATCGGTCTTGACTACCGTGTAGGCAAGCTCAACCTCGGTGCCAGGTTGGAGTTCACCAACCACCTCAACATTGAGAACGATACGAAGCGAGATGACACCGGCCTCTTCGGACATGGTGTGAACACTCCCAACGACATCCCCGGCATAATTACTTTTGGTGCACAGTATGAGGTGCTTCCTTCCCTGCGCGTGATGGGTGGATGGCACTACTTTTTCGACAAGGATGCCGAGATGGCCGAGGGCAAGCAGAAGAAACTCTCTGCCAACACGCAGGAATACCTGGCCGGTGTGGAGTGGGACATCACCAAGGACGTCCTCGTCAGCGTGGGAGGTCAGCGCACGAAGTACGGACTGGGCGATGGCGGATACTTGTCCGACATGACATTCGTCACCAGCAGCTACTCTCTCGGCTTCGGAGCCAAGTTCCGCATCTCGAAAAACGCTTGTGTGAACATCGCATATTTCTTCACCGACTATGAGTATTTCAACAAGGAATACGACAGTCAGGTGACACTCGCCGGACAGAACATCCCCGTGCACAACACCGACCGCTTCACGCGCACCAACAAGGTGCTTGGAGCAGGCATCGACTTCGATTTTTAAAACCACGCAATCAAAATATAGAAAGACGGGCTTGGAGAGTGAAAAACCTCCAAGCCCGTCTTACGTATCGTCGTGTTCATCCTGGCCGTTGTCTTCTCGGTCCACCAGGGCTAGCATACGATGACATTTTTTTTTAGGTACAAAAAACTCAGACTAAATGTACTCGTATTTAGATTAATCCCCAATGGTATGTATTTCTATGGTTCTATAAACACTGGTGTTCCATTCGCATTTCCTGGGTTCATTTCCAAAAGTCTCTCTATTAGATGGTGATTGACAAGGAAAGTTAGGTCTGTCTCTATAGGTGCGATGTTAAATGTCATATAGCTTTTCCGTGGATTTTGGTTTGGATAGCCGATGGATTGTAGTTCATCTTTGCTCATCTCCTTGTGGTCAATAATATGATATGCTGTCAATTTCTCAGGTTTGCCAAATTCATAGAGAACCAACATAGATGCCCGACCAAACAGTTCTTTGTGTGCTTCCATAGAACCTTTGGTCTTGCCAAGCCGTATATTATATATTTGATTAGAAAGTATCCAGTCCAAATACTTCTTTTCCTTATAACATCCTACAAGAATAGTCTTTTCTCCACCAAAGAAATCAATGATGTTTTGGTCAAATCGATTCCACTTGTAACATTCAAATGGCTCCGCTGCCATCATGACATCATCTTTTTCAAGAGAAGGATAAGAGTTGGTGTGTTGTGTTTTTGATTTCTTATGATGTGACTCATATTCGTCAAGTGCATCACCCAACATTCTGGTAATGACGGAGCGGAAGCCGTCTTTGAATCCGTCGTTCTGTTGATAACTCTTGTAAAGTGACATGTCACTCTGCCGCATCCGCCTCACTGCCCTGTCGATGATGGTCGCCATAGCCGTGTCAACTGCTTGTTGGTCTGGATTGCCCACCACCATTTCTTGATAGTCCTTGTCCTTTGCCACAGCCTTGGCAATGTTGATGAACTTTGCCTTCTGCTCTTCCGGGGTGGCGTTCCAACCTTTGAACCAACGTTTGTTGAACTCTTCCAAAATCACGTCGAGTGGGTCTTTTCCTTCATCCTCGTTGTCACCGGCATTCACCATGACGGGCTTGTTGGGGTCAACTGTTGTCTCTCCAGCATCCAGCACTATGGTTTCGTTCAGCGCAGTGCGTCTCAGACCATAAGTGTTCAAGTCAACGGCATCCAGCAAATCCTTGATGTCTTCGCCCTTGGAATCAACATGTAAGTCGGGTATCAAGAAACGCAGATACCAATATAGTTTCTCCCAATCAGGCACCTCATATTCGATGATGGCAGCCACACGGCTATAGACCCTCACAAACTGCTTGCACTTCATCTTGAAGTCGGCCTTTCCATTCTCCGCCCATTCTATTTCCTTTTCAAACCGCTGTACGGCAGCATCCAGGATGGGTGCCCATTGGTCGGCATCGACACCATGGATATACAGATCAATAAAGGCTTCCACCTCTTCCATCTCAAACACGCCGAATTGCAACAAAGTCGTTTTCAGATGGTGAAGTACATTGACATCGGTGGCACCCGATAGCGATGTCATCGTGAAATAAGGGTCGAAAGCATCCT
Organism: uncultured Prevotellaceae bacterium; assembly: GCA_902792855.1. Lineage (GTDB taxonomy): Bacteria > Bacteroidota > Bacteroidia > Bacteroidales > Bacteroidaceae > Prevotella. The sequence goes on from CADBBP010000128.1 coordinate 8,297, forward strand.
TTATGCTCTCCATGCTGTTATAGAAGTCCATGATGAATAGGTCTTCACTCAATTTCCCCAATTCATGCTCGGCACGATTCAGGCGTGACAGTGCCTGTACGGCCAACACACCATCAAGGGGCTTGTCGATATACATGGCGCAAAGTTTGGGCTGGTCGAAGCCCGTGAGGTATTTGTTGGCCACCACCAAAATGCGGTTCTCGTCTTTCTCAAACATTTCTGCCGTTTGTGATTCCGGGAATCCGTTGAGTCCAGCCTCCGAGTATTCCTTGCCTTGGATGGTCTTGGTGCCTGAGAATGCTATCAGTATTTTGTAGGGCAACTTGTTTTTCTTGGCGATGTCTTGCAAGGCGTTGTAGTAGGTAATGGCACATTCGATGTCCTTGGTCACCACCATGGCCTTGGCCTTTCCCTTCAACTTATGGTTGCGGAATATCTTGGCATCAAAATGATTCAGCATGATTTCCGCCTTGGCTTCGATGGTCTTCGGGTCACGCTCCACCGCCCGGCGCAACAATTTCTGCGCTCGCTCGTTGTTGTATTGAGGGTTCTCCTCTATGCTCTTCGTCAACTCATAGTAACTTTTGTAAGTGGTGTAATTGGTCAATACGTTCAGGATGAATCCCTCCTCTATGGCCTGTTTCATGCTGTAGAGATGGTAGGGATAGAACTTCCCATCGGTATGCTGAGTGCCAAAGCGTTCCAATGTCTCCTTCTTGGGCGTGGCTGTGAAGGCGAAATACGAGCAGTTGGCACTCATCTTGCGGTCTTTCATCAACTTCATAATGAGGTCGTCCGTCTCTTCGTTCCCACCTGTTCTCTTCTGTACGGCAGTGTTCAGTTTGTCGGCAGCAATGCCCGATTGCGAACTATGTGCCTCGTCGATGACAATGGCAAAGTTACGGTCACTCACATCGCTGATAACATCGCACATGAAGGGAAATTTCTGGATGGTCGTGATGATGATGCGTTTGTTAGCCTCTATGGCCTGTTTCAATCCTGTCTTATTGGGATTGCTTCCACTGTCAGCGCAATCGGCATGGGCCACAATCTTGTCGCTTTGTCCAAAAGCCTTGATATTGTCTGTTATCTGTTTGTCCAACAGTTTGCGGTCGGTCACCACAATCACTGAATTGAACAGTGGTTCGTCTGTTGCCTTGGCACGAACGGCTCCCATCGTGTCGGGGCATGTCTTGATGAGTTTGAAGGCCAGCCACGTCAGCGAGTTCGACTTGCCTGAACCTGCGGAATGTTCTATCAGGTAGGTTTTGCCCACACCTACCTGAGCCACGTCGCTTGTCAGTTTGCTCACCACGTCAAGTTGATGATAACGGGGGAATATCAGTTTCTTGGCGTTCTTCATGATGTGCGGAACCTTTTTCTGCGTCTTGGCCTCACCATAGTCGAACAGTACGTAGTTCATAATGATGTCGGCGACTGTGTCTTTCTGCAAGATGTACTCCCACATATAAGCCGTCTTGTAGCCGCCATCGGGGCGCACGGGGTTACCGCCACCCTGTCCGCCGCGCATACCTTGGTTGAAGGGCATGAAATAGGTCTTGTCCAAGG
>CADBBP010000129.1 GCA_902792855.1 uncultured Prevotellaceae bacterium
CTGCACATAAGGAAAGCAGCACGGTCAGTACACTAAGTCTTTTCTTTCTCATGTTCGTTTTCGCTTTAGGTTTAGGATTTCTCAATACGCAATATATTGGCAAATTTAGTGATAAATCAGGAATTATCCCTGTTTTTGGCAATAGATTTAAGAATAATTGTGAAAAGACTTAATATCTGTACATCGGTTGTATCGTCGGCAAAGATAACATTTTTTCTCATAATTATCACAACAATGACAACGGATTTGCGTCATGGCTCCTCACTTTTCACAAAGAAAGAAAAAAATGTGGCTTAAGATTTTGTTTTCCGAACATCTTTCACTACCTTTGCACACGCTTTGGTCTGATAGTTCAATGGATAGAACAAGTCTCTCCTAAAGATTAGATCCGGGTTCGATTCCCGGTCGGACCACGAAAATGAACGCAAATGCTTGAATGACAAGTGTCTGCGTTTTATTTTTGATAACAGCAGATACCCAAACCCCATTCACATGGCATCAAGAAAACTTCTGACGATACTCCTCTTGGCTTGCTCGCTCGCCTTGCCGGCACAACTCACTTTCGAGGTCTCCGACGGAGCATCGTCCTTTGCAGGTGAGGACTGGCTCGCCGGCGTCCGCGGGCGGCTGGAGCGCCTCATGAACGAACCACTGCTCAACACGTCGCAGGCCGCCTTGATGGTCTATGACCTCAACACCGCCCAAATGGTCTTCGCACACAACGAGCGGCAAAGGATGTGGCCGGCACAGAGCCTGCAACTGATAACCGCCGTCAGCGCCCTCGACTTGCTCGGCGCAGACTACGGCTTCCACACCTCCATTTGCCACAGTGGCAGAATGGCGGGCGACACGCTCCGCGGCAACCTTTACTGCGTGGGAGGTTTCGACCCCACGCTCACCCGCGACGACTTGCGTGCCATGGCCGACAGCATCCGACGCTTCGGCATCCGCCGCATCGAGGGAATGGTGGTGGCCGACGTGACGATGAAAGACACCCTGTCGCGGGGCAGCGGATGGTGCTGGGATGTGAACTACGAGCGCCTCACCCCACTCATTGTGGACCGCAAGGACGAGTTCGTGGGGAGGCTGGCACGAGAGATGCTCAACGCCGGCATCGAACTCGATGTCACTTGGGCTCGCAGCAAGGTGCCGCAGGGATGCACGGAAATCTGTCGCCGTAGCACCGCCATCGGGCAGGTGCTGAAGCCCATGCTCAAGGGAGCCGACCGCCTCTATGCTGAGGCGATGTTCTACCAGTTGGCGAAGGCCAACACCACGAAGGAGGCGAAGGCCACCGATGCCGTGAGGGCCATCAAGCGCCTCATAGGACGCCTGGGACTCGACGATGCCAATTACACCATCGCCGACGGTAGCGGCACCTCGCTCTATTCCTATGTCACCGCAGAACTGCTCGTGCGCTTCCTGAGACATGCAGCCGACAACCAGAGGATGCTCAACGCGGTGTATCCCTCGTTGTCGGTGGCCGGCGTGGATGGCAAGCTGCAAGGCCGCTTGACTTCCAAGCCATGCCGAGGCAACGTGCACGCCGTGGCGGGTGGAATGCCGGGAGTCTCCTCACTGGCGGGCTACTGCAGGGCCTCCAACGGGCACATCCTGTGCTTCGCCATCATCAACCAGGGGTTGACGCAACTGCGCGATGGTGAGTTTTTCCAGGACCGTGTGTGCCAGGTGCTGTGCAGGTAGGGTAGTGCGCCTGAAAGGCGCACGAAGTCACTTGATTAGTTTCCTCACTGTCTTGAGGAGTTGTTTGGATGGGGCGGCCTCTCCGTTGTAAGGCATGAGGTACCATTTCACGGTCCAGGAGAGCGACTCGCCAGGAGCCAGTTTGGTGTAGGCACCCTGGCTCTCCAATTCGATGTAGGTCTTTCCCCTGTTGACATACACCTGTATTTCCGCCTCGTCGGGAGCCGGTTGGTTGGGCTTGAGGTCGTCGAATTTCTTCACCATGAGCAATCCCTTGTCGAGGTATGCCAGCCAACCCTTGCCGTCGGCGTTGATTTTCCGGTTGTCGTTGGCTACGTCCGTGGTGTACCATGCGGCTTTGAAGGCCGTCTTGAAGGGGATGATGCCAGCCGGCGTGACTTGCTCGGCCGGAGCGTCGAAGAAGATGAGTCCCTCGTTGAGTACGCGGGTGATTTCCCATGGAGCCACTTGTTTCTCCTTGCCGCTTTCGTTGATGATGGTGTAGGTCACGGTGATGGCCTCCGACTTCGTATCGGTGCTGAACGCCTTTTTGATGCGGAAACCTAATTTCTGCGACACGTCGCTGGTGAGCACCAGCGTGTTGCCGTCCTGCTCCACCTTGTAGGCTTGCTTGTCGTATTCCTGCACGGGTGGCCAGTTCCACTCCTTTTGCGGACTGGTCCAGAAGGTGCTGCCGTAAGCCTCACGCATGGGCATTTGGCCTGTCTGCAAATAGCATTTCGGGAAGATGACGCGATAGTGTCCGCTGAGGTGCATGAAGGCGAAGAGGCGCAGCAGACCGTCGTAGTAGGCATCGAAATAGCCGTCCTCAAAGGGCTCGTGCTTGGCCTCCCACAACGCCTTGACAAACTCCTTGCTCTTCTCATGGGAGCACATCATGGAGGCTGCCGCCGTGGTGGCCACCAGGCCGATGCTGTGGCGCAGCTTGCGGAAGCCGCCGGCCTGCAGGATTTCGTTCCCCTCTGGCAGGGTGCCATCGACGCGGTATTGGTCCACGAAGGAGTCCACTCCCTGGCTGTAGAAGAAGTTTTGTATGCGCTCGCCATACTGCCGCTGCCATTCCTTGTCGGCGCAGCTCCACTCGTAGTCGAGGGCGATGTTCATGGGCACGCGCCACGAGTCGTAGCGGAAGTTGCTGCTGCCGTTGCGGCGAGGAGGTTGCGGCTGGCCTTGCTGTCCTTGGGCCTGTCCGGGAGGCCTGCCCGGGAAGCGGGGCATCTGCAACTCCGTGCCGTCATACTGGCACATGTCGGGGTTCAGGCCCGTCTTCTCGTCGATGGCCTTGTGCAGGAACTCGCGGCTCTTCCTGGCGCACTCTTGCCAATAGTCGCTGCGCCCGTCGTCGGCCCATCGGGCCCACACCTCGTAGAAGGCGGGGATGTGATAGGAAGGGTCGGTGTAGCGTTGTCCGAAGCCGTCGGGCGTGAAGGTGATGAGCATCGTCTCCGGGTCGATGAGGAACATTTTCTGCGGACCCGACTGCTGCTGTCCGCCAAAGCCGCCGAAGCCTCCAAAACCTCCCCGTTCCGGCTCGTATTCCTTGGGCATGGTGCAGTTGAGGATGTGCTGGGCTTCAGCTTTGTAGTTGATGCCGGTGTCGTCGCCCCATCGGTTGGAGGCGAAAATCAGGGCGGTGATGAAGTATAGCTCGCCGTCGGAGGCCGCTCCTTGGGAGTTGGGCGTGCCGTCGGTCTTCAGGCTCCAGGCGAAGTAGCCCTCGCGTGTCCCGGACTGATGTTGCATGTATTTCTTGCTCCATCTCCAAAGGCGGTCGAAGATGTCTTTCTTGTCGAGTTGAACGGCAATCATCATCCCATACGACATGCCTTCCGTCCTCACGTCGTGGTTCTTGATGTCGCTGATGTACCCCAGCGTGTCGCCCACCTCGAAATACACCTTGTTGGGACCGTTGAACACATCGTTGAACACTTCTTGCAATTTCCTCTCTACAGCCATGGGGTTGTAGCCCATTTCCACGAAGAGGTTGCGATACTTTTGGGTTTCAAAACCACCCTTGTCCCATGGTGCCTGGGCATGGAGGCCAATGGCAGCCAAGGAAAGCATCAGGAGTATGGACCATTTTTTCATCTTGTTGAATAATAAGTTGTTAAAGTTTATACAAAGTTATGAATAGTTTCGGCTTTTTTATTCTGCTATTCTGTCTTGTCCGCATAATAATAGTCATTCTGACGGACGGTTTTGAAGTCTTGTATGCCAATTGGGTATCTCATACTCAATAGAATTTCCACAAAGATAGGGATATTTCCTGAAATGACAAAGAAAACCCGAAAAAAACGTTACTATTCTGCGTTTATTTATCGACCCGCGGATGAAATTCGTTGATAGGGTGTCCAAGATGTTTTTTATCACGAATTTCAGAATTTGATAACCAACGCGTACGAAGTGGAAGTCAATTTTCATACAAGCCATTTTTATTCTATCATTCGCTAATATAAAAAGGGGCGCACCGGGCCTCTCGGTGTCCTGCCAATAAGAGGATTCGTGTCCACTCAAAGAAGGCAGTGCAACCTGATAATCTTTCAATTGAGAATTTTGACATATTTCGTCGTTCACTTATTGAGATATTTGACATATATCCGCATTAAACAATTGAGAATTTTGACATATTTTGAAATTTCCCTTTGATAATTAGGATTTTATAACTACCTTTGCACCCGATAAAACAAAAAGAAAATGGCTGAACGAATTTTTAGACGCAAAATTTATGAGCAAATGCTCAATTGGAAGACCAATCAGCACGGAACCACTGCGCTTCTTATCAGGGGAGCAAGACGTGTCGGCAAATCAACTATTGCCGAAGAGTTCGCTCGTAAAGAGTACGAAAGCTATATATTGGTTGACTTCTCAAAAGCATCCCAAAACATTCATCGACTATTCGAAGACATTTCCGACCTCGACTATATATTCACACAACTTCAGCTGAACTACCGTACAAGTTTGAAGCCGCACAAGTCAGTCATCATTTTTGATGAAATTCAAAAGCAGCCATTGGCTCGTCAAGCCATTAAGTCACTTGTGGCTGATGGTCGTTATGATTATATAGAGACTGGCTCTCTGTTGAGCATCAAGCGCAAAGGGAAGTCGGCAAGTAAGAAAAACCAACCAAAAAGCATTCTTATTCCCAGCGAAGAGACTCGCCTTGATATGTACCCCATGGACTATGAGGAATTTCGCTGGGCATTGGGAGACAACGATACCATCCCGCTGTTACGCACAATGTTCAACAACCTAAGTCCGCTGAGTGACAGCACTAACCGACGAATGATGCGCGATTTTCGTCTGTATGTATTGGTTGGAGGCATGCCACAGGCTGTCAACGACTACCTTGACACACACGATATGAGTATTGTTGACCAGCGCAAGCGTAGCATTCTTGACCTATATGATGAGGATTTCTATGAATTGGATCCGTCAGGGCAAGCCTCGGACTTGTTTCATGCAATTCCATCACAATTGAACAGCAACGCCTCTCGCTATCAGGTGAGCAGTGTGATTGAAGGAGGACGGCTTGATCGTCTGAGAGAACAAATCAACATTCTTAAAGACTCCATGACCGCAAATCTGGCTTATTATGCCAACGATCCAAGTGCCGGATTGGCTTTACATATTAATCGCGACCAGTTCAAATTGTTTTGTGGCGATACGGGACTGTTCGTCACTCTCGCGTTTTGGGACGATGCTTTCACAGAGAATGCCATTTACCAAAAGTTGCTGAACGATAAATTAAAAGCAGATATGGGCTACGTCTATGAGAATGTGGTGTCGCAGATACTGACAGCCACAGGACATAAGTTGTATTACCATACATGGCCTACGCCATCGGGCAAGCATAACTATGAAATAGACTTCCTTTTGTCACGCAAGGGTAAAATCTGCCCGATAGAAGTTAAGTCGTCGGCATCAAATGTCCATGTTTCCATTGACGAATTCCAGAAAAAGTTCTCAGCTCGTATCCTACAACGATACCTTCTTCACTCGAAGGACATTCGGAAAGAGCTAGACTTGATAAAGCTGCCAATGTATATGGCAATGTTTCTTTAGTGCTGTGTTCAAAAAATGCTTGTGTTCAAATAAATCTGTGCTTGGGGATGATGGTAAGCCGTCCCTGTTTGCACCTGTCATGCTGGCTACACTCTCGACCTGTGCGCAACTGGAACGTGAGAACATCACCTTCCGGTTGCAGTCAGGCCGTAAGCAGTATATTGCCAAAGGGGGCAAACTGGGGCGCAAGCCTGGCTCCGTGAAATCTGCAGACCAGAAGAGAGAAGACAACCTGGTGCTGCTGTAGGGGTGGACTTTATGTCCATCCGCTCGCCCATCAGGGCGACATAAAAAGGGGCACACCGGGCCTCTTGGCACATTGCAAAATCAAAATCGCCAATCCTCTCACAGCGGAGAGGGTTGGCGATTATACTTGTGCTCAAAGAGAGGTGTCACACCACCTCGATGCCCAGTTTCTCGCACAACTTCAGGCTCATCTCCTTAAGCTTGAATTTTTGTATCTTGCCCGAGCCGGTGAGTGGGAACTGGTCGATAAAGAAGACATACTTGGGTATCTTGTAGCGGGCGATTTTCCCACGGCAGAACTCCTGCACGTCCTCCGGCTCCATCTTCACCCCCTCCTGGAGGATGATGAAAGCGCCCACGGCCTCGCCGTATTTCTTCGAGGGAACGGCGGCCACCTGCACGTCCTTGATGCCCGGCATGTGGTAGAGGAACTCCTCTATCTCTCGCGGATAGACGTTCTCGCCACCACGGATGATCATGTCCTTGATGCGCCCCGTGATGCGGTAGTATCCCTGCTCGTCCTTCACGCCGAGGTCGCCGGAGTGGAGGAAGCCGTTCTTGTCTATCACCTCCGCCGTCGCCTCGGGGTTCTTGTAGTAACCCTTCATCACGTTGAACCCGCGGCAGCACATCTCACCTTGTACGCCCACGGGGCACTCCTCGCCCGTCTCCGGGTCGAGCACCTTCACCTCCACGAATGGGAAGTCGCGGCCCACGGTGGTGCAGCGTTGCTCGAAGGTGTCGTGGATGTTCGACTGCGTCATTCCCGGCGACGACTCCGTGAGGCCATAGACGCTGGTGATGGTCAAGAACATCTTCTCGCTCACCTGCTTCATCAGTTCCACGGGGCATAGTGAGCCGGCCATGATGCCGGTGCGCAGGGAACTCATGTCAAACATGTCGAACATGGGGTGCGTCAGTTCGGCGATGAACATGGTAGGCACGCCATAGACCGCGGTGCACCGCTCCTTGTGTATGGAGGCGAGCACCACGAGGGGGTCGAATTTCTCCACCATCACCTGCGTGCAGCCGTGGGTGAGGCAGTTCATCGTGGCAAGCACCACGCCGAAGCAGTGGAAGAGCGGCACGCAGACGCACAACTTGTCGTTCTGGGTGAACTCCATGTTCTCGCCGGTGATGAAGCCATCGTTGGAGATGTTGTAGTGGGTGAGCATCACGCCCTTGGGGAAGCCGGTGGTGCCAGAGGTGTACTGCATGTTGACCACGTCGTGGCACCCCACGTTTTTCTTCGCATCCGTGAGCACCTCGTCGTCGATGTTGCGACCCAGGAGGAGCAGTTCGGCGGTGTTGTACATGCCGCGGTATTTCTCCCTACCTATGAAGACCACATTTTTCATATAGGGGAAGCGCTCGCTCTGCAGGTGACCGCGCTCGCAGTTGCGCAGTTCCGGGAGCATCTTGTAGGTCATGTCCACATAGTCGCACTCCCATGTGCCGTCGGTGATGCAGAGGGTGTGCATGTCGGAGTCCTTGCACAGGTATTCCAACTCGCTCTGCTTGTAGTTGGTGTTCACCGTGACGAGGACGGCTCCGATTTTCGCCGTGGCGTAGAGGAAGGTGAGCCAGTCGGGCACGTTGGTGGCCCAGATGCCCACGTTGCTCCCCTTTTTCACGCCGATGGCCAGGAGGCCTTTCGCCAGGTTGTCCACGCGCTGGTTGAAGACGCTCCATGTGAAGCGCAGGTCACGGTCGGAATAGACGATGTATTCTTTGTCGGGGGTCTTTTCGGCCCAGTATTCGAGCCACCCGCCCAGGGTGCGTTCGGATAGTTGTATCATGTCTCAGCGGATTAGAAGGGGATGTAAACGACTGCGAGGATTTGTGCTGCTTTGCCGGTTGCACCGTGCACGTGGTGCTCCACGATGGAGTCGTAGAAGATGCTGTCGCCCTTGTGCAGGGTGTAGGTCTCCTTGCCGTATGCAATCTCCACCTCGCCGTCCATGACATAGATGAACTCCTCGCCTTCGTGGGCGGAGAGTTTGAAATTCTTCTCCTCGTTGGGCTGGATGTCGATGATGAAAGGCTCCATTTGGCGACCTGTCTTCCTCTTGGCCAAGGGGTGGTACACCATGTGCTTGCGGGCGTCGGCGGTGTCGTTGGAGAAGCTGAGGCTGTTGCTGCGCTCCTCTGCACGGCACACCACGGGGCCAAGTTCATCGTTGTCGTCGAGGAAGGTGCCCAGTCGCACGCCGAGGGCGCGGGCGATCTTGATGAGGGGACCCAGCGACGGTAGGAACTGGTCGTTCTCTATGGATTTGATTTGGTCTGTTGACAAGCCGGTACGGCTGGCCATCTCCTCGATGGAGATGTTCTTGGTTTCCCTGATGCCTTTGATTTTGGCACCCACGATGCTGCTATTTTCAGTCATAAAATGAAGCGTTTTTTGAAAATTGGGTGTAAAATTACATAATATAATCGAAACGACGGCATTTTTTTGAAAAAATAACAAAAACAGCCCTTTTTAGTGACAAAAAACTACATTTTGAGCCGTTTTTCATACCATTCTTTTGTCAACGAGCCCCACTTCCCAAGGAAAGCGGGGCTCGTTGGCATGGTGTTGTTCTCTGTCGTCGAGGTGGCTGTTGGCGTCCCTTGTCTCAACGTCTCAGGAGGTATTTCAGCACGGCGTATCCTCCGAGGATTTGGAGCAGCATGCCGGGGATGCCGATGCGGAAGTCTTGGAAGCCCGTGGCGAGTGAGCCGGTCATTGCCGCCTCGATGAGGGAGCCGGTGAGTTGGTAGAAGAGCACGACAGCCATGAGCAGGGGGATGGTGACGGCCTGTGCCTTGCGTGCTACGAAGGCCGCACTCGCTGCCAGCAGTACCGACTTCACCAGAATGCTTGGCAGGACAGCAGCGGAGGGCATGCCGAAGAGCACGCTGTTGGCCAACGGGGAGAGCACGGCGGTGAGCAGGCCCACCTGCCAACCGTATTTGTAGGCTGCCACGAGGGTGAAGAAATAGATGGGCAGCAGGGTGAGGCCGCCTTGTGGCACGAGGTGGCACAACTGTGGCAGGGCGATGTTGCCCGCGATGAACAAGGCAACGAAGAGGTAGGTACGGCTCTCGCGGCATGTCAGCGAGTAGAGATTGACGGATGATGATTTCATAATGATAGAGTGTTATGAGTTTGTTTGATTACGTTTTTCGGACATTTCCTGGAAATGCTGGCGGAGCAGCACCTCCACTTCCGTGGCGGTATGGGCGCTGGCCACAATCTGCTCCAATGGGCAGCGGGCGTCGCCAGCAGGGATGATGATGCGGTCCACCAACTGGGCGAAGGTGTGGGGGATGGCGGAGGCCTCGAGCAGCGGTAGGGCCTGGCGGCTCATCACCTCGGCATGCACGCCGGCCACACCGCCGCGCACCAGGAGGCCGGCGGAGGCTTTGCCCACCACCTTGTCGGCCACCAAGGCACCGCGCACCCGCTCTGGCTCGTTGTCAAGGAGCCACATCAGGTCGCGGACGCCTTTCTTGGAGTAAGTGGTCGTCTCGCCGGTGGTGGAGCGCACCACCAGCGAGCAACCCTTGCTGCGCAGGATGTCGATGAGTTCTTGCATGTCTGTAAATGCCCGCTTTTCATCAAGGCGGGTTACTTCCTCAGCACCTTCTTGCCATTGATGATGACGACACCCTTGTAGGAGTCGCTGACGCGCTGACCGGAGAGGTTGTAGATGACTCGGTCGGCATTCTCGTCGGTGGTCAGCATGTCGTCAATGCTGGTGGCTGCATCGAAGAAGAAGCAGTTGATGCCATTCGACTGCGACACGGGCACGGGGAGATAAGCCTTGTGAGCATCATTCTTGAAGACGCCGCCACCGCTTGCACCATAGTAGAAGCCCACCTTGCCGTTCTTGGTGGTCAGCTTGTAGTACTTGCAGTTTTGGGATTCTGGTGTTATCATAGCCGTCTCTTCGGTGCCACGCAGCATGTTCTCCACGAAAATGCCCTCCTCCGAGGTCGGTTCGAAGGTGTATTCACCTGGCTCACCTTCAAGGATTACGGCATATCCTGCGGGAATGATGCCGGCGAGAGGTATGAGATTAACGGTCTTCCCGCTGATGTTCTCCACGGCCTTGGCTTCCACGCCGTTTGGAATGGCGTATGAGCTATTGGGATAGTAGAAGGTGGCGTAGCCAGATTCACCGATGGTGATGGTCACGGCCACGGCAGGCTCTTGCTCCGGCCAGAATGTCGCAAGATAGTAAAAACCATTATTTGGGTCGGCCAAATCTATTATCCTCCCCCAGTGCACGGAATTGTTAAAGTTGCCCTCGGCGACTGTTACAGTATGACCATCAGGGTGTACCTCTAAGACCACCACGGAGTGGCCGTTGTTGTTGAGTCGGATGCCATCTCCTACACGTATCTCTGGCAGATTGTCGTAAGTGCCGTAAATGAGACGTATAGGGTATTCATAGTTGGAGGCATACTCCATCATGTCCATCATGAAACCAAAACAACCCACTCCTCCATAACAACCAGATGGCCAGCCGTCGAACTCCACATGATTGTAGTATGGGTCATCACGGCTGTATGGTATGTCGTTGGTCCATGGCGTACCTTCCGTGTAGCCTGCCATATGTTGACGCTCCATGAGACGGTTGTAAACATCGGTTTCATTGAGAGGCGTCTGAGCCAAGGAGGTGAGAACTGAGACGGTGGCCATTATGAACACGACCAACGTCCTGCGAAATGATTCAAAACCAGAACTCTGAAATCCATGCAATTTGAATGCTTGATGGATACCGATACAATTGTAAACACCTTTTGCCATAATGAAAAAAGTTAAGTATTTGAACGACAAGTTTAAAGATTAAGTGTCATCAGAAATTCCGTCTCTTTTGGTGGAGCGAAACATCAATGTCCATTAAATCCTGATTTAATTTGCAAATGTAGCAATAATATCTTTAAACCAATTCCGTTTTTAAGAATTTTAACACATCGGGAAATCTACGGTAACTACTCAGTCCTCATTTTAGGCACCCTGCTCCCTTAAATGATGAAAGGACAACGTTAATATTTCATAAACACACGTGCACTGTTTACGTGTTATTGCAGTTCGAAAACACGTCCAAAATTGCACAATACGTTGGTTTTTCAGCTTGTTATACAGGCCATTTCCTTCGCCGTTACACCTCCTTGGGGTGGCGGCACATAGGGGGGCACAGCCCTTGCCCTAGCCTTCGTTATGGTGCACAAATCGATGTCGTTCAAGTTGTTAATATAAGTTTAGACGCTTGTTCGGCACTTGTATGTATGCGGAGAAAGTCGTATCTTTGCGGCATGGGTTTGGACAACATCACCACGATAACCGATGTCATGGATGCCTTGAAGGCATTGAACGCCAAGACTGCCGAGTTGCAATCCGAGTTGACGGAATGCAAGGGTGAGGTGTCCAGACTGAACCGCACCAACACCCGCCTGGTCTGTGAGAACACGCAGCTCAAGAAGAAGGTCGAGAAGTTGGAAGCCGAATTGGAAAAGCTTGGCGGCAAGCAGGTGGAGAAGGACAGCACGAATTCCAGCGTCCCACCGACGCAGCAGTCGATAGCCAAGCAGGCCGCGCTTCGGACGCGCTCGTTGCGCAAGCCCTCCGGCAGGAAAAGCGGCGGGTAGGAAGGGCATGAGGGGCATGAGCTGGCAAAGACCGACACGCCCGATGAAACGGAAGACCATTTGGCCGAAGTCTGCCCTCATTGCGGAGCCGTCATCCCCAAGGATGCCGAACAAGTGTGCACCATGACGACGCAGATGATAGAGGTCGGCAGGGTGTCGGAGCCGCCCGTGGTGACAGAGCACAACAGGTACACCGCCGTATGCCCCCGCTGCCACAAGGAGGCCCACGGCAAGCTGCCCACGGGGAAGAGCACGAAGACTTGCTACGGGCCGAAGGTGCAGGCCGTCGTGGTGTACCTGTATGCCGTGCA
>CADBBP010000130.1 GCA_902792855.1 uncultured Prevotellaceae bacterium
CGACAAACTCGAGAATGCCGAGGAGTTCGGCCAGAACCCAGGGTATAATGCTTACACCAAGAAATAGCATCGCCATCTATAGAGCCATGGCATCCTCTATCATCCTCTATCATCCTCTAGCATCCTCTAGAGCCTATACTCCCTAATAAAAAAGCAAGCCGCTGAATTTCTGAGGCTTGCTTTTTAAAATTTCGTGCGCCTGACAGGAATCGAACCTGCACGTCGTAAGACACTAGATCCTAAGTCTAGCGCGTCTGCCAATTCCGCCACAAGCGCATTTCGGGGTGCAAAGGTATGAAAAAAAAGTGAATTGCCAAATTCTTTAGACCTTTTTTTCTACAACGTCTTCTTGCTGCATACTTTGCCGCTCATTTCCGACTTCGGATGGTGGCAGCAAGAGGGGGTGGATGTGTGGTGGATGACGCATTAGCGTCAATAATCACCAATAAAGGGGCAAATTATTACGTTTTTTCACATTCTTCAATACAAAATTTTGCCAGAATGCGAAAAAGTTGTAACTTTACGGCAAATTTTAAATGAAGTATATGAAATACTTTAAAATACCGCTCCTTTTGTCGCTCTTTCATCTCGGTTCTCCGTAAGCTGCGGCTTTGCCGCAGCATCTCCCTCACCCGAAAAAAAAGAAATCAAAACCATAACCAACATGAGAAGACTATACATCACCTTGCTGCTCGCATGCCTCTGCCATGCCATGCTGCCCGCAGCCAACACCACGAAAAGGGTGGTGCAAGTGAACAACACCGTCACCCTGACCGACGACGTGGACTATGTCATCACCTCACCGGCTCCCTTCGGAGACAATGGAGAGGTGGACATCGTCAACACCGAGCACGCCGTGCTCATCCTCGATGCCGTGAAGCCCTCCAAGGCCCTCGCTTTGCTCTCGCACGTGAAAGTCAACGGCGAGAGGGCGGTGAACAACAACAACTGCCAGGTGAAAATCTACAACAGGGGGTGCATCATCATGCCCTACGCCGCCGGCATCAAGCCGCTCACCGTCTTCTCCGAGAAGAACTTCGAGGGGGTGGCTGTCAGCGATTTCGGCTTGGAAAACAGCGGAGGCTTCATGAACACCCTCTCCGAGGCCAAACTCAACAACCGGATACAGAGTTTCAAACTCAAGAGGGGATACATGGTCACCTTCTCCACCTTGCCGAGGGGCAGGGGCTACAGCAGGTGCTTCATCGCTGCAACACAGGACATCGAGATGGCCGAACTGCCCGTCGTCCTCGCAGGGAAAATTTCATCCTACCGCATCTTCAAGTGGAACGACACCAGCAAGTCGGGAATAGCCAACGACACACGCCAGGACCCCTGCGCCAAACTCAACGTCACCTCCTGCTACTCCTTCGGACTGGGTGAGGACAGGGGGATGGACACCGAGTGCGTGCCACACCACATCTACGAGGACTGGCCCTCGGCAAGCTCGTGCGGAAGCGTCAGCTACTCGCCACACATGAAGACCAACAACGAGCCGGGTAATTCCGCCGACGACCACCCGCAGAGCGTGGATGACATCCTCAACAACTGGGAGAACCTCATGGCCACTGGCATGAGGCTGTGCTCGCCGTCGTCGCATGATGGCAGCCTCAACCACCTCCGAGCCTTCATGGACTCCATCGACGCAAGGGGCTGGCGGTGCGACATCATCGACCTGCACTGCTACTGGCCCGAGGGAAGTTTCAACAACATCAAGGGGAGTTGGGTGGACTCTTACAAAAGGCCCATCTGGATTTCTGAGTGGGTGTGGGGCGCCTCGTGGAACAACAATGGCATCTTCGGGGTGGCAACGGGAGCCAACAGGGACAACCCAACGGAAAGCCAACTCGCCCAGAACAAGACGGCGGTGCAGAACATCTGCACCAAACTCAACTCATGGGACTACATCGAGCGTTACTACTATTGGAACAGCGAGGCCAACTGCTCCAAAATCTACCGAGACGGAAAACTCACGCCCGCCGGGGAATACTATGCCAGCATGAACACTGGAGTGGGCTACAACGGGAAATACGAGTTCATTCCCACCAATCCAAGGCAGTATGGACCGTCGAATTTCAAGGTCAAGGCTGAAAATGGGACGTGCACCATCACATGGAGGGACCCCAACGGGGAATACAACCAGCTCATGGAGGTGCAGCGCAAGCCAAGGGGAGGACAATGGGAGACCATTGCCACCATCGAGCAGAAGGAAACACCGTCAAACTACACTTACATCGATGAGAATGCACCGGAGGGTGCGGCATACAGGGTGCATGTCATCGACCTCGAAGGGGTGGAGTACTACACCAACGACGACCTGCAGGCGGGCGACGCCGTCACCTTCCTCACCGGGGAGAAACTTTTCGCCGGTGGCAACATCATCGTCAACGGGGAGTTTGACATGGGTATGTATGACTGGACGGCAGGAAACGGGACGCCCATCGCCATGCCTTATTTCCAAGTGGTGAAGAAGGGTGGATACAACGGAGGGGCATACCTCCAGGCTTACGGTTCGGGAGGCATCGACCATGTAGCGTCGCTCAAGAAAGTCATCCCACTGAAACCCAACCAGGACTATCTCTTCTCCATGGCCTCGCGAAACGCCGGGAGTTACCTCAGGCTGAGCCTCACGGAGGACGGGACGGCCGAAACGGAAATTGTGGCAAGGCTCGCCACCACCACGGATTGGAGGAAGCAGTCGTTCACGTTCACCAGCGGAAACTTCGACAAGGCGCTGCTCGCCCTGCGATGGCTCAACGCCAACGGGCAGCTCGACAAGATAGAGATACGCCCGCTCTTCGCCACTCGCGAGGAGGCCGTGGCAGACGGGGTGGAGAAGGCCAAGCTCGCCGCCTCTGCCATGTGCGCTGCCAACACGTCGGTGCAGATGCTCAACAATGACCTTGAAGCCAAGATGAGTGCCATCAACGGCAGCGACGATGGTGCTCTCTACAGCGCCCTCGACGCCCTCGATGCCATGGTCGCCGCCCTCGACGACCTGCAGGCCCTCGACTCGCTGAAAACGGTGGCCGCAGCCATCAAGGACATGGGCTTCGATGGCAAGGAGGCGCTTGCTGTGGCACTCGACAACGCTGATAAGTGCGCCACGGCAGAGGACGTGACGACAGCCAGGAAGGAACTGCAAGGAGCCATCGACCAATTCTTCCCCACCGCCAAGGCCACCACGCAACCCGTGCAGCCAAGCTTTGCTTCGACAAACGGATGGGTGGTGAAGGCCGGCACTTACAAGGGGGGCGACCAACGCCTGAACACGGTGGGAGGAAAGACTTGTTGGAACGCATGGTGGAGCAATGTGAGTGCGGCGCAGGGAAAGGCGCAGACCATGGCCGTCAAGCAGGAACTGGAGAACTTGCCCGAGGGTCTTTACCTCCTGGAGTGCAAGGCCACCACCCAGCACTACTGCATCAGCGACCAGCACGGATACCTCACATGCAACGGCGACACCGCCGTCACCCCGACGCTGCAATATGACTATTTCGACCTCCCCACCGTGGGAGGCATCTGGCAGACGCTCACCACGACGCCTCTCTATGTGGAAGAGGGCGGAAAGGCGACCATCGGATTTGAAAGTTCAAAGCAGGGGGCCGTGGACAATGCATGGCACGCCTTCGGCGAAGCCGGAAACAACGGCGACAGGCGAGAGGGATGGTGGTGTGCCACCGACTTCACGCTCATGTTCCACCCCTTGCACAAGCACGCCACGGAGAGTGGGGTGTGGAAGACCATCTGCCTGCCCTACGCCTACAGGGTGCCGGAAGGAGCCAAATGCTATGTCATTGCCGGCATCCTCCCGGGGCACGACAAGGTGGCCATCAGGCAGGTGGAGGTCGTGGAGGCGGGGCAGCCTGTCATCTACATCGCGGAAAACGACAACCTCGTGTTCTACGAATATGGCGAACAAGCCACCAACCCCCTCGACTACACCACGCAAAACAACCTGCGCGGCTTCTTCCAAACGGCAGCCAGGGCACCCAAGGGCTCCTACGTGCTTGCCGACGGGAAATGGCTCAAGGTGGGTGACGACAGGCCGAGGATGGACAGCTATTCGGCCATCATCTACACCACGGAGGGCATGGACGAACTCGACACGTGGGATGGCCTCACCATGCCTGTGGAAGACCCCACTGCCATCAGTCACACCACTACGACCACCGAAGGGACTGTCCGCACCTACACCATCGGCGGAACACCGGCTGGTCATGCAAACGGTGTCCTCATCGAGGTGAAGGGAGACAAGGCCCGCAAGGTGGTGAGAAAATAACGGAGCATCAACAAAGCAAACTATAGAAACTAAAAATGAATCTCAGAAAATTCTTACTTTCAGCACTCATCCTGACCTCCGCTGTCACTACAAAGGCGGAGTGGACGGATGTCACCAACATCTTCCTGTCCAACCCTAATTTCGACAACAACCAAAGCACCGGGTGGTATTGGTACAGTGACGCCGGCTCGCAGACAGCCAATTACGGATGCTTTGAGTTCTGGAATGGATATTTTAATTTTTTTCAAGAAATCCAAGACCTGCCAAAGGGAAACTACCGCCTTACCTTCCAGGGATTCTACCGCTGTTGTGACTTCGATGCCTGCTACAATGACCATGTGAACGGCACTGAGGACATCACTGCCTTTGTCTTTGCGGGAGAGACGGTGAAGCCGGTGGAAAGCGTCTTTTCCTTCGCCTTTGACAGGTCCGTGCGCGGGGCTTGGTCGCCCGATGGCCGCCACTACTATCCCAACAACATGGAGACGGCTGCCGTGGCCTTCGCAGAGGGTGGCTACCAAAACACGTTGGAGTTCTCTTCCGATGGGGGATACATGGAAATCGGCCTCAGATGCTATGAATATCTACCCTCCAACTGGTGCATCTTCGACAATTTCAAACTGGAGTACGATGGACAAATAGTCCTCGCTTCGGCCATCGATGTGACAGCAGAAAGGACGGAAATCAAGATGGGCGAACGGACATATTGCGTGGCAACCGTGCTGCCGGAGAATGCCGCCTCGAAGGAGGTGAAATGGACCTCGAGCAATCCAGAGGTGGCACTCGTTGACGAGTATGGCATGGTCTATGGCAACGGCGTGGGGAAGGCTCTCATCACGGCTACCACCACCGACGGCTCCAACCTCAGCGCATCGGTGGAAATCACCGTCAAGGAGGATGACACCAAGTGGGTGGATGTCACCAACATCTTCCTTACCAACCCGAGCTTTGACAACAACACTGCCGATGGATGGGAATACTACAGCAACGCCTCCTCGCAAATGGGCAACTTCGGATGCTTCGAGTTCTGGAACGGCACCTTCCACATCTACCAGATTCTCGATGGGATGCCAGCTGGAAAATATCGTGTCTCCGTGCAAGCTTACTATCGCACCGGCGACAATGGCCCGGCATACGAAGCGTTCATCAACGGAACGGAGGTCATACAGGTCTCGTTGATAGGTAATAGTATTGCCAAGCCCATCGCAAGCATTTATTCCTGCCCGTTTGATGACTACAACAGCAACGACGTCTGGTCACCAAACTGGAATGGAGGACCGTGGTTCCCCAACGGCATGAGCGCTGCTGCGGAGGCTTTCCAAAGGGGAGCGTACAACAACTCGCTCATCTTCGAACATGATAATTCGGAATATACCATGGCCATTGGCTTGGAATGCAATGCCTACAACTATTCCAACTGGTGCTGCTTCGACAACTTCAGGTTGGAGTATGGTGGGGATTTCATACAGGCAAAAGGCGTCACGGCAACCATCGACAAGGCCGACATCATCGTGTCGGAGAAGACACAGTGTCACGCCACCATCACACCCGAAAACGCCATGTTTAAAAATGTCACCTGGGAATCAAGGGATGAAAAGGTGGCCACCATCGACCAAGACGGCGTCGTCACCGGTGTGGGCATCGGTTCAACGCTTCTCGTCGCCACCACAACGGACGGCACCAACCTCAAGGCGGCGGTTGCCGTGAATGTGAGAAACGGGGCTTCGGCCGACGACATCGTCATCAACGAGGTGATGGCGGCAAACGTGGACGAGTTCATCAGTCCGGCTTTCAACTTCGACGGATGGATAGAGATATACAACCCCACCAACGCCGCAGTGAAACTGGGAGGACTCTACCTCAGCGACGAGGAGGGCAATATGACCAAATGGCAGATTCCCGAAGGGGTGGGAGTGGTGCCGCAGAATGGCTTCAAGACCTTGTGGTTCGACAGCAACAATGTCAACCCGGCCAATGCTCCCTTCAAACTTGACGTGGACGGTGGGGAGGTCTTCCTCAGCGACGGGAAGAAGGTCGTCGCAAGCGTGCAATACCCGGAGGCCATGGAAAGGGTGAGCTACGCCCGGACCACAGACGGCGGGGAGCAGTGGGGATTTGCCGCCAACGCCACGCCGGGGAAGAGCAACGCCACGTCGCGATTTGCCAACGCACAGCTCGATGCTCCCGTGGTGGACCTGCCCTCGCAACTCTTCACCACACCATTGAGCGTCAACGTCGCCATTCCCGCAGGGACCACGCTCAGATACACCACCGACGGCACGTTGCCCACCATGGACAATGGGAATACAAGCACCACGGGGCAATTCAGCGTGACGGAGACGCAGACCTTGCGCTTCAGGCTCTTTGCCGACGACATGCTGCCGTCAAGGGTGACATCCAGGGCATATATATACTCCGACAGGGACTATATGCTGCCCGTGGTGGCCGTTGTCTCCGACCCGCGCTTCCTCTACGATGACTCCATCGGCGTGTATGTCAGGGGAAGGAACGGAAGGCCCGGTAACGGACAGTCGGGAAAGTGCAACTGGAACATGGACTGGGACAGACCCGTCAACTTCTCATACCTCGACGCTGAGGGGGAGATGGTGCTCAACCAGGACGTCAACCTCGAGATGTGCGGTGGATGGAGCAGGGCTTGGAACCCCCACGCTTTCAAACTGAAAGGCGACAAGGAACTGGGAGGAAACAAAAACCTCGACTACCAGTTCTTTGAGGACAAGCCATACATCCGGAACAGGACGCTGCAGGTGAGGAATGGTGGCAACGACAACGTGTGCCGCTTCCTGGACCCTGCTTTGCAGTACATCATGCAGTCGTCGGGAATAGACATCGATGTGCAGAGCTACCAACCCGTGCATGAGTTCATCAACGGCCAATACATCGGCGTGCTCAATGTCAGGGAACCCAACAACAAGCATTATGTCTATGCCAACTATGGATGGGACGACGAGGAAATCGACCAGTTTGAGATGTCGCCTGACTCGGGCTACGTGCAGAAATGTGGAACGGAGGAGTCGTTCCTCGAACTCGTGGACCAGCTCTCGCCCAATGCCGCAAGCAGCGAGGTGTATGAGGAAATCAAGAGGATGCTCGACATCGACGAATACATCTACTACATGGCTGCACAGTTCTACCTCGGAAACTGGGACTGGCCGCAGAACAACGTCAAGGGCTTCAAGTACAAGGACGGCGGCAAATACCGCTTCGTGTTCTTCGACCTTGACGGGGCGTTCAAGACCGGCGACCCCTTCGAGGTGTTCATGAACAAGGAATGGTACACTTTCGACCAACTTTATCCTGTCACTCTCGGGAGGATTTCAGGACCCATCAGGTTTGTCACGCTCTTCAGAAACCTGCTCGACAACGATGAATTCAAGAGGAAGTTCATCGACGCTTTCTGCATCATGGGAGGAAGCGTCTTCGAGGCCAACAGGGCCATCGGCATCATCAATGAACTCGCCGAAAGGGTCAACCCCGCCATGCGTCTCGAAGGGCTAACCGTGGACAACACCGCCAACAATTTGAGAAACAACCTGCGGGGTAGGAACGAGGCTTCCATGAACGCTTTGAGAGGCTACTGGCAATTCGAACTGTCTGGAACAGAGGCGCAGCGGGTGACACTGCAGAGCGACACCGAGGGGGCTGTCATCCTCGTCAACGACATCAAGGTGCCTACCGGCTATTTCAACGGCACGCTGTTCCAACCTGTCACGCTCATCGCTCAGGCACCGGCTGGCCATGTCTTCATGGGATGGGCCAACGGAGGTGGTGCGGAGAAAGAACTGCTCGGAAGGGGAGCGGTGTGGAAATACTATGACCAAGGTTCGCTCGACAATGCCAACTGGACTTCGCCGACTTACAATGAGAGCGGATGGAAGAGTGGAAACGCACCCCTCGGATATGAGAAGAGCGGCATCGCAACCACGCTCGATTATGGTAGAGACGGGAACAACAAGCGGCCAACGGCGTATTTCCGCACAAGCATGCGTCTGGACCAGACGCCCAAGAGCTCTGACAAGTTCACCCTCAATTTCACCATCGACGACGGTTTCATCGTATATGTCAACGGCGCGGAGGCCGGCAGATACAACATGCCTTCAGGGATGGTAAGGTACAATACCTTCGCCGCGTCTTACGCACCGTCAAATCCCGACAACGGAACCATGGCCCTTGCGCCGGGGCTCTTCCACAGTGGGGACAATAGCATCGCCGTGGAGGTGCACAACAACAGTGCCAGTTCCACTGACCTTTATTGGGATGCTGACATCACAACCACCGTCATGGGCGTTGTGACTGATTACTATTCCACCGATGCGAGAATACCCCTCCCCGAGGGCAATGTCAGCCTCACGGCATGTTATCGTGAAATGACAGAGGCGGAGAAGGTGGAGGCCGGTCTCCATCCCGTTTGCGTCAACGAGGTGAGCGCCTCAAACAACGCCTATGTCAACGAATATGGGAAGAAGAACGACTGGGTGGAGCTTTACAACACCACCAACGAGGACATCGACATCGAAGGGATGTATCTCACCGATAACTTGGACAACAAAACCAAGTATGTCATTTCCAAAGAGGGAACAAGGGGGAGCACCATCATCCCGGCTCACGGGCATCTCATCATCTGGTGCGACAAACTCCAAACTACCGACAAGGCGCTGCATGCCACCTTCAAACTCGCCGGAGAGGGTGGGGTGGTGGCACTCACAGCCGCCGACAAGAGTTGGACGGATGTCCTGCAATATGCAGCGCATGACGGCAACTCCACCGTGGGAAGGTATCCCGACGGGGCACAGCAAGTGTATCTCATGAACGTGCCGACCATCGAGAAGACCAACACCCTCAGCAGCTATGCCGTCAACGTGCCGCAGGACGGCGAGGTGGGCATTCAGTCGCCCCTCATCACCGCCGCAAACGGCATGCGCATCTACTATGCTGCACAAGCCATCAACGTCAAGGCAGATGATGCCAAATGGGCAAGGGTGAGCATCTTCTCCACCGATGGAAGGATGGTGGACCGCCAGACGGCACTCTTCAATCACGGGGTGGCGCGCATCGACGTGACCCACCTCCCGCAGGGCTTCTACATCGCAAGGGCGGAAGACGACCAAAGCACCAAGGTGGCCTGCAAGTTTGCAAGATAAGGCAGCCGCCACCATTTGCCTCTTACAAAGACAAGGCCCGGGATTTTCCCGGGCCTTGTCTTTGATAAGGATTTATAGCATCCTCTCCCATCCTCTCTCGTCCTCTCCCATCCTCTCTCGTCCTCTCTCATCCTCTCTCGTCATCTCCCATCCTCTCTCATCCTCTCTCATCCTCTCTCATCCTCTCCCATCCTCTCCCATCCTCTCCCATCCTCTGACCACTCTTGTGACGGCCTTGAGTTGGATGGTTGTGCCGAGGTCATAGACAGCATTTTCGAGGCTGCTGTAATACAGGATGCGTGCTTCCTCGTTCTCTTGGCGGCCGAAAGCAGTAAGAGGCACGTTTGAGGAAGTTGAGACGGTTTCTTCGATGGTTTGTATTCCACGACATTCATCACCAACCATGACTGCCACTATGTCGCCTGGTTGTGAATTCAACCCATAATTGTCGAGGTTCATTTTGAGATTTTCAGTTCATAAATATCGCAAAATTGTGATGATGTGGTCTTGCAAGGGCGGTTGCTTTCAAGTGGGGCGATAATTTGGTTGCAAATAACTGGCAAGAATGCTGTTTTTCCCACAATTATTATTATCTTTGCAGCGTCCAAAAACAATCTGGGCGCAAACAACGAACCTAAATTCCATAGGGCCATGCCGGGTGACACCCGTGGCATAGCCATGTTGCCCATATTTCCCTTTTTTCAACTATTAACAATAACCGTATGAAATTCAATGGTATGAGAGCAATCATCGTTTTGGCATCCTTGCTTTTTGTTGGCGTTGAGACGAGTGCGCAAGGCGGTTTTGACCGTTCTGCTACTGAAGTGATTAACGACATGTCGCCTGGGTGGAATCTTGGCAACACACTCGAGGCAACTACCAGTTGGACGGGAGCCGCCCTGTGGAACAACAAGGGGGGCTTGGCTACGGAGACTGGATGGCAGGACACAAAAACTTCACAGGCTGTCATCGACTTTGTGAAAAGCCTCGGGTTCAAGAGCATACGCATCCCATGCGCCTGGGCCTTCGGGCATATCACCAACGCTTCGACTTACGAGATAGATGCTCGGTGGATGGCACGGGTGAAGGAAGTGGTGGACTACTGCATCAACGACGGCCTCTATGTCGTCCTCAACGACCATTGGGACGGGGGATGGCTGGATGACCAGATGAAAGACTCCAGTGCCGCCACCTTGGAAAAGAACAAGAAAATACTGACCGCCCTGTGGACACAGATTGCCAATGCATTCATGGACTATGACGAGCATCTGCTGTTTGCTGGCATGAACGAACCACCTGCCGACAACCAGGCCTCGACAAACAATGTGATTTATTACAACCAAGTATTCGTGGATGCTGTCCGTGCTACTGGCGGAAACAATGCCAAGCGCATCCTGGTGGTGCAGGGGCCTTCCACCAATATCGACCACACCTGCCAGTTCATGGCCGGAAAGATGCCGTCCGACACCGCAGAGGGAAGGCTTGCCATTGAGGTGCATTACTATAATCCCTGGCAATTCTGGGGAATGGAGAAGGACGAGTCGTGGGGAAAGGTCTTTTATTATTGGGGCAATGGCAATCATCTTGCAGGGTCCTCGCACAACGCCACGTGGGGGGAGGAGGCCGACATGAAGAGCCAGTTGCAGAAAATGAAGACCAACTTCGTGGACAAGGGCTACCCCGTGGTCATCGGGGAGTTTGGTGCCAACTGGCGCGACTTGTCCTCATTGCGCAATGAAAGCCAGGAGAAGCACAACGCCTCCATCAAGTTGCATTATCGCGAACTGCACCGCCTGTGCAAGGAGATGGGCGGCATGGTGCCGATGACATGGGACACCAACTATCGCAGCCAGGAGGGTACGAAAGGCTGCATGACCATCATCGACCGCAAGACCCTGACCGTCTATGGTACTTACGCCATGGAGGGCATCAACGAGATTTATCCTCGCCCCACCGATGCGTACATCAATGTGGTGGCTCCAAAAACTGACGGGCGCGAAACCGTGCATACCCTGCAAGGTGTGCGACTCAATGGGATGCCGGCGACAAAAGGTGTCTATATCGTCAATGGCAAAAAACAGATGAGATATTGAATGATTGGAAAACTTGTTTGATAAGAATATGAGGCATTACCTTACTACAATCACATGCGTGTTGCTGTTGACGGCCACACAGGCGTGGGCCGGAGGACGGCAGAAACTTAATTTCAACAGAGAGTGGCTGATGCTGGTGGGCGACGAGCCTGCCATGGCGCAGAGCGGATATGACGACCATTACTGGACACAGGTCACCTTGCCACACGCGTTCAACGAGGACGAGGCTTTCGCTCGCGACATCGTTGACCATACCGACACCGTCGTGTGGTACCGAAAGCATTTCACACTTTCCGAACAAGACCTCCGGGGAAAAGTGTTCGTGGAGTTTGAAGGTGCCCGGCAGGGCGCCGACGTATGGCTCAATGGGCAAAAGGCGGGCTTCTCTGACAATGGGGTGATGGCCTTCGGTTTCGACTTGACCCCGTATGCCAAGGCTGGTGAGAATGTCATGGCTGTCCGCTGCGACAACAGTTGGAACTACCGAGACCGCACACGCGACAGCAGATACCAATGGAACGACCGCAATTTCAACGCTAATTACGGCGGCTTGCCCAAGAACGTCTATCTGCATCTGACCGACAAACTCCACCAGACACTGCCTCTCTACAGCAATCTCGGCACCACCGGGACATACGTCTATGCCACCGACTTCGACATCCCCAATCGCAAAGCCGTCGTTCACGTGGAGGCGCAGGTGCGCAATGAGGACAGCCGCGAGCGTACTTTCCGCCTCTTCGCCAAGGTGCTGGATGCCGACAACCTACAGAAGGCCATCCTTCGGGGCGAACAAGTCACCTTGAAGCCGGGGGAGACACGGACGGTGAGTGTCCAGGAAGAGTTGCAAGGACTGCATTTCTGGTCGTGGGGATATGGCTACCTATATACCGTGAAGACATTCCTGGCCGATGGCGAGGCACCGTCTCTTGACGCCTCTTCCGACGAGGTGGCGATTAGGACGGGCTTCCGAAAGACACGTTTCGGAGAGGGAAAAATCTGGCTCAACGACCGTGTCATCATGGTGCATGGGTATGCACAGCGCACCAGCAATGAGTGGCCGGCGGTGGGGCTGAGCGTGCCGGCATGGATGAGCGACTACAGCAACCACCTCATGGTGGAGTCGGGAGGCAACCTCGTGAGATGGATGCATGTCACGCCATGGAAGCAGGACGTGGAGTCGTGCGACCGCGTGGGACTGATACAGGCCATGCCTGCCGGAGATGCAGAGAAGGACGTGGAAGGGGCGCGATGGGAGCAGCGAACGGAACTCATGCGCGACGCCATCATCTACAACCGCAACAATCCAAGCATCCTCTTCTATGAATGTGGAAACGAGAGCATCAGCCGCGACCATGTCGTGGAGATGAAAGGGATACGCGACACCTACGACCCCTGTGGAGGGCGGGCCGTGGGCTCGCGGGAGATGCTCGACATCAACGAGGCGGAGTATGGTGGTGAGATGCTCTACATCAACAAGAGCGGCAAGCACCCCATGTGGGCCATGGAATACTGCCGCGACGAGGGATTGCGCAAATATTGGGATGAACAGAGCTATCCTTTCCATAAAGAGGGCGACGGACCGCTCTACCGTGGGAAACCGGCAACCGACTACAACCACAACATGGATAATTTTGCCGTTGAGATGGTGCGCCGGTGGTATGACTACTGGCTTGAGCGGCCCGGAACAGGGCGGCGCGTCAGCAGCGGTGGCGTGAAAATCGTCTTCTCTGACACCAACACCCATCATCGGGGCGAGTCCAACTACCGCACCAGCGGGGTGGTGGATGCCATGCGCATACCCAAGGACGCTTTCTATGCCCATCAGGTGATGTGGACGGGATGGGTGGACGACGAGCAGCCGCGAACCTATATCATAGGCCACTGGAACTATCCTGCCGGCACGCGAAAGGCGGTGTATGTGGTGAGCAACGGCGATAATGTGGAGTTGTTCCTCAATGGAAAGTCAATGGGGCGCGGCGAACAGTCGTACCGCTATCTCTACACCTTCAACGACGTGCCTTGCACACCTGGAAAACTCGAGGCTGTGAGTTACGATGCTGACGGCAACGAACTGAGCCGCCATGGCCTTGAGACCGTTGGCGAGCCGCATCACCTGCGCCTCACCACCATCGAGAACCCGGAGGGTTTCAAGGCCGACGGGGCCGACATGGCCATCGTAGAGGCGGAGGTGGTGGACAAGGATGGCCGCCGCTGTCCGCTTGACGACCGGATGGTGCATTTCACGCTCGCCGGTGAAGGACGGTGGCGCGGAGGCTTGGCCACCCGCAACAGCAAGGACTTCTTGGTGGCAGAGGAGAACCGTGACAAGTCGTTGCTCGATGCCGCCAATATGAAAAACATTTCCGACAACTATGTGTTGGCCACCAGTCTGCCCGTGGAGTGTGGTGTCAACCGCGTGCTTGTGCGCAGCACCGTCAATGCCGGCGACATCACCATTTACGCCAGTGCGGAGGGAATGGCACCGGTCAGCGTCACCATGCACACCCAGGCTGTCAAGGAAAACCTCCTTCCGGCTCTCACGCTCAAGGGACGCCTCGACCGGGGCGAGACTCCCTCTACGCCTTCCTATCACGACCAGGCAAGCACCGTGCCCATCCGTTCTGCCGAGGCGGGTTTCGACTCTGACAAAGCCGCCAACAGCTTCGATGACAACGAACTGTCGGAGTGGAAGAACGACGGCCGCCTTGCCACCGCCTGGATTACCTATCAGTTGGAGCGCAAGGCCGTCATCGACGACATCTGCTTGAAACTCACCGGTTGGCGCTTACGAAGCTACCCTCTCGAAATATATGCTGACAAGGAACTTATCTGGAGCGGTGAGACCAGTCGTAGTCTCGGCTATGTGCACATCACGCCCACCAAGCGCGTCAAGACCGACAAGGTGACCATCCGCCTGAAGGGTGCCGGAAAGGACAAGGACGCCTTTGGTGGCATCGTCGAGGTGGCTGAGCCGGCAGCCGGAGAACTCGACCTCTTCAAGGCGAAAAACGGAGGTGACACCAAGAGTGAACTGCGTATCATCGAGGTGGACTTCCTTGTGAGAAACCCGCGATGATGGATACGCAGTTGGAAGGGGGTGGCTCATTTCTTTGCCGGTGCGGGCTTGGAGATGGCTTCCAAAACCGTCTTCACGCACTTGGCGTCCGCCCAACTGAAGTCGGGTGCGGAGGCCGCAACCCTTGCAAGACGGTAGCGCTGCTTGTCGAGCACGCGGTTGAGGTCGCGTAGGCTGGCATCCACCATCTTGTCGTTGATTTTGAAATAGAAATGCTTCACCACGGGGAAGACAAAGTCTTCCTCCGTGTTGAGGTCGTTGGTGTACGTGTCCAAACGGTCGCTCGCCAAGTCGATGAACGTGTAGTTGACATTGTTTTTCAAGGTTCGCTCAAAGGCGTCCATGTCAATGATTTCCACGCAGTAGAGGCTGTTGCCGTTGATGGAGTCCACAAAATAGGCCAACTGGTTTTCTATGTTGATGAAGGAGCGTTGCTCGAAGTCCACCCTGTCGATGATGTCCATCCTTGCCTCCTTCACCTCGTTGCCTTGGAAGTAAAGCAATGAAGCGTTTTTCAGGAATACGTTGGCGTTGGGGGCTTTCACCGTCTTTCCGCTTTTCAGCGTCACCTTGGCCGTTTGGTTCTTGTGATACATGGTGGCGATGAGCGTCTTCTTCTGGGCACAAAGCCCCATGCACATCATTATGGCCAGAAGGGTTGTCACAATTCTGTTGCTTGTCATTGTCGCTTTTTGTTAAGGTGAGAATAATGCAGATGATACAAGGTGGACTTTCTGAATGAGAACGCTTACTTCTTCACTCTTTTCTTCCCCTTGTGGATGTAGATGCCCTTACCAGGCTGGGTGATTCGCACACCTCGTAGGTCGTAATAGGCATCGGAACTCTTTTTCGTTTGACTCTCGAGCGTCTCGCCATTGGGAGCCACGGTGGGAGGTGTCACGCTGTTGATGTTGTCGCCCAAGCGGAAGAGTTTCACGCCATGGCTCGGCACGTCGGCATGCAGGATGCCGGTGGCTGTACCGGCGTTCTCCTTCGCCCAGATGTCATATACGGGAACGGCCTCGTCGGGGGCGTAGCCCAACTTTGTGAGGTCGAAGTCGTAGCCGCCGTCTTTCGCAATGACGTAGAAGAAGAACTCCATGGTGGTGCCGGTGGACGAGGGGTTGTCATTGTCGCAGCTCGAGTCGTAGCCGCAGAGTGCGCTGAAGGAGCGGTAGTCGTGACCCTCTGGCAGGTCATAAACAAGCGTGCATTGGGCGTTGAGGCCCAGGCCGGTGGCGTAGCTCTGGCCGTCCACTTTCAGAGTGCCGCCCTCCACGTTCTGGTTCTTGTGCAGCGTGCCCCATTCCGAGGTGTAGGAGGCCGCGTCGAGCGTGGTGAGAGAAGTCTCCTTGCCCTCGCCGTCGATGAGCACGGGGTTGATGAGGTCGGCGCGGTCGTAAGCGAAGCCGTCGCCATAGTTGCTCACCACGATTTTCAACTGTTGTGCGCCGGTGACGTCACATGTCAGTGTCTTGCTGCGTGTGCCGCTGCGCGAGATGAGGCCGGAGCGGGCGGCATAGTCGTCCTGCTCGGTGGTCAGTGGGTTTTGGTCGAACACCATGAAGCGGATGCTGGTGGTGGCATTCGCCTGCCCGATGCCGGAGTCGTCGGCTGCTGCCATGGCCTTGAAGCGCACCACGTCCATCTCTTCCGGGATTTGGAAGAACAGGGCGGCATTGGCATCGGTGGAGAAACCACGGTCGTAACTCACGCCCATCACCTTCATCTTGCCGCCGTTGTCCACGTTCTTGTTCTCATACACGCGGTTGAAGTAGGAGTTGGTGTAGTCGCGCTTCTTGTAGGTGCCGGTGAGAGCCACCTCCGTGCCGTCGCGCAGCACCAACGTGGGGTTGATCCAGTCGCCATGGTCATAGTTGAAGTTGTCGCCACCGTCATCCACCACGAGAACGAGCGTCTTGCTGCCTTCTGGCCAGGCGATGTCCACATCCACGGCGTGCCCGTCGGTGGTGTAGGTCACCGTCTCCGACTTGTAGAGTGCCTTGCTGCCCACCACCCAGCGTGTGTTGTCGCGCTGGAAGAGTGCCAGGTAGCGGTTGCCTGTGGCGGGGTCGGTGGAGGTCCAGGCCACATGGCCGTTGTCTTCATCGTTCTCCACTTGGTGGGCATCTTCGCCATACTTGTGCATCTGGTGGTATTCCTCATTGTTGAGCAGCGAGAGGGTGAAGGCGTCATTGCGGGTCATCTCGCCACCGAAGAAGAGGGGGGAGTGGCAGATGCCCCAGAGGGTCATCATCGACAATTGCTCGTTTTGTGTCAGGCGGGTCCAACGGCCTCCCTGCGCAGAGGTGTAGCCGGGGTCGCCGATGGTCATCGATATCTGTCCCAAGGGCAGCATGTCGCAGTCCGCGTAGTTGCCCCAACGGTAGTGGCTGCTCCAGGCATGGGCCTCGTTGAACACGGCGTCCACGTCGCTCCAGTTGTCCCAGAGGTCGTCCATCATACGCCACATGTTGGCGTTGGCCAAGCATTCCTCGGCGTAGGTGTATTGGGTCTTGCCGGGACTGATGGAGAGCACGATGGGGCGGCCCGTCTGGTCGATGGCACGGCGTATCATGTGCAGCTCGTCGGTGTAGAACGGACGGGCAAGGTCGTCAACCTTGATGAAATCGACACCCCACTCGGCGTAGAGGTCCATGATGCTGTTGTAGTAGAGCTGTCCCCATTCGTTGTTGCGCACCAACAGGTTGTCCTTCAGCCATGTGCAGGGTGATGTCGTGCCGTTGTAAACCTGCGACCAGGGGGTCTGCTCGCTGCCCTTCAGGGTGTAGGTGGAGCCGACCACGGAGCGGTGAATGCTGTCGGCGAGGGCCTTGAAGCCGTGGTTCTCGCCGTCAACCATCGCAGAGGGGAAGCGGGTGGGGGAGGGAAGGTAACGGCCATGGGCGTCGAGTACGTAATCTTGATTGCCGTTTTGGTTGTAAGCGCCGCCGCCAAGCGACGGGTGGTTGCAATACCAGCGGATGTCCACCACGACATATTCCCACCCGTGGCGTACCAAGTCGTTGTCAACAAGGTAGCGGGCGTTTTGAAGCACTTCCTTCTCCGTGACGGAGGAGTAGTAGCAGTCCCACGAATTCCAACCCATCGGTGGGGTGGGGGCCCACGTGCGGAACGTGGCGGGGGTCTCTTGGGCTGTGGACGCGCACAGCGAAAGTGCCATCACGGCAAGCGTCAGCAATGTTTTTTTCATTTCATTTAGTCTTTGGTTTTACGCTGCAAATATATCTAAAAATTCCGATTATGCGAGCAAAAATGAAAAAACTTTTTCTTTTTGCTCGCTAAATTTCAAGGCTGAAAACCCTCCTTTTTTCCGACAGTCCATAAATTCTGAGTGAACTGCCTTTTGCACACGTCACGGTTGGGAATCTTTGGCATTCCCACAAACCATCAAACATTGCTTTCGATGTTGGTGATACATCCCGTTCGAGTGAACATATTGCCGTTGACATCATCATTTTTTTAAAACTTTCGCCCCTTGTCGCTTGTCATTAACAAAAAAAAATGTATTTTTGCATCATCATTGCGTTCATCCTGGCAGGGTGCTCTCAAGAAGCATCGATGCGGGTTGCCCTACTCGAGAACATGCAGAATGTAGCCGACCCCATTGCCGCATTTTGAATAAATATATAGATGAATTATGATATCCAATCCTGAACTTGCAAAAATAGATGGACTGTTGGAGTGGTTGAGGGCTGTGCCCTACGAAGTGCTCAGGCACAAGCAGCTCTACAACGCCGAGGAACTCTACGGTGGATACGAACCCTCCGACGATGAGGAGAAGGACAGGGCGTCGTTTGCCGACTGCTATGACAGCCGGGTCTATCAGTATTTCATGGCACAGGGTAAGATAACTTTGGAGGTGAAAGAGTCGGTGGCTCGGGCGATGCACGACCATGGTGTCCATGTGGCGCTGGTCGAGTTCCTCAAGACCCACGACCCACGTCGCTGCGTCGGCATCATGGGAGGACATGCTTTGTTGCGCAACGACCCCATGTTTGCCAGCGTGGCAATGTTGAGCAAGCGACTCACTGAAGAGGGGTTCTTCATGGTGAGCGGAGGGGGGCCGGGAGCCATGGAGGCCACCCATCTTGGAGCATGGATGGCTGGACGCACCGACGAAGAGGCTGTGGAGGCCATTCGGGCGCTCGCTGCCGCAGCCACCTCATTCAAGGATAGACGATGGCTGTCGTCGGCACTCGACGTGATGCAACGCTATCCGCAAACCCAGTATGTGAGCTTGGGCATGCCCACCTGGCTCTATGGCCATGAGCCGTCAACCCCTTTTGCCACACATATCGCCAAATATTTTGTGAACAGTGTCCGAGAAGACACCATCCTGACCATCGCCTTTGGGGGCATCATCTATACGCCTGGCAGTGCAGGCACCTTGCAGGAAATCTTCCAGGATGCGGTGCAAAACCACTACTTGTCGTTAGGAATTGCCAGTCCGATGGTTTTTATGGGAAAGCGTTTCTGGACGGAAGATGTTCCTGTCTATCCGATGATGCATCAGATGGAGGAAGCCGGGAAATACAAAAACCTGCTCATGACACTCACCGACGACCCCGCGGAAATCGTCGAGGTGCTGAAGAATTTCCAAAATACATTAACATATCGTTGAACCACTAACATCAAGAAAAAAGCTATGGCTAAGATTAAGACTATCGGTATTCTGACGTCGGGCGGTGATGCCCCCGGCATGAACGCAGCCATCCGTGCCGTGACACGAACAGGCATCTACTCATCAAAGGTGAGGTGAAAACTTTCACCACAGAGGATGTCAGCGGCATCATCACCAGGGGGGGCACCATACTCAAGACTGCACGAAGCAAGGAATTTATGACCCCCGAGGGCATGCAGAAGGCTTATGAGACTTGCCAGAAGGAGGAGATTGACTCGCTCGTGGTGATAGGTGGAAACGGCTCGCTCACCGGAGCCTGGAACTTCGGCTTGGAGTACGACTTCCCCGTCATCGGTCTGCCAGGAACCATCGACAACGACCTCTATGGCACGGACGCCACCATCGGCTACGACACGACGATGAACACCATCATGGAGTGTGTGGACCGCATCCGCGACACCGCCAACTCCCACGAGCGCATCTTCTTCATCGAAGTGATGGGCCGTGATGCCGGCTTCTTGGCTCAGAACTGTGCCATCGCTTGTGGTGCAGAGGCTGCCATCGTGCCGGAGGAAACTACCGACGTTGACCAGTTGGCTGCTTTCATGGGGCGAGGCATCCGCAAGTCCAAGAAGTCGTGCATCGTCATCGTCTCGGAAAGCCCCAAGTGCGGAGCCCTCTACTATGCCGACCGTGTGAAGCATGAGTTCCCGGAGTTTGATGTGCGTGTATCCATCCTCGGGCACCTGCAGCGCGGAGGCTCACCGACGGCCCGCGACCGCATCCTGGCCAGTTGCATGGGTGTGGGTGCCGTTGATGCCATCAGGCAGGGACAGCGCAACGTCATGGTGGGCTACCGCATGAACGAAATCGTCTATGTGCCCTTCACCGAGTGCATTCGCACTGACAAGCGCTTCGACAAACGGCTCATCAAAGTGCTCGACGAACTAAGCATTTAGGAAAGAAAATTGGACTGACTTGCCGGTTGAATCGGAATGGGGAAGTCTCTCATACAACAATCCTGCCTGTTCATACAACACGGCAGGATTTTCTTTTTCATTCCTATATGTATGCATATCTTTGCGCCGTCAAATCAATCAAATGATTCATGAAAAAGTTGATTCTTACTTTGATGGTTGTGCTCATGAGCATGGTCGCATCAACGCAAGCTGCTGCGAAAAGCAGCGAAAGTGAATGGAAAGGAAACGTCCCGGCAAACGTGATTGTCAAGCAGACAACAAAGTTCAACGACGGAAGGACGTTGGTCGTCTATTTCAAGAAGCAAGGCACGAATTGTGAGATTTACTCTCCTTGCAATGCCGATGACTACAGCGTGGACGATGCGTCAAAGGTCAAATCGACAAACTTTGAGGTCGTTGACAAGGTGGAGGGGAAATTCTATCGGAAAGCTACTCTGGACGAAATCGCACGATTTTACAAGACACTCGTAAACCAGAACTTCTGACATGGTTTATGCCGAACTCATACTGCTGTGCATTACCATCTTGGTAATCACAGCAGCTTCCAACGATGAAGAGTGAACACTGCTGGTTGCGGATGGTGAAAAAAAATAAAATAAATGTGTAACTTGCTATACTTTCAATAAAATTGTGTATATTTGCAGCCATTAATCCGTTAGTCTATGGAATGGCTCAGAATATCTACCAGCGTTGAATTGGTGCGCGTTGCCTCGGACGAGATCGTTTACGTTCGTGCCGACGGCAATTATTCTGACCTTGTGCTGACTAATGGCAAGAGCCGAAAGATGACATTCCAACTTCACTTCTTCGAGGATGTGTTCCAACAACTTCGTAACAACTTCTTCGTAAGGGTTGGCAGGAGCCTCATCGTCAACAAACGATATATTCATGTCATCAACCTAACAGACCAGATGTTGGTGTTCTCCGGCCAGCAGATTACGGGCGACATCAGGCCTGTCAATGTGTCGCGAGAGGCTTTGAAGCAGTTGAAGGAATTACTTGAAAATGAGAAAGGGGTTGACAATGGATGATATCAATATGCAGAAACCGGAAGTGCCCGTCATTATCATCGAAAGGGATGAGCAGTCGCAGTCCAAGGAGACTGAGACCAAGGTTGTCGCCCCTTCCTGGAAGCGCAAATGGCTGAAGAGGATACTCGCTCTGGTGGCTGTCGGCTGCATGATGGTGGCTGTCCTTGCCGGCTATAAATACTGGAACGACCATAACAATATAGGCGTAGATGTTTCCGTCTCACCTGAGCAGAACATCGAGAAACTTCAGCAGCCGGCAAAGAGGGAAGTCGCACAGGTGGTGATGACCAGCGACACCATCCTCGACGTGGCCATGGATTTTTATGCCATCCATGGCTTGAAGGCTTCCATCGAGTTCAAAGAGCCTGATTTAAACGACAGGTCGGTCTATCTTTATTGTCGTTCGGTAGATTTTAATGTTGACTCCACCTATATTGGTTCTCTTGTTGTCAATGGAGAGGAACTTCAGAGCGATGTGCAACGGTTTGCCTATATGGCCATGGTGGGCAACAACAGCGTCATCGGCGTTTCGAGGAGCGAGAAGGTGAAAGACTTCGTCAAAAAAGAAGGTGGCTCCTTCTTCCGACAGTTCATACTCGTCAGCAATGGCACCATCCCCAATCATTTTTTCCTCCATGGCAAGGTGGAGCGTCGGGCCATAGGATGTATTGACGACCGGCTTTATTACATCGTCACAAGGAATAAGGAAACCATGTGGGACTTTGCCGATGCACTCCGTAGGTATGGTTTCATCGATGCCATCTACATCACAGGCGGCAAAGACTATGGGTTCTATCGTACAAAAGATGGTGTCAGGCACGACATAGGCGACCCCGCAAACTATCCACACAAGAAATGGAAAGGCGTCATCCCCTGGCTGGTGTTCCGGGCCATCAAGTGAGCCGGTTTATTGTGATTATCCGCCTTTTCCATACTCTCTATTTTCAAAAGGCAAACACCAAAAAGCCGTTGCGCACATAGTCCATCCACATCGCATGGAGGCCGTGTCATTCCAAGCGCAAGCATCATCCTCTGCCTTCCTCTTCGTCCTCTGCCTTCCTCTTCGTCCTCTTATTTCTTCCCTTTTCGAAATTTCCCCTTTCCCACCACCCTGGGCTATGAGCAGGTTGCCCTTCCCGTATCTTCCTCTTCAAAAAAATGAATTGTCACATTTCCTCGTAGAAAAAGCATACTTTCATTGAAAAATGAGTAACTTTGCAACCGATTCTTAGGTTTATGATATAGCCGTGCCTTTGCATCTGATTTTGAAGGAATAGCCATGCATTAATCAATCCAATATAGAGAA
>CADBBP010000131.1 GCA_902792855.1 uncultured Prevotellaceae bacterium
GCACCCGTCCTGGCCCAGTAACTGTCGCACATGCCGTCCTCAATGGCCTGCATCACTGAGTTCGGGTTGAACATTGATGGCTCGCTGCCTATCTGGTATCCGTCGTACCATTTCTTCAATTCTTCGAAGTCCATTCCGTACTTGTCAGCCAGTTTCCTTACCTCTTCCATGGTGAAGCCGAAATAGCCGGCCATCTTGCGAGGCTGAACCATCGAGTATTCCCTGAAATTGTTCAAGGCCGACTGGGTTTGGTATTTTTTGATAGGGAGGATGCCGGTCATGTACACTCCAGCGAACACCCTGTAGGCACTCACCCCCTTGAACATGCGGCGCAGCCAGTCCACGTAGCGGTCCATGGTATGCGTCCCGGGCTTGTATTCACG
This sequence comes from uncultured Prevotellaceae bacterium, assembly GCA_902792855.1. Lineage (GTDB taxonomy): Bacteria > Bacteroidota > Bacteroidia > Bacteroidales > Bacteroidaceae > Prevotella. The sequence goes on from CADBBP010000131.1 coordinate 384, forward strand.
GCAGATTGCGTCCCACTCGTCGATGATGAAGAAGAATTGGTTGCCAGTTTGTTCCACGATGCGCACAAGGGTGTCCATCAAGTCGTCGCCCTCTATCTTCTCCGTGTCAGGATAGGCTCGCAGAACGTCGTCCTGCAGCCGAGACCTGAGCACACCTACAATATCCTCTTCATAATGGAAAGCGTCCACGAACTCCGACAAGTCGAGGTAGATGACCGGGTACTTATTGAGGTGTTTCTCAAACGATGGGTTTTTGGCTATCTCCAAGTCGGCGAATAACTCTCGCGACTGACACGACTTGTCGTAGTAGGCGCAAAGCATCTTCGCCGCCATCGACTTTCCGAAGCGGCGGCAGCGGCTCACGCAGGTGAAGCGGGCCTCTGAGAAGAGCGTGTTGTTGACCACGGCAATGAGGCCCGACTTATCGACATATTCACTATTGCGGGCTGAACGGAAGCCCTCGTTCCCGGTGTTGATGAAAATTCCCATGGCGGTGCAGTCTTGGTTTGCGCCAGCAAATTTAGACAAAAAATTTATAAGCCAGTTGGATAAAGATTTTCACTTTTCTTTAGCCTGAATATTTCATACTAATTTAGTAATATACCGTTAACCCTTTCTTTTTCACACGAATTTCCATAAATTCAACATAAATTTTTCATTAATAGCAATTATATGATTAATAATTGATAAATTATTGATAATTAGTGTTTTACAAATAACAGGATGAATGTCCATGAATAATTTAGGTTAGAGGAAAGGTTGCAAGTGTAACCTTTCAGCGAGATAATTCTTCAATTGGCTTTGACTTTCGCTTCGCACGTCGATTTTCAATTCCCTTTGGCCGCCGACCTCTGGTTCTCAAATTCGTGATAAAAAAGAATGGGAAACTTCAGTAAATAAAACTTTTCGACCTGTGACCTGCTTGGTTGGATTATTTATGTCGGACTGCCTGTAAGGCCAACAAGAACACACGTTTTCATACCGACTTTTAACTGCTTTCCACACATTTTCCCCCCGACTTTTGTATGCTTTCCACACATTTTCCCCCCGACTTTGTGTGCAAAGAAACACATTTTCCGTTTTCCGCCATAAACTTGAAGACAAAAAGTTCGTCGCTTGCGACAATAATTCTTCAAAATGCTCCCCCATTACAGGAAGAATGCCAGATAAGTTGGCAAATATTTACAAATAGCATCATTTTTCCTTTCCTCAAAATTTTTTTGGCACAAAAACACAAAAATCTCAAATTTTATTTTGCCGATTTCCGCAAAAATCTCAAAATGTTGATGAATTTTCAGGTAGAGATAAGGAGCGGAATTGATTTATGGTTGCTATGACATAGCAACAAACAGGACCTCCTATTTATCAATATAGCCTTCCTGGTCGTAGCCACGATGATGCTGATGGATCAGGTGAATGAGAGCTTGTAGTTCGGGAATGTCACAATGGAGGTCGTGAAATTTTGCATACTGGTCATCGTATCTTTTCCGGGAGCCATTCGCCAACCGCTGCTCTATATCCGACGGGATGAGGAACGACGCCCTTCCGCCAAGGTGCCGGTGAAACTCCGACAAGAAGATGTTGATACCGGCCAAATCAAAGTCACCAAAGTGCACATAGCGGTTGGGGATTAGCGATAGCCACGCCAACAAATCCTTGCTTTGGTTCTGAGGATAACGTGAAACAAAAAGCACCTTTTGGTATTGGGCAAAAAGATGCCGCTGACGTTCCACATGGCGGAAATTCTCGGCATTCTCCATTCCTATCACCGTCACATCTTCCGGGATGGAGAAATGCTGATAGTCGGCGATGAACACAAAACTGCCCTCCGGTGGGAAGATGGAGATTGCCCTCCCCGCCAAAACAGCATCAATGGGCTGGTAGCTATTCACCAAGAACCCCGTGAATGTGCGGGATGGTGCGAACTTGCTATCCCCTGTCAACTCCACTTGAGTTGCCCTTTCCACCCCACCCTGGCGCAACAATTCGTGTGTCGCTTCCAAATCACGAATATCATACACATCGGCAAGATATTCACGGAAAACGCCAAGGTCACAAACCCTCAGACTCTTCCTGCTGCCATGGGTGATGGCCACCAAGATGCCATCGGCCTGCATCCGCTCAAACATGTCCCCTCTCAGGGAACTGGAAGGCAACGCATTGCCCTCTGCCAGCCGGAGCAATTTTTCCATAAGAGCTGCGGTCATCTTCATCTGATGGTAAGCAAGGTTTTCACGACGGTGTTGCTCTTCTCGTCTTTGCTGAGCGAGTAGGTGTACTTATATGCCTGGGCATTGTAAGTGGTCGGCGAACTGTTGATGAGGAAGATGTTCCTGACATTTGCGAACTTCAAGATACCCTCTACGTTGTTGGGATGCAGTTTTCCAATCTCGTCCATCATGCAATGCAGTTTGAAGTCGCCGAACTTACGCGAAATCTTGCGTTTGAAGACATTGATCAGCATGATGTTCACCATTGCCTTGACCAATATGTCCGTGCCGTCGGAACCCACGTTCGACAGTTTCTCCACCCAGTTCGTATCATTGTCGTTCTCCTTCACCTTGAATTCCAGTTTGAAGGTGTCCGCCAGTGTGATTTGCTCGCGCTTCTGCTCGGCATCCATCATTTCAACGAACGTCATGAGGAGATTGACGGCCTGTTGGTTGGTGCGGTTCAGCGTGTCCTCGTTGGTGAAGAGGTTCAACTCACCGATGTCGTATCCGTGTTCGTCGTCGAACCGCTTGATGTTCATGAGCTGCTGCATCAGGCGGTCATTGGTCTCCACGGCCCGTAGTTCGATTTCCTTGATGACCCCTGCAAAGTTGTTCTCGCGGAAGTCACGGTTGATGTCGAGGATGGTTTTCTCCACATCCGCCTTATGCTGCACCAGGTCGCTGACATCCTTTGCGATACGCATGATGATGCTGGCATACTGTCGGCTTGTACGCACCCGGTACTGCTCAATCTTGTTGTTGCTCAAGAACTCGTTGAGTTCAGCAGCAAACTCCGTATAGTCAGCATCCACATTAAACTCCGTGCGGAAATGGAAGGTGTTCTGTGGCGAGAAATTCCCCTTGAATCGGATGACCGCCTGCTTGAAATCCTCAAACTTTTGCTGCTGTGTTGCGATATCATCACGCAGTTCTTCCAAGATGTCTGCCAACGGTTTCACGGTTTCCACGGCTTCAGCTGTTGACAATTCCGCCGGGCATGAAGGATTGGTCATGAAAGCCTTCACCTTTTCAATCGCCTCGCTCAGTTTCTTTTGTTCATCCTGCAACGAGTGCAGTTCGTCAGAGAGTTGTACTATCTTCCCCTTGTATTGTTGTTCACGTTTATTGAACTTCTCCTCCAAGTCTTCTATTTGCTGCTGAATCTGTTTGCGGTCCTCTTTCTTCTTTTGCTCCTGGTCGAAATATTCTTTGATGTCATCCAACCATCTGATGTATTCACGCCGGTTGTTCTCTATAAAAGAAAGTTCGTCAGAAACCGATTGAAGTTGTTTACGAATGTCAGCCAACTGCTCGACATCCACGCCCAATCCCTTCAGTTCGGCATCCATCTGCGCCTGCAGTTCGCCCTTGCGCTGTGCAGCACTTCGTTGTTGGTTTTTCAGTTCAGCGTTGACGGTCTCCTTTTGTTCCTCGCAGGCATTTTTTAATTCCTTCCTCTGCTTGGCGAAAGATTTGCGGATGCCCTCCAGTTCCTTGTCACGTTGGGAAACAAGTATTTCTTTCTGCTTGCCGACGGTTTCTATTTCCTTTTCTATCTCCCCCAACTTTTTCTGGAGTATTTCCAATTCCGTCTCCCGCCATTTCTTCAGTCTTTCCTCCGAAGCCACCCTTTCCTTTCGTATCATTTCAAAGCGGTTGGGTATTTGAGTGTATTCGGCATCGAGCGTCATCTTCTCCATGCGCAGTTGCTTCAAACGTGCATTTGGTTTGCGCTCCATTTCAGTGATGTCAGCCGCCAACTGCTGCTTCAGCAGGGCTATTTTCTTGTTCAGCTCCGCCACCTTTTGCTCCAACCTTTCCTTTTGCGTCTTCAGTTCATCCGGGGTCCTGACGGTTTTCTCTATATTGTCCACATCTATTTTCACGCCATAGACGCTGTCCGTTGCTGTTGTCATCTGTGGGTTCAGCGATGTGTTGTAGAGCACGGCTTCCTCATCGAGCACCTTGCCGACATGTTTTTCCCAATTTCTCACATTTTCGCCCAGCCATTCAATCAGCGAGCCCTTTTGGCGGCTCAGCATGTCTGCGAGATTGTCAATATCTACAGAGATTTGCTTGATGTCGTTCTCAATGGTCAAGACCTCCCTTTCGCAAGCCACCTCCAAATCCTTGCGTTGGTTTGCCGCCTCATTGACGATTTGCTCAATTACTTGTTGCTTGTGAGAAGAATCGCCAAGGAGTTGCAGTTGTCTGTCTTTCAATTCTTTGGTCTTCCTATCCTGCTCGTCCATTTCCTCTTGGAAAGGATTCGTCTGCCTTACCCTCTGTTCCTGAAGTTTTGTGTCATTCTTGGCCTGACGGGCGTCATCCAACAGGCGTTGATTGTCTTTCAGTTTCTGTTCATATTGGCCACGGGCAATTTCCGCCTTGTCGTTCATCTCTGTTTGCAGGCGACTTTCGGTCTCCACACGGTGGCTTTCCAATTGATTAAGCCGCTGTTGGCATTGCAGGTCGTACTCCCGCAATTGATTGTCAATTTCCAGCATCAGCGCATCATATTTGGACTTGACACTCTGATTTTTGCTCGTCAACACCTCTTCTTGGTTCTTCAGACTTTGTTGCTTTATCTTCAACTCACCTTCCTTGCCGATGCGCTCAGCGATGCTTTCCATGCCGATTTCAGCATAGTGCTGACGTTTTTCTTTCGCCTTCTTCAAAAATTCGGACAGGATGGCCTCTTTGCCTTTCAGTCCGTCGCGCTCTTTCGTAAACTTGTCGCTTTCCTCGCCCAAGAGCCTTTTCTGGCGCGACAATTCCTGCCCGCAACTTGTCTCTTGTTCCGCCAATTGTGGCAGGCGATTGGTGTCCCGTTCCAAGGCATGGTTCATCTGTCCGCAAAGTTCAGAGATTAGTTTGCGCACATACTCATAACTGGTATATTTCTCAATGACAGCGTCGGCATCCACCTTGACTTTCACCTTGCCATTCTTTTCGGTTTTATACCACTTCCAGATATCCTCGTATTGCTGGCGGAAGTTTTTCACTTCTTCACGATAGCGGTTCAAGTCAATGTCGTCACTTGCAAAATCCATGGAGTCGATGATGGTGTCCTTGATGATGCGCGACTCCAAGCTTTGGTTCAGGAAAATGTTCTGAATGGTCAGTGGCACTTGCCGATATTTGGCGCTCTCCATGAGCGAGAATCTTCGTAGTTCCCTTGCCACCTGCTGGTTGTTGCCGTAGATGACATCCCGAAACTCCTCATAGCCACGTATGATGTTGCTCTTGAACACCCTCGTCCCAATCTGCTCACTGATGCGCCCCCACTCATACCTTGCATTGCCTTCATCATCAATGAAATATTTCTTGTCGTAGGCACAATCCACGATGCGGAAAGCCGTTCGTCCATGTGAGATGAATGTCATCACAAAAAACTTTCCATTCTCCCGGCAGACCTCATAGACAATGTACGAGTTGCGGAATGGCAGATAGAATTCATCATATCCTTTCTGTCCCGCTTGCGTCTTGATGCCCAGTTTGCTCTTGTCCACGTTGTAGAAGAAGAGGATGGCACGCAGCAAAGTCGATTTGCCTACGCCCTGTGTGCCAATAAAGTGCACATTACCGTCGAGTTTCACGTCGGCATACTGCACATGGGCACTGTTGATGAATATGATTCTATTGAGGTATCTCATCTTTCACGTCTTCGTCGATGTTTATACAAAGGATGACCTGCTCGATATAATGGAAAGCATTGGTGACCTGGTAGGTGCCGTCGGCCTCGTTCACCAATTCCGCGAAGCCCATGCCTTCCAATGCAGCGGCCAGAGCCTCCAACTTCTGCCGGTTGGTTGCCTTGTCGGGAAACAACTGCATGAGTTTTTCCTTCAGTCCCGGCGTAGTGGACAGTTTCACTTCCATCTGCACCAGGCTGAAGAGTGTGCCGGCATCGAAGGCCGTGTCGTAGGTCTTGAGGAAATCCAGGTAGTCAATCCATGAGAAGAGCGATTGCAACTTGTTTTCCGTGATTACCTTGGTCTCCTTGCGGCTGAAATAGTAGAACCCATCCCCACTGCTCAGTTGGAAGTCTATCTGGCAGAAATAGTCCTCATACTCTTGCTGGTTTTCCTCAATGTCGTTGTAGATGGCACGCGTATCCGCATCAATGCTGTTGCTTGATATGAACTGGCCCCTGCTGAGGCGTTGGAAAATCACATTGGTATATTTCATCGTGGGTAAATGATGGGGTATTCTATGTTGTCAAGGGTTTTCATTTCTGAGGTAAAGCGCATCTGCTCGGGATATTGCGACGCCATTTGAAGGAAGAGCACCAGGCGCAGCTCCCTGTCGAGTGTTTCGGCAAACGAGTAGTTCCATACGTAGTAGAACAGGTCGCTGCTCTGGGCGAGAAACCCATTGAGCAGTTCCTGATGGTTGAACGCCTTGGTGGTCTCCGTCTGTTCTTGCAGGTATCTGCCGTCAATTTTCCCTGCGAGTCTCGAATTGATGTTGGCTTTCTTCGAGAGCCGGCGTCGTATGTTGTCAAGGATGTCGAGGGCCGCATCCTCATTACGGAGGAAATCGAGCGACACCCTTGTGATGTATTTCGGCAGACGCTCCATCCATACATCATTGGTTTGCATCATCAGTTCCTTGACGTTTGTGGCCTGCTCAATCATAAACTGGTCGCGCAGATATTTCAACTGTCGCACACGTTTCACCAGCCGGCTCTGGTATTCTATGCGGTTGAGATAGTCAATAATCTGGGCTGTGATGGAAATCAAGCCGTGTGCCGACTCCCTCAGGCTGTCGCGCACCCCGCTGACGGTCTGCTGCAACCCATAGTCCGCCGCTGTTGAGAAGAAGATGGTTTGCTCGTCCATCACCCGCTCCGTTTGCTGGATGAGCTCGCCTATCAGTCGGGCTTTCTCGTCGAAGTCCTTCAGTCGCAATTCCTTGATTTTGAAATTGGGTTCCTGCTTGTAGGTGTCATCGACGTTGCGTTTCAGGTCTATCACATTTCTGCGTGTGGCATTTTCGATGCTTTTGAACGTATGCCTTATCTCTCTGAGAAATCCCTCTCTCCGTGCATTGTTTTCAGCGGCCAAGTAGGAATTGATGCCCAGGGTCAGCTTGTCGATATACATCTTGACCGACGAGATGTTGATGTCCTCGTTCACCGCCAGCACTTCCTCAAAGAATCGCTGATAAGCATCATCCAGTTCCAACGAGTCTCCCGTCTGGACAATCACGCCAAACGCGATGAGAGACTTCAGCTTATTTTCATCGCCGTCCAACGTGTCGAGGGCATCGTCATACTTCACGGCAATGGTCTTTCGCTGCAGGAACATGTTGTTTAGCAATTTCGACCCTTGCTGCAGCACCCGGGTAAGCTCTCTTATCGACCTGAATATTGCCATGTTTTTTCGTTGTATCTTGCTAAGGAGCGGTTAAACTGGCTCATTTTTATGGTTGCTATGACATAGCAACAAACGGAACCTCCTCTTGGCGTTAGACGTCATCATCATCCCATTCGTCATCCTCTCCGCCCCATTCGTCGTCCTCTCCGTCCCATATCACCGTATTGCTCTTGGTGACAATTTTGCCATCCACGAAGTCCACTTCATGGAAATGCATCCAGTCCTCGGCTTTCCTTTCATACCATTGGTTTTTGAAGGCGTACCACTCTTGCAACAAATCGAGGATATCGACAGCCGCTCTGAAGCGAGCGAAGGGCCTGCTGCCATTCATCGCCCTGAAGAGTTTGTCGGCAATCTTCGGCGGCTGCTCGTTGGCAAAATGCTCCATCGACTTGAAACTCTCCCACGACTCCAGGGGGTCGATAGCTATCACTTCATCGCCCTCACGAGGCCAGACACAGTCCTCGCCCACTAAGGCTGCCGGGGCAGAAAAGCCCACGTCCTGGTCCGTGAGATTGAGATAGAAACTTCCTTCATCGAGATGCGTCTGCAATGCATACGCAATCTCGCTTACCAATTCATTTCTTGACTTGATCTTACTCATTGTTTTGTGCTATTTATGAAGTGTCGATTGTTACTGTTATGAACGCTGTTTGAGCACTTTCTCCACACTGCCGGCTTCGAGCAGTCGGCGTTGCGCCTCTTCATAGCCGAGGCCCAACGACTCTTGGAGCATGCGGGTGCCGCGGTCTATCAATTTGGCATTTGAGAGTTGCATGTTGACCATTCGGTTGCCTTGGATACGTCCCAAGCGTATCATCAACGTGGTGGAAATCATGTTCAGAATCATCTTCTGTGCCGTGCCGCTCTTCATGCGTGTGGACCCGGTGACGAACTCCGGGCCTACCACCGTCTCGATGGCATGGTGGGCGACCTTGGCCAGCGGCGTGTTGAGGTTGTTGGTGATGCCACCAGTGAGCAACCCATGCTCCTTGGCCATGGCGACGGCTCCCACCACATAAGGCGTGGTGCCCGATGCAGCAATGCCCACCACCGTGTCGTTGGCAGTGGGATGGTAGGTTTGCAAATCTCGCCATCCTTGTTCCGCACTGTCCTCCGCCCTTTCCACGGCATGGCGCAACGCGCGGTCTCCTCCGGCAATAAGCCCTACGACCCATGTCTCGGGAACACCAAAGGTGGGAGGCAGTTCGCTGGCATCCAGTATGCCCAACCGCCCACTCGTGCCGGCTCCGACATAGAACAGTCTGCCGCCCTGCTTCATCCTTGGGACAATGGCCTCCACCAGCGCACAGACTTTCGGGATGACTTTCCTGACGGCTTCAGCCACGACAGCATCTTCCTCGTTGATGTGCTGCAGGATTTCCATAACAGACATCTGTTCCAGATGGTCGTAATGCGATGGCTGCTCCGTGATTTTTACGGGCTTGGTATCTTCTTCTTTCATATCTGATTAACATGCAAAGTTAGCAAATTGTTTTGAAACTTTGTCGCTTTATAGCATAAAAGAAACAAAAATCATGTCAATTTGCCAACTTTACTCGCGAATGATTCGAAACGCTAAAGCTTGATAAAACGCCTGAAGGCGGGAAAAAAAAGGAATAAAAACAATCTTGTCTTTCCACACAACCACAATTTCAACATCGAAAAACACGAAATACACGAATGTTTCAGAAATTGTGATTATAGATAATTTACTGAAGTTTTAGTTTTTCTCGCATGCATACTCGTTTGTGTGGGTTTTACAACGCTGCTATCTTCCTGAACGACTTGCCCAAGGAAGAGGCGTGCCAGCCCATACGGCTGATGAGGGTAGAGAAAGTGATGCGGTCATGGGCGGGCACCTCAAGCTTATATGTGTCTATCTGTGCATCGACATCTTCCGCAAGGTCAGCTGCATTGAAGAAGTAACCAACCTCTGGCAGCATTGCCTCGGTAATGTCAGTTGTGAGGATAGGGTCAGCTATGAGCTGACTGTCGGTGACACAAATGCAATATAGGGCGTTGTCCACTTCTGGATGGAGATATGCATCGCGCAGGTCAAGCTGTCCGCCAATAAAGGCCATCAGACGCGGTTCGGAAATCTGCACTCCGAGGTAACGAAAGCCGTCCGTCTCTTGAGCGTAGAGTGTACAGAGATAACGAGTGCCTGTGGCATCGGTGGCGGTAATGATTTGCGGCACGTCGTAATATTCGAGCGTAGCGGTATGGGTGAGTTGTCTCATAAGGCGAGCATATTTAAATTTGATATTTGGAAAGACTGAGTGCGCC
>CADBBP010000132.1 GCA_902792855.1 uncultured Prevotellaceae bacterium
AGGTAAGCCACGAGGCAGGACAATTTGTCAAGGGTCAGGCCGGGGCCACGGAGCGTGTCATGACCGCCGTGGGACTGGATTAACCCTTTCGTGACTTCGTGGGAACGTATTATGGGCGCTTCCCCACCATCAGCAGGATGGTTTTTGCATCCTCGTCACCTTTGGCGGCGTCCTTTCGCAGTTCCTCGAGGACTTCATCTCCCCCTTTCTCGTTTTTCACAGCCTTCATGCACCACGCCTTGGCTTTTTCCTTGTCTGCCGCCACTCCCTTGCCCTTGAGGTAGCATTTGCCCAGTGCGAGTTGTGCGTCAGCATTTCCTTGCTTGGCAGCCAAATTGTAATATTTCAGAGCCTTGGCCATGTCAGCGTTTGTCCCCTCGCCTTTCTTGTAGCACTGTCCCAATTGATATTGTGCTTTGGCGTGCCCTTGTGCAGCCGCCTTTTCATACCAATAGAAGGCTTTTTTGTCATCCTCTGCCACTCCCTTTCCCTTGTCATAGCAGAAGCCCAACCGATATTGAGCTTTCTTGTGCCCTTTCTCGGCAGCCGGTATCAGTTTGGCTACGGCTTGCGTGTATTTCTTTGCGTCATAGAGAGCCTTTCCCTCTTCGTACAATTTATTGGCACTTTGTGCACCCGCCATCAGGCAGGTCATCAGCAGCAGCCATGTAAGACATGTTCTCATTGTTAAAAAATTTAATTGAAGATGAAAAATCAAACATATATAATAAGGTGGTGTTATGACAGCCCCACGATTTCTCCGTTGACCACATCGATGCGCTCCGCCTGAGGCATCTTCGGCAGTCCGGGCATTCTCATCATCTTCCCGGCCACAGCTACAAGCATCTCTGAACCGGCATTAACGATGATTTCCCGGATGAAAATGTCGAAGTCCTTCGGGCTTCCATACTGCTTGGCGTCGGCGGAGAAAGAGAATTGTGTCTTGGCGATGCACACCGGGTATCTCCATATATCGCTTTCCGGTGCGTAGATGCGCTCCATCTCATGAAGTTGTGCCATGGCTTTCTCGCTGAGCGTCACCGTTGCTGCCCCGTAGATGTTCTTGCACACCTTTTCAATCTTGGTTACGATGCTGTCATCGTCGGCGTATGCGTATGTCAGCGGCTTGGAAGGCCTCCGCTCGATGTTGTCCACCACAATTTGTGCCAGTTCACGTGCACCTTCACCTCCCTCAGCAAAGGCATTGTTGAGTGCGCAGTCCACGCCCAACTCCTTACAATGGTTCTTTATGATGTCGAGTTCTTCCTGACTGTCGAAATCGAAGCGGTTGATAGCCACGACGATGGTCTGACCGAAAGAGCGTAGGTTGGTGATGTGTCGGTCCATATTTTTGAATCCTTCCACCAGACCTTTCTTATTGGGTTCCTTGATGCGGTCGAGGGGGATGCCTCCGTGCATTTTCAGTCCCTGCGTAGTGGCCACGAGTACTGTAAGAGCAGGTTGCAGCCCTGTTTTCCGGCATTTGATGTCAAAGAATTTCTCAGCCCCCAAGTCTGCCCCAAAGCCTGCTTCCGTCACCACGTAGTCGCTGAAAGTGAGTGCGATTTTTGTGGCGAGGACGGATGAGCAGCCATGTGCGATGTTGGCGAACGGCCCTCCATGGATGAGTGCCGGTGTCTGCTCGGTGGTTTGCACGAGGTTGGGATGCACGGCGTCGAGCAGTAGCGCAGTGACTGCTCCAGTGGCTCCCAAATCGTTGATGGTGAACGGCGTGGAATCTCTTGTGAGTGCAAGTACGATGTTTCCGATGCGCCTTTTGAGGTCCTCAATGCTTCCGGCAAGACATAAGATGGCCATTAACTCCGACGCGGGTGTGATGTCGAAGCCAGTCTGTCGCTCCACGCCTTCGCCCAGTTGCCCAATGGTGACGTTTCTCAGTGCCCTGTCGTTGACGTCGAGCACGCGCTTCCAATAGATTTCCTTGAGGACGCCCTCTCCCCTGTGCTGGAAGATGTAGTTGTCGAGCAACGCTGCGATGGTGTTGTGAGCCGATGTGACGGCATGGAAGTCTCCTGTGAAATGGAGGTTGATTTTCTCCATAGGGAGCACCTGTGCATGCCCTCCTCCGGCCGCCCCGCCCTTGATGCCGAAGCATGGGCCAAGCGATGGTTCCCTAAGAGCCACAGTGGCGAGGTGCCCGGTTTTGTTCAGTCCCAACGAGAGGCCAATGCTGACTGTGGTTTTCCCTATTCCAGCCTTTGTAGGACTGATGGATGTCACCAAGATGAGTTTGTGCCTCCTCACCTTTTCCTCGTCAATCAGCCTCTCATCGATTTTAGCAATGTAATTGCCATAGTTCTCAACTCCCTCTGGCGGGATACCCATTTTCCTGGCCACCTCTGCGATGGGAGCCAGTTTTGTCGCTCGTGCGATTTCTATGTCTGTCATACGATGGTAGTTTGTCTTTCTCCATTCATTGTTGCCCATAAAGAGCAAATCGTGTGCAAAGTTAATGTATTTTTTACAAAACACGCAGAATATCGGCGTATTCTTGTCTTTACCCGTCCAAGTTTTTGCGAAGACAGGCTGCGCCTTCAACAAAAAAATGCTTTTTTGTTTTGTATTGTCTTCGGCTTGCACTACTCTGCTGGCGCGAAGATAGGCGTCGCCTCAACAATAAAAACAAAAAAATGCTTTTTTGTTTTGTATTGTCTTCGGCTTGCACTACTTTGCTGGCGCGAAGATAGGCGTCGCCTCAACAATAAAAACAAAAAAATGCTTTTTTGTTTTGTATTGTCTTCGGCTTGCACTATCTTTGCAAGCCGAAACGTTTTGACAAGCATTATCCGCCCTATGGCATATACATCATTCCAGTTCATCCTCCTCTATCCGCTGGTATTTCTCTTTTACTACTGCATCCCCGCCAGTTGGCTGCGCATGCGCAACATATTCTTGCTCCTTGCGAGTTATCTGCTCTATATGAGCTGGAAACCCTCATACGCCGTGGTGCTCCTTCTCGTCACCATTGTCACTTACGCGGGTGCAAGGTTGTCAGAGAATATGCGCCGCTCCCGGTTGCTCCTATGGGGCACCGTGGTGCTTTCCATCCTTCCCTTGCTCATTTTCAAGTACTTGGGTTTCATCAACGACACCCTTGTTCGGATTTTGTCATTCGTCGGCCTGCATGTGGAACTTCCCGGCCTCAACTGGGCCATTCCCATAGGCATATCGTTTTTCACCCTCCAGGCAGTGGGTTATTTCTGCGATGTTTACAAGAAGCGAATCCCTGCCGAGCGCGACTTTCTCACCTACGCCCTGTTCATCTCCTTCTTCCCATCCATACTCTCCGGCCCCATCAACAAGGCTTCTTTGATGTTGCCGCAATTCAAGCGCATCCGCCCTCACTTGGATTACTCCAAGTGTGTGGAGGGGTTGAAGATGCTCCTGTGGGGCATGGTGATGAAGACCGTTATCGCCGACCGTGCCGGTCTGTATGTAGATACGGTGATGCCCTCCTACCATTTTTTTAGCGGTCTGACCTGCTTCGTTGCCAGCCTGCTCTACACCATCCAGATATATGCTGACTTCGCAGGCTATTCCCTAATGGCCATCGGCGTAGGCAAGACGCTTGGTTTCGAGTTGACTGAGAATTTCCGCCGGCCTTATTTCTCTTACAGCGTCACCGATTTCTGGCGCCGATGGCACATCTCGCTGAGCACTTGGCTGAAAGACTACATCTACATCCCCCTTGGCGGCAACCGCTGTAGCAAGTCCCGAAACTACATGAACATTCTCGTCACCTTCTTGGTGAGCGGTATCTGGCACGGTGCCAACTGGACTTTCATCGTATGGGGAATGTGGCATGGCCTGGCCCAGGTGGTGGAGAAATTCACCGGCCAGCAGAAATGCGAGTATGGCCCATGGGGCAAAGCAGTGAAAATCCTCATCACCTTCCTCCTGGTAAATTTTGCATGGATATTCTTCCGCATGCCCACCCTCGAGATGGCTTGCCAATTCATCGCACGTATCTTCAATCCCTCACTACCGCTTACCATCTTCTACGACAATCCGCAGACGCTGGCTCTCACCATACTCTCCGTAGCATTGCTCGTTATGAAGGATGTCCGCGACGAGTTCTTCCCAAAGCGCCTGCCGCTGATGAACAGCCGTCACTTGATGGTGAGATGGAGCACCTACGTTTTATTGATGCTCATCATCCTGCTGATGGGGGCTTTTGGAGGAGAACAATTCATTTATGCTAATTTTTGACAAATGAGACGCTTGTTACTGAAAATCTTGGTTTTCGCCATGCTTGTCGTTGCCGGCGACATGGCTATTGGTGTAGTCTTCGGCTACATCACCAACAATATACGCACCGGCGGCCAAGGCCGTGACAACTACATTAGCAACGAGTGTGCCGACGACGTGCTTGTATTCGGCTCGTCAAGGGCACTCCATCATTACGACACAGAAGTCCTTGCCGACTCCTTCGGCCTCTCCACCTATAACTGCGGAGATGATGGCTGCGGGATTTTGCTGTCCTACGCTCGCTTGAAGATGATCACCGAGCGTCACCGGCCCAAATACATCATCATGGATGTCGCCCCTGCATACGACTTGCTTCCAGGCAAAAATCCCCCTCAGTTGAAATGGCTGAAAAACCGATACGAAAGGGACGGAATACCGGAATTGTTCCAAGACGTAGACAAGAGAAACCGCGTTAAAATGCTCTCCTCGGCATACAAATACAACTCCACCTTCATCAAGAGTGCATTCGTATATATCACGGGCATCTCCGAAGAGAAGAACATCAGAGGATTTGCGCCTTTCCATTCCAAGAAAATGCGTCCCGTGAACAAGTTGGAAGAGAAGGGGGAGGACAGCATCAAATACGACGAAGTGAAATTGAAATACCTCGACAAGTTTATCGACTTGGCCAAAGGCTCCCAACTATTCTTCGTCAAGTCCCCCGTGTGGTACAAGTCGGATGCGGCAAAACTTCGCGAAGTTGAGATTCTGAAAGAGCGCTGCGAGCGTGAGGGCATCCCATTCTTCGACTTCACCAACCACCCCAAGTACATGCATGTGGACAAATACTTTGCCGACGGCAAACACATGAACGCCACCGGAGCTCGTGAATTCACCAAAGACCTTTATACCACCATCAAGGAATACGAAGCGTCAAGGGGCGACAGCACTGTCTCTTCTCAAAGATGATGCCGGTGAAAATCTCGAAGCGGTTCGCAGCAACTAAATGTGAGTTCAAAACAAACAATACAGCCAACACTTTCTGCCAGCCAATAGAGATGTCCCAATTTTTCATAAAAATGTATAGATTTCCTAAAATTCGCACCGTTTTGATTTGACATTATTTTTAAGTTCCAAAACAACAATTTTGCTATTGAAATTCTTGCCATATCAATAATTGGAAATACCACGAAAACTTGTGAGGGTGCCGATACAGCAACAATCATGGCTCGTAGAACTTCATGTAATTCCTAACACGAAAATACGGTGCCACACAAAGACTCGAAGCAGTCTCTACTCAGAGCCGAGGGTAGGAGCATAGAGAGCCACAAATGAAAAAAAACTTTAAAAAAGCAGTATTTGCATGCCAAGAAAGGCCAAAAATGTAAAAAAATGGATATTTTTGCAGCATATTTCTAAAGAAGGAAATACATTACCCTCTATCATACATCATAAAATGAGAACAATAACAATTCTCCTAACCTTCCTGCTCACCGTAGCCATCCCAACCATGGGTGCGGAAAACCATGCCACCACCCAAATGAAAGGAGACATCGACGGCGACGGCACACTCAGCATCATTGATGTCACCCTACTCGTGGAAATTATCCTGCAAAACAAAGAGGTAAGCACCACCGCCGACATGAATGGCGACGGAGAAGCCAACATCACCGACGTGACGATGTTAGTCAACGTCATCCTCGAACCTAACAACAACGGGCCACACACACAAGACGAGGACGCCAACCCCAACTTGCCCGTGCTTGCCCCAAAGGGCAAATAATGAGGCCATACCCCTGCAAACGAAAGAACTTCACATTCCAATCTGTAGCCAAACATCCCATCCAATGAAATCATCCATCACTTCATTGCATCCAATACACCGGAGACCTTTCTGCTTTTCCTTGCGCTTGGCACTGATGATAAACGCCATCCTACTCTCCCTCTCCTCAGCCATGGCACAGAAGACCTTCGACGAGTGCATACAGTCGCGCGGCCTCGCCGACATCCAAACTGACTGGAGCGACAGCGCCACCATCACGCTGCCCATGCCCACATGTGCCTACGTAAACATCACCGGCGAGAAAACCACCATCCCAGCTCGGAAAGATGTCAACTATCTCCGTTGGCTGGAAATATACGACGGCAACGGCAACTATTTCAAGAAACGCATCATCACCAGCGTGCAAGGAAAAGGATCCACAAGCGACCCGAAAAAGAATTTCAAGGTTGACTTCTGCGAAGACGAGTGGGTGGGTGACGAGACGCCCGACATCACCTTCGGCGACTGGGTGACGCAGGACGCCTTCCACCTCAAGGCCTTCTACAACGACTTGTTCAAAGGCACTGCCATCATCTCTTACCGCACCTACGACCTCATAACACAAGGACGCGGAGAGACCGGCCGCCTCTGGGAGCGCGCCAACATCAAGAACCCCGACCCTCGCGCACTCTGCCACCCCGACGCATTCCCCGTGAAACTTTATTTCAACGGCGAATATTATGGGCAATATTGCTGGCAACTGAAGAAGCACCGCAAGAACATGAACCAAAAGAAGAACACCCCGGAGCACATCCACATCGAGGCGGGTGGGAGTGCTGATTTCGACCGTCCAAATTTCTTCTATGGAAAAATCGCGTGGCAAAACCTTTCCGTACGTACACCAAAAGACCTCTACGACATGGACGGGAATGTTTACGATGATGACAACGGCACGGAACTGATGGACGAGACCTCACCCTACTACGACTTGGAAAGCGACGACGATAAAACCCGCGAGCGGAAGCAAAACTCCGCCAAGGTGAAGAAATACATACAAGAATTTGCAAATGTTTACAGAAACGTGGAGGCCATGGTCAACGCCAAGGCCAGCCGTGACGAGATACGCGCCGCATTGGAGGAACACCTCGATGTAACAAGCATCATCGACTATATGCTCCACAACCTGCTCACCGTCAACTGGGACGGCGTGTCGAAAAACTACCAGTGGTTCACCTACGATGGGAAGAAATGGTTTATCGCACCCTACGACCTCAACCAATCCTTCGGGTATGGTTACTATCGCATCCTTCCGGGTGGGTACTATGAAAAAATGAGACTTTTGTCGAAGCAGACCTTCATACACTGCCCCACCCGCTGGGTCTATACATATTTCAAGAAAGAGATGTGGGAGCGATGGGCGTGGCTGCGCGACCAAGGCATCATCAATGCAGACAACCTCTATTCCCTCTTCGACACTTGGTACCACACCATTGGCGAGACCTCCCTGACCGAAGACTACCAAAAATGGCCGGGAAGCCATAGCCTCACACCCGACGTGGACAACGAGCCATGGCGCCAACTGCCCTTCAACTACAACACTTACACCAATGCCCCGGAATGGGACGCCGAAACCACCTACGAGAAAAACAGCGTGGTGAAAGCAAGGCACCGTCTCTACCAGACCTCGGAAAAAGCCACGGGCATACGGCCCTACAAGCAAACCGGCCATCTCGACAGTCTGGGACGCATCCACCCCTATTTGGTGGCCCACATCGCCGCCATGGACCGCCTCACCGGCTACACCTTCACCTCCATCCCCACGTCATACGTCCTCGAAGTGAGCTCTGCCGGATGGAGCACCCTCTGCATACCCTTCCGCTTCGCATCGCCGGAGGGAATGACACTCTATGCCGTGGACGGACGACGCGACAACGGCTCGCTCATCCTAAGGCGGGTGGCAGAGCCGGAGGCATACAAGCCCTACTTGGTGGAGGCGGCACCGGGGAGATACCTCCTCACTGGCTACACCGAGGAACCAACGGAGGATGACAATGCCGGCATCCACTCCGAAGGCTCCCTGCGCGGCGTACTCGCAGCCCGCTACGTGCCACAAGGTGGCTATGTGCTGCAAATACACAACGGCAAGACCGGCTTCTACCGCGTGAAGGAGGAAGGGCAAGTGAAGATGGGTGCCAACAGGGCGTGGATAGAGGCCGGTGACAGTCAGGCCAACTGCCTCTCACTCGACGCCATCACAGACGGCATAAACGCCACGGAGGAAGCTCCCACCATCACAGACATCCACGACATGCGGGGCGTGCGCGTCAACGGAATCCAAAAGGGCCTCAACATCATCCGTTACAGCAACGGAAAAACCTTGAAGATGATGCGTTGAACACCATCCAGATGGTAGTAACGTCAACCAACATCTTGATGTAATCGTGGCATCATTGCCATTCAACCAGTCATTCGCAGAAAATCTCTAAACCCCATTAATGGATGTCAATAGAGGTAGCCATTACCGTATATTGATAGTTTTAGTGGCGTCCTCCTGTTACCCATGGGGCATAGCGGTGGAGAACCCATGAAATGGCTATGCTCACCATACATGCCCACACCATAAACAACAGTGTGGCCAAGAATATCATCCAATATGGGTTGTGATGGAAATCGAAAAGCAATTCTGCTGGCATAATGGCATAGCGCTCAAGCATATATATCACCAAGGTGTTGCGGCCTACTATAGAAATCCATTTCGGATATGAACTGAGCCGAGGAGCCAACATGAACAAAGCAGACAGCCCGACGAATGACATAAAGAGTCCTACTGGCATGAAATGGTAGTGTGCGTGGTGGACATCCATCCTACTGAGGGGAAACAAGACGATACCTACCAAGAAATAGGCAATGATAAGCACAATTCCCACTTTGGCGGCCTTAGGCTTAATGAGCGATTCGTATTTCCTGAAAACATAGCCAAACATAAAATACATTTGAACAGTGAACGCTATGTTCACCAAGAAAAAATCGAATATCTTGTTGTATTTCAGCACATGCCCCAAAAGAGATGCTATAATGCAGAAAGACATTAGTAGTGTTGTCTTGCCCTTGCTCCATTTCAAGAGATAATAGAAAATAGTCTCAGATACCATAAAGCATGGCATAAACCACAATTCCTTGCCTGTAAGCACTCTTATCAACGAAGACATGGCATGCTCCATACCATTGATAGGGAAGGACAAGGCGATGGGAAGCACTCCCAAGAAAAACCAGGGAACTACAATTCCCGAAAACAAATTCTTGAAAAATGTGAGATCGCCACCAGGCTTTATCTTGAACAAATATCCAGACAATGCAAAAAACAATGGCATCTTGACAGGATTGGCAAAAGCGGAAAAAGTAGCGCACCATGGCGCGCAAGGCATCTATCCATGCTTTTCGCTGACTGGATTCTTTTATTATTTGCATCTTGCTAATTATAATATTTTATGTGCTATCCAACGAGCAGAAAATTGTTTTTGTTTGTTTTCAACTATGATTCCGCTCTCCACACATCGAGAGCAGAAGTGTTTCAATTAGTATGTCTGAAGCTTGTAGACTTCAATATGCCGTTGCAAAATTAATTAAAAATTTGTCATTGTATCATTATTCGCCGTTTTTTTTTCGTAAATTTGCTCCGCAGCTGGACAAGGAAACGGGCTCTGCTGAGGAGCAACCCACCAGCAACAAGGCTGCGCCCGTACCGGAAACTGATGGATAATTGAGCCGTCCTACCCATAGGCGGCTCCACTGTATCCAGATGGGCCTTTCAGCTAAAAACCTAATCATTAATCGAGGAACAATTTCAATCATACTACCTTTTAAGCTGATTTTTTTGGAGAAGAAGATGAAAAGGTGTAATTTTGCACCCTAAAAAGTGAGTT
>CADBBP010000133.1 GCA_902792855.1 uncultured Prevotellaceae bacterium
AATTATTCCATTTCTTTACCCTCGATAAATACACAAAACAAAATTGCATCCATCCTCAAATCCCTTGATGACAAAATCGAGGTGAACAGGCGGATAAATGACAATTTAGAGCAGCAGGCTCAGGCTTTGTTTAAGTCGTGGTTTGTTGATTTCGAGCCGTTCAAGGATGGCGAGTTTGTAGAGTCGGAATTGGGAATGATTCCAAAAGGATGGAGAATGGGAACACTAAATGAATTGGGAGAAATCGTTGGAGGAAGCACTCCTTCTAAAGCAAAACCTCAATACTATACTGAAAATGGCATAGCATGGTTAACACCAAAAGATTTATCCATTTCGGATAACAAGTTTACAGCAAAAGGAGAGATTGATATTACTCAAGAGGGTTATAATAGCTGTAGCACTAAATTGATGCCAAGAGGTTCTGTCCTCTTCAGTTCTCGTGCCCCTATAGGCTATATCACCATTGCCAAGAATGACATCTGTACTAATCAAGGTTTTAAATCGGTGATACCAAAATTAGCTGGAACAGCCTTTCTCTACTATTTACTAAAGTCCGCAACAAAGGAGATTGAAAACAAAGCATCAGGTTCTACTTTCAAAGAGGCATCGGGAGCATTAATGAAATCACTTCAAACTGTTGTCCCTGAAAAAAGCGTTCTTGATAGTTTTGAAAAGATGATGGAGGCGATATTCAAAGAACAAGAAACTTATGAAGACGAATCCCGCCGCCTCGCCGCCCTTCGCGACACCCTCCTCCCCCGTTTGATGTCGGGTGAATTGAAAGTGAATGAAATAACGATATAAACGTTTTAGCTTATGTCAGACTACAACGAAGACCATTACGAACAGACGCTGATAGAGTTGTTCACCGAGCGATTAGGGTATGACTACCTCAATGGCTATGAGGCACAGGCCATGTATGCAGAAAAGGACTATTACTGCCCAGTGTATCGTGAACGGCTGCAGTCGATGTTGCGACAACTCAACAAGAAGTTACCACAGTCGGCACTTGACGAGGCCGAACGCAAGTTGCTGCACATAGAGGCTGGCAACATGGTGCAAAACAACGAGTTGTTCATGGACTATCTGCAACACGGCATCGAAGTGACCTTCCACGACGGACGTGAACTCAAGAACGACATCGTCTATCTGGCCGACTATGCCGACGTGGCGAAGAACGACTTCCTGTTGGTGAACCAATGGACGTACATCGAGAAGTCGAAAAAGCGTGCCGACCTCATCCTGTTCTTGAATGGCCTACCTGTAGTGCTGATGGAGCTGAAGTCGCCCTCGCGAGAGGAGACCGATGCCAGCGCCGCCTATCGACAACTAAAGAACTACATGAAAGAGATTCCGTCCATGTTCACCTACAATGTGTTCTGCGTGATGAGCGACATGGCGGAGTCGAAGGCCGGCACCATCACGTCGAGCGAGGACCGCTACATGCAGTGGAAGTCGAAAGACGGTGTGTATGAGAGCACGGAGGTGGTGGATTACGATGTGTTTTTTGAGGGTATGTTTCGCAAGGAACGTCTGATAGACATCATCAAGAACTTCGTTTGCTACTGCAAGGACGAGGGGAAGGATTACAAAATCCTGGCTGGCTATCACCAATATTTCGCTGTAAACAAAGCCATCCAGCGCACACAAAACGCCGTGACTGGCGACGGAAAGATTGGCGTGTTCTGGCATACGCAAGGTAGTGGTAAAAGCCTTTCAATGGTATTCTATGCGCATTTGCTCCAATCGGCCGTATCACAACCTACCATCATCGTCATCACCGACCGCAACGACCTCGACAACCAACTCTACAGCCAATTCGCCAAATGCAAGGACTTCCTGCGTCAGGTACCCGTGCAAGCCACGACCCGCGAGCATCTGCGTGAATTGTTGGATGGACGCACAGCCAATGGCATCATCTTCACCACAATGCAAAAGTTTGAGGAGTATGACGCTCCGCTGTCTGAACGACGCAACATTATTGTGATGAGTGACGAGGCCCATCGTGGACAGTATGGGTTTGAGGAAAAAGTGAACCCCGAAACAGGAAAGATGAGTGTAGGCACAGCCCGATTGATACACGACTCCCTTCCCCATGCGTCGTTCATCGGTTTTACGGGAACACCCGTTGCCCTAAAAGACAGGAACACCATTGAGGTGTTTGGCGACTGCATCGATGTCTATGACATGACGCAGAGCGTGCTCGACCATGCCACCGTGCCCGTATATTACGAGAGCCGTGTCATCAACCTGGCTTTGGACAACGAGACACTTCAACTGATTGACAAAGAATATGAAGCATTGGAGGCTGAAGGAGCGGATGCTCAACAAGTGGAGAAAAGCAAGCATGACTTGTCTCACTTGGAAGAGTTGCTGGGAGCAGACAGCACCATCGACTCACTGGTGCAGGATATCCTCCACCACTATGAGAACTACCGTGAGCAGGAACTGACGGGCAAGGCCATGATAGTAGCCTACAGCCGCCCTATTGCCATCAGGATTTACAAACGCATATTGGAACTGCGCCCATCATGGACTGAAAAAGTGAAGTGCGTGATGACCAGTGGCAATAACGACCCAGAGGAGTGGCGTGACATCATCGGCAACAAGCAGTATAAGCAGGAACTGGCGAAGAAGTTCAAGGATGACAGCGACCCGATGAAAATAGCCATTGTCGTGGATATGTGGCTCACCGGATTTGACGTGCCTTCAATGGCAACGATGTATGTCTTCAAGCCGATGAGTGGGCACAATCTCATGCAAGCCATTGCCCGTGTCAACCGTGTGTTCAAGGGCAAGAGTGGAGGATTGGTGGTGGACTATATCGGCATCGCCCAGGCACTGAAACAGGCCATGAAGTTCTATTCGACAAACGACCGCAAGAAGTTTGGCGACCCTGATGTCAAGACCACTGCCTTGAAGAAATTCCAAGAGGAACTGGAAATCTGTCGTGACTTGTTGCATGGGTATGACTATTCCACTTTCAAGGAGGCTTCAGACCTGAAACGTGCGGAACTCATCAAGGGTGGCACGAATTTCCTGATGGCTTTAGACAAGCAGGAGAAAAAGGCGGAATACATGAAGCACGCCACACTCTTGCATCAGTCTATCACACTCTGTCGCAGCCTGCTGAATGAGGCTCAACGGTGGGAAAGCGCCTTCTTCGAAACAGTCCGCGTCATGCTGACAAGGCTTGGCGGCAAGGGAAAGATTACGAAGAAAGACATAGACCAACGCATTCGCGAACTGATGAAACAGAGCGTGAAGAGTGCTGGCGTCATCCCTTTGTTTGGGTCTCAAAATGGAGAGGAGTTCTCATTGAACGACCCTGCTTTTCTCGAAGAGTTGGCCAAGATGAAGGAAAAGAACATCTCCATTCAAATACTGGAAAACCTGTTGAAAGACAAGGTGAAGGCATTCCAACACAAGAACATCGTGCAAAGCGAGAAGTTCTCAGAACTACTGAACAACGCCCTTAGCAACTACCTGAAAGGAATGCTCACCAACGAGGAAGTGATACAAGAGCTGTTGAAACTGGCCTCACAAATCAAGGAAACCGAACAGCAGGGTAACGACTTGGGGTTGACCGATGAAGAAAAGGCGTTTTATGATGCTCTGACTCGTCCTCAGGCTGTGAAAGACATTTATGAGAATGACGAACTGGTGGCCATGACTAAAGAGTTAACGGAAACCCTTCGCAAAAACCGGACCATCGACTGGCAGCATAAAGAGTCGGCTCGTGCCGGTATGCGAAAAATGGTGAAGCGACTGCTGAAGAAATACAAATATCCACCAGAGGAAGCGAAACAAGCTCTTGAAATTGTATTGAAGCAATGTGAAGAATGGACCGACGATGAGGACTATTCAATTGCAGAGCCACAGTCAGATATTGTGAAAATGTATCCACAATATGAAGAGGAGGGTGAGATGATGATGGCTGCGGAAGACATCTTTATCTTTGGCAGTATTCCTGTTGATTTGCCTCATACGAAACGAAATGAACTGATAGAAGAACAATTAGACCTTATTCTGATGTATGCCATAGGTAGTGGTGCGCGCCAGAAGACCGAGGCAGCAGGCAAAATAGCTTTGGGTATAAAAGAAGGCATGCTGAAGGACGAGCAGATGGCTGCATACAAGAGCATTAAATATTTGATGTTCCATTATTGGAGCAATCCAAGAGCCTATCTTCTGACCAAAGAGCCGACATTGGTTGACAAAGATGCTGTGCCATCTGACTATCTGCTCAGGATGGAGAAAGATGCCGTAAAATTCCTGCTATTGGATTACAATCCACTGCAATCTGTTGATTTAGGTAATATCAATATCTTGAAGACCCAAAGAAGGGGTGAAATCAGATATCTCCCATTTGTGACAACATTAGAGAGTATTATATGTTTTAATAGTATTCGCTGAATAGAACAGGGTTATTTACAACCAAAAAAGGTTGTATTTCAACTTTACAACCAAAAAAGGTTGTAACTTGGCTTTACAACCAAAAAAGGTTGTATCTTGAACTACATATAGTTATTCCCTTCGTGCGTAACAGCTTCTTTTTCAAGGTTGCTATGACATAGCAACAAACAGAACGGCCTCTTGGCGTTAGGAATTACATGAAGTAATTCCCTACGTGCGCAACGGCCTCTTGGCGTTAGGAATTACATGAAGTAATTCCCTACATGGGGTGTCGGTTCTTGGCGTTAGCATCAAAATCCGCCGGCCCTTGCGAGCCGACGGAAACTTGGTTCATTCCAAAGGAAGTACTTCTTACTTGGAGTAGAGAGCCACGATGGTTTCGTATTTCTCCTGCTTGCCAGAAGTCTGCTTGGGCTCCTCCACTTTCTTGCCATACTCGTAGATTTGCTCCAATGAGAGTTTGCCCTCCTCGAACTCCTTGCCAATGCCGCTGTCGAAGCTTGCGTAACGCTCCTTCTTCATGGCGGGCAGCTCGCTCTCCTCCAGGATGGCGGCTGCATTAAGCAGTGCGCGTGCCATGGCGTCCATGCCGCTGATGTGAGCAATGAAGATGTCGTCAGGGTCGGTGGAGTTGCGACGGATCTTGGCGTCGAAGTTGGTGCCGCCGTTTCCGAGACCACCGTTGCGGATGATTTCCATCATGGCCTGTGTGAGCTCGAAGTTGTCGATGGGGAACTGGTCGGTGTCCCATCCGTTCTGTGCGTCGCCACGGTTTGCGTCGATGGAACCGAGCATGCCGTTGTCCACAGCCACGGCGAGTTCATGCTCGAAGGTGTGGCCTGCCAGGG
Source organism: uncultured Prevotellaceae bacterium (assembly GCA_902792855.1). GTDB lineage: Bacteria > Bacteroidota > Bacteroidia > Bacteroidales > Bacteroidaceae > Prevotella. The sequence goes on from CADBBP010000133.1 coordinate 5,265, forward strand.
TGGCGTGGTTCACCTCGATGTTCACCTTGAAGTCCTTGTCCAGGCCGTGAGCCTTGAGGAAGCCGATGACGGTCTCCGTATCGACATCATACTGGTGCTTGGTGGGCTCCATTGGTTTTGGCTCGATGAGGAATGTGCCGGTGAAGCCATTCTTGCGAGCATAGTCGCGAGCGGCTCCGAGGATGAGAGCGAGGTGCTCCTTCTCCCTCTTTTGGTCGGTGTTGAGCAGGCTCATGTAGCCCTCGCGTCCGCCCCAGAAGACATAGTTGGTGCCTCCGAGCTTGATGGTGGCGTCGATGGCGTTCTTTATTTGTACGGCAGCGCGAGCCACAACGTCGAAGTCGGGGTTGGTGGCGGCGCCGTTCATATAGCGCTTGTTGCCGAAGACGTTGGCGGTACCCCAGAGGAGTTTGATGTTGGTGCCCTTCATCTTCTCCAGAGCGTAGTCGGTGATGGCCTTCAAGCGAGCCTCATATTCCTCGATGGAGTCACCCTCTTCGACGAGGTCGATGTCATGGAAGCAGAAATACTCGATGCCGAGTTTGTCCATGATTTCAAATCCGGCGTCCATCTTGTCCTTTGCCCTTTGCACGGCATCATCAGCCTTGTCCCACTCGTATGAGCGTGTCTGACCTCCAAATTGGTCTCCAGATGCTCCACCGAGGGTGTGCCACCATGCCATGGCGAATTTCAGCCAGTCCTTCATTTTCTTTCCCATCACCACCTTCTCGGGGTCATAGTAGTGGAAAGCCATCACGTTCTTGCTCTCTGGACCCTCAAATGGGATCTTTCCGATTTGCGGAAAATACTCTTTTGCCATGATTCTGTTTAAATTGAAAATAAGTTGTTAAAAAGTTGAATTAGAAAATTATTGTTAAAAAAAATGCACTTATGCCCTGACAACAGAAGCGAGTTGCTCTTTCCAGTTGGCGTATGCCTGGAGGTATTCCGGCCTTCTCTTCTCATCGGGTTCAATGACCGAAAGCTTGGTGAGCGAAGCAAAAGCCTCCTCGTTGTCCTTGTATATGCCGCATCCCATGCCGGCACCCTTTGCAGCACCCACGCTTCCGTCGGTCTCGAACAACTCGATGGTTGCCCCACTGACTCCTGCGAGCGTGTCTCTGAAGAGCGGGCTGAGGAACATGTTGGCCTTTCCAGCATGTATCTTCTTGATGTCCATTCCCATCTCCCTCATGATTTCCATGCCGTAGCAGAAGCTGAAGACGATGCCCTCTTGAGCTGCTCTCATGAGATGTGCCTTTCCGTGCTTGTTGAAGTTGACGCCATGGATGGAGCATCCCACCTCCTTGTTTTCAAGCACGCGCTCTGCTCCGTTTCCGAACGGAATGATGGAGACGCCGTCGCTTCCGATGGGCACGCTTGCCATGAAATCGTTCATGTCGGCATAAGAAATGCCCTCGGGGGCAATGTTTCTTCTCACCCAGGCATTGAGGATGCCCGTGCCGTTGATACAAAGCAGCACACCCAGGCGGTCGAGATTCTTTGTGTAGTTGACATGTGCAAAGGTGTTGACACGGCTCTTCTTGTCATAATTGATTTCGCCGAGCACGCCATAAACCACTCCGGAGGTGCCGGCGGTGGAAGCGATTTCACCAGGATTGAAGACATTGAGTGAGAGTGCGTTGTTGGGTTGGTCGCCGGCCCTGTATGAGATAGGCGTTCCTTCTTTCAGTCCCAATTCTGCAGCCGCCTCTGCACACACCTCGCTTTGTACGCTGAAAGTGGGAACGATGTCAGGCACGAGGCTGTCGTCGAAGCCGTAATATTTCATCAGGAAATCAGCCACCTTCTTTTCACGGAAGTCCCAGAACATGCCCTCGCTCAGTCCGCTGATGGTGGTGTTCACCTCACCGCTGAGTTTCATGGCGATGAAGTCACCCGGCAGCATGAACTTGTAAATCTTGTCAAAGAGCTGCGGCTCGTTCTCCTTCACCCATGCGAGTTTTGCTGCGGTGAAGTTTCCGGGCGAGTTGAGCAGATGCTTCAGGCATTGCTCCTCTCCTATTTCCTGGAAGGCCTTCTCTCCATAAGGCACGGCCCTGGAATCGCACCAGATAATGGCAGGTCTCAGCACTTGAAGTTGCTTGTCCACACACACGAGGCCATGCATCTGGTATGAGATGCCAATGGCCTTGATGTCTTCTCCCGTAGCGCCGGTGTCGGCCATGATTTTTGCAAGTGCCATCTTGGCATAATGCCACCACGATTTCGTCTCTTGCTCAGCCCAACCAACCTTTACAGCCTTGATAGGAGCTTCTGATTCTGGATAAAATGCTGATGCAGCGCACACACCGCTGTCTGCATCCACCAATGATGCCTTGACAGAACTACTGCCGACATCGAAACCTAAAAGATATCTTCTTGACATAGTATATGAATTCAGGTGAACCTTTTGCAAAGTTAGTGCATTTTCTTTGAAAAAAGAAAATAAAACCATTAAAAAAATCGTATGTTGTCAATTTTTTGTATATTTGCAACATAAGTGAATAAAAAAGATACAAACATGGAAGTAAAAGACATTTTTGAAATGCGCAAGCAAGGCCGCATAGAAGAAGCCTACGATGCCATCCGTCCGATGTACGCCGTACACAAGGGAAAATACACCACCTTGGCTATGTTTTGGACAGCCAGCGACATGGTGAAGAAACGCCTCTCGGAGAAGCGTGTGGAGGAGGCTAAGAAGATTTTCGAGGCGTTGCTGCGTGTGCTGCCATCCATCGACGACCGTGACGGAAAGGCGCACGCCGCCGTGGTGAATGCCGCCCTCCGATTGGGGAAAGAGGTGGAGGACTTCAGCATGCTGCAGTTTCTCGAGCAATATGGAGTGGAGAATCTCACCGAGGCCGACTGGAAGGCGGTGACACCGGAGGCGAAGGAGCCACCATCACCTGGAACGCGCACCTTTCCCCTACCCTCCAACGCCCTGCGCATGCTCACCATGGCCTTCCACGACTTGCAACGCTCGCCCACACCAGAGCGTGCACTGAAGGCGATGCCGCTGTTGCAGGAGGCCTTCCGGCGTCACCCTCGAGACAAGAACGTGGTGAGGCACATGGCGCAGGTGTATGTCATCATGCAGGAGCCGGGCAAAGCCGCCGAACTCTACCGCCAACTGCTCTCACGTTATCACGACAGCTGGTTGTATGCCGAACTTGCAGAACTCACCGAGGACCCGGGAGAGCGTGCGGCACTCCTCATCCAGGCCATCACCCACCAGCGCCAAGAGAAATTCCGCTCCGGCTACCACCTGCAGCTGGCACAACTGCTAAAGGGCCGAGACAACGCCCGGGCGGCCTACGAATTGGAGCGATGCCTTTCCATCCGCCAGCAACAAGGGTTTCACAACACACGTGAGATAGAGGAGCTACGTAGAAGCCTTGCTGGCGTGCAGCCGGCAAACGAGGCGAGCCAGCAGGAGTTCTACAACAAGATGAAGCAGAAGTATTTTCCCGGTGGAAAATAAAAGATGAGAAACGAGTATGAATCAAAAGGCCGACATTCATGGAATGCCGGCCTTTCAGATATGGTGATAGAGATTAAGCGAGCGTGAAGAGTCCTTCTTCTTCCTTGATTTTGCCCTCTTTGAACAGCCATCCCATGCCGAGGAGTGTCTCCTCCTCAGAGATTTTAGCTGCTTTGGCAATCTGCTTTACGTTCAAGGCCTTCTCGGCTGCGAACAATGCCTGATAGACATCACCTGCCTTGAAACCAACGGTCTCAGCATTGATGATGACTTCAACTTTCTTAGCAGTCCTTTTGGTTGCTGCTTTCTTCTCTGTGGTAGCCTTCTTCTCTGCGGCTGCCTTTGTAGTTTTCTTTTCTGCCATGATTTAGTAAAAACAAAATTAAATGAGTTGAACTTATTAAGTACCAAACTTTTAAATTCGCTGCAAAGTTACGTCATTTATTTCATTTCTTCTAATTTTTTTACTAAAAAAAGTCAAATAATCAGCCTAGAAGCCTCATTTTGTGAGTTTTCTTGACATAAGTCAACCATTTTCAACAAAAATGGCAGTCTCATTCCTTCTCCACCACCTTGATGAGCAGTTCATCGAGCTGCTTGGGATCGAGTTCCGAGGGGGCGTCGAGCATGACGTCACGGCCGCTGTTGTTCTTGGGGAAGGCGATGCAGTCGCGGATGCTGTCCAGACCGGCGAAGATGGCAACGAAGCGGTCGAGACCGAAAGCCAAGCCGGCGTGTGGCGGAGCACCATACTTGAAAGCGTTGATGAGGAAGCCGAACTGTGCCATGGCCCTCTCCGGTGTGAAGCCGAGGATGTCGAACATCTTCGCCTGTAGCTTGCCATCGTGGATACGGAGGCTGCCACCGCCCACCTCGATGCCGTTGCACACGAAATCGTAGGCCTTCGCCCTGACGCGCTCCGGATGCTCGTCGAGCAGTGGGATGTCATCGGGGTTGGGCATGGTGAAGGGATGGTGTGTTGCCATGAGGCGCTGCTCCTCGTCGCTCCACTCGAAAAGTGGGAAATCGACAATCCACAGGCACTCGAAGCGGTTCTTGTCGCGAAGTCCCAAGCGCTCGCCCATCTCCAAACGCAGCGTGCACAGTTGCACACGTGTCTTGTTGGCATTGTCGCCGCTGAGGATGAGCACCAAGTCGCCGTCGGAAGCCCCCATGCGCTCCTTGAGCGCGAGTAGCACCTCCTGGGAGTAGAACTTGTCGATGCTGCTCTTGACAGTTCCGTCGGCATTGTATTTCACATACACAAGCCCCTTGGCTCCCACCTGTGGCCTCTTCACGAAGTCGGTGAGTTGGTCGAGCTGCTTGCGTGTGTAGGAGGCGCAACCCGGCACGCAGATGCCTCCGATGTAGGCCGCCTGGTCGAAGACGGGGAAAGTACCAATCTGCATGAGGTCCATCAGTTCCACGAACTCCATGCCGAAGCGCAGGTCGGGCTTGTCGCTGCCGAAGCGGCGCATGGCCTCATGCCAAGTCATCTGCTGCAACTTTTCGGGAAGCGTCACGCCAAGCAGTTCCTTGAAGAGATGGCGGCACATGTCCTCGAAGAGAGAAATGACATCCTCCTGATCCACGAAGCTCATCTCGCAGTCAATCTGCGTGAACTCCGGCTGTCGGTCGGCACGCAGGTCTTCGTCACGGAAGCACTTGGCTATTTGGAAATAGCGGTCGAAGCCGCTCACCATGAGCAACTGCTTGAGGGTTTGAGGGCTTTGGGGCAATGCATAAAACTGTCCGGGATTCATGCGCGAGGGGACGACGAAATCGCGTGCTCCCTCTGGTGTCGAACCAATGAGGATGGGTGTCTCCACCTCAATGAAATCCTTGGAGTCGAGGAAGTTTCGGATGGCAATGGTCATCTTGTGACGCAGTTCCAAATTGCGCCTCACTGCAGTCCTCCTCAAGTCGAGGTAGCGGTATTTCATGCGTATGTCGTCGCCGCCATCGGTCTTGTCCTCGATGGTGAACGGAGGTGTGATGCTCTCGCTGAGCACGTTGAGCCCAGATGCGAAAATCTCAATGTCGCCCGTGGGCATCTTGGGGTTCTTGCTCTCACGCTCTCTCACCTTTCCAGTGACCTGCACACAATACTCGCGGCCAAGCTTGTTGGCCCGCTCGCACAATTCACGGTCTGTCTCCTCGTTGAACACCAGTTGCGTGATGCCATAGCGGTCGCGCAAGTCGATGAACGTCATGCCGCCCATCTTGCGGCTGCGCTGCACCCATCCGGCCAAGGTCACTTCCTGGCCAGCATCGGAGAGCCTCAACTCCCCACATGTTTTCGTCCTATACATTATTATTATTGTTTGTTTGAGTATTCACACGCGTATTAGTTGCAAAAGTAACCATATTTTTGCAAACGGCAAAAAAACAACTGCAAAAAGTACGCGGAAAGGAAAACTTATCCCCTCATCTTAAAGCCACCTTTCCCAAACATCTCCTCCCAATGGATGAAGCGCCTCAAGCCCTCCTCCCCGAATTTGGCGATGCTTCGCCGTGCCTGCTCCGGGGTCTTCTCGCGCTCCGGGTGCGACTTGGAGAAGAACTTGTCGGCGTAACAAATGAGTTGCTCCTCCAAGGTTTCCGGGAGGAAGTCGCGGTGAGGAAGGGGCAGGCCCTGGCTCACGATGTCGTTGAGCGAGAGCCCCGCCCCGGTGTGTCGTTCACACACCCGGGCGTGGCGCTCCAGTCCCTCGGCTCGAAGCATGGCAGCTCCCAGAATGCCATGGCAGATGTAGGGATGTGTGCCATGGCAATAGATGCCCGGGGCGTCGGTCTGGCAGATGCCGATGTCATGCAGCATCGCCGCCTCCTCGATAAAAGAGAGGTTGAGGCAGAGCCGGGGATGCAACATTGCTATCTGCAACGCCTTTTGCGTCACAGACCGACTATGGACAAGGAGGAGGCGGCGCAAAGCGCCGTCCTCCGGATAATGTTTGTAGATGAGCTGCAGGTAGTCCATCCTGCAGGGTCATTCGGCGTTGGGACGCTCGATGTAGGCGATGACATCGCCCTTCATCACCTTGCTTCCACGCTTGGCGTTGATTTCCACCAACTTGCCACCGAGGGCAGCAGGAACCTCCACAATCTCGCCCCAAGGAGCCTGGATACAGCAGAACTTGTCGCCCTCGTTGTACTCCTTGCCGATGAATGGTTCCACGGTGGGTGCGCACTCGCCGTCGCCATTGAACTCCCAATAAATGGTGCCCTTCACCGGTGCCACGATGGCGTCGGCCTTGGCATGCTTGAAGGCACTGATTTGCTCTGGGGTCAGTTTCGCGCCAAGACGGGCATCCTTCGCTTTCTGCAGGTCGGCGAGGAAATTCTTCTTGGCCTGGCCGCTCTTGAAGTTGCGGTATTGCTCCGGGTGCATGCCCAACTCGTAAAGTTCCTCGTCGTCGGGACCATACTCCCAACCGTTCTCGTCCATCTCCTTGCGGAAGTCGTCCAGGGCGTTGGGGATGAGCGTGTGCGGGTCGGCGTCGGTGAACTCCCTCCCCTGCTTGGCGGCAAGTTCCTTGATTTCGGGGGCAATCTCTCCGGGGATGCGCCCGCTCTTGCCCAGGACCATGCCCCACATGGCGTCGTCCATCATCACGTAGCGGCCCTTGCCTTGCTCGAGGGTGAGCAGGTTGGTCAGCGCGATGTTCTTCACATACTGCGAGAAAGGTGTCACCAATGGTGGATAGCCCACCTTCGGCCATACGTATGCCACCTCGTCGAAGAGTTGCACAAGGAGGTCGTCGATGCTCAGCTCCGGCTCGCCCTTCTTCGCACGTGTCTTGTTGATGATTTGGTGGATGCCGCCCAGGTCGGCCATCATCGAACCCATCATGCCGCCCGGAAGGCCGCAGCCCAAGAGCAGCGAACTCATGTGCTTGTTGCCGGGGTTGATGAAATAGCCCAACCAGTCGTCGATGAATTCCTGCGTGAGGGAGCGTGCCTTCATATAGGCCTTCATGTTGATGTCGGCCACCTCGAAGCCTTCGTTCTTCAGCATGCTCTGCACGGAGATGATGTCGGGATGCACCTTGCCCCACGACAGCGGCTCAATGGCGGTGTCGATGATGTCGGCACCATTGTTGCACACCTCCAGGATGGAGGCCATCGACAGACCGGGGCCGGAATGGCCGTGATACTGGATGATGACATCCGGGTGCCTCTCCTTGATGGCCTTGGTGAGTTTGCCCAGCATGGCCGGTTGGCCGATGCCAGCCATGTCCTTCAAGCAGATTTCGGCGGCTCCGGCGGCAATCACCTCGTCGGCGATGCGGCTGTAGTATTCCACGGTGTGGACAGGGGAGGTGGTGATGCACAAGGTGGCCTGTGGGGTCATGCCAGCCTCCAAGGCCCACTTGATGCTCGGGATGATGTTACGGGTGTCGTTCAGGCCGCAGAATATACGGGGGATGTCAACGCCCTGAGCATGTTTCACCTTATATTGCAGTTGGCGCACGTCATCGGGCACCGGGTACATGCGCAATGCGTTGAGGCCACGGTCGAGCATGTGTGTCTTGATCCCCACTTGATTGAAGGGTTTGCAGAAAGCTCGCACGGCGGCGTTGGGGTTCTCGCCGGCAAGGAGGTTGACTTGCTCGAAGGCACCACCGTTGGTTTCCACGCGTGAGAAGCACCCCATGTCGATGATTACCGGGGCGATGCGCTCCAACTGGTCTTTGCGGGGCTGGAACTTGCCCGACGACTGCCACATGTCTCGATAGACAAGACTGAACTGGATTTTCTTTTTCATTCGTTATCAGTTTAAAGTTGGTTGTAAGGCTAATAGAAATCCCTCATCGGCTGAAAAGGCGTATGTGAGAGCCGAGAAGACGATGACGGTGGTTTTCACTAACACGCCACAAAGATAGCGAAAAATTTCCCAATTCCAAGGCGCAAGTGCTTTTTTTTGCAGGAAAAGCCATGTTTTTTCATTTTTCATACGCATGGACACCCCGGCAAATCACCCAAATGGCGTAAAAAGGATGATTTCCTCGCTTTTTTCTTGCCACTCCGATTATTTTTCATTAACTTAGCGGCCTTATTCAAAACAAGCAATCGACAATTTGAAATTCTAAAGATAAATGTTATCATTAGTCTATCTAAATACGTTGAACGTTTTTGGTTCATCTGATGGCATTGAGTTTCTCGGAATGTTTGAAAACCAAATATATAAATTTTAGTGGAAATGATGAAATCATCCGACAAATACAACCAGTTGAAAACGACCTCATTGTTCGTGCTGCTGCCTATGTTCTTGCTGTTCATCGCATGTGGCAAGACAGAAATCATGCAAGAAATGAAGGAGACGACAAACATAAAAAGTTATGTATCCAAAGGCGACACCATGCTCTACGGTCTGGCATGCGACGGCTGCTCAGACTCCGTGCTCGTCTTCCTTCCCGACTCCGGGGGTGACCCAATCAACTACAGCATATTGGAGGCCAGGCTCAACCATCAGGTGTTTGGCCGACCTCGCATCGGCGACCGAATGGCAGTCTTGGTGGACACCGCCAATCCCAAGGCCCTCATGCTGGCCATCAACATGGAACAGGTGAATGGCACTTGGTATTATGAGGAAATGCCCCAACCACGTCATCGCACAGCAGTTCCGTCGTCCAATACCAATGAGGGGGAGCAACAGATGAGTGAAGAAGACCGCCAACGGAGAGACTCCTTCATCCAAACGTTCATGGTGCCGAGGGAATATTCATATACTTTCAAGCGCGACCAAACCGTCAACACCCAGGGAGGCCCGCCACGCAGCTCCTCGCTCGACAGAAACTCCCCCGTGGAATACCCCCCCATAAAGAGATATTCCGAGTGGCATCTGTGCAACGGGAAAATCATCTTCACCTATTCCACCTTCCCCGTCCCCGGCAACACCGACTCCACACTTCTCGTCAACGACACGGCGGAGTTTGTCATGCTAAGACGCGACACCATGGCGCTCCGCTTCAACGACCACGTCCAAGGCTTCAAGCTCAAGCCCGACAGCGTGAAAAACCAATGAATCCACTTTGAAAAGGGCCTGCGCCCAAAGCCTGATGAGCAAATTCATTTATCCTGTAGATACAGACCAGTTCCTGCTGATTCGTGAACAAGGTAAGGTTTACGTTGACAAGACAGACTTGACTTATGCCTCCATCCCCTACGACATTATCACCAAGAAGGAGTAGATGAGCAAGAAAAAACGTGAAGCGTTCTACAAACTTCTCATGTATGTTGTTTTCACCCTCTTGAACAGCAAGGTCGATACGGAAGTCAAGAGTATTCTTGAGCGTGCCGACGTTGTTGTCAAGACCAAGAGCGACATCTTTGTGATAGAACTAAAGGTAGATGACAGCGTTGACCAGGCGCTGTCGCAAATCGACAACAAGGGGTACGCCATCCCTTACAAAACTGACGGTCGCAAAATCACCAAGTGTGGCGTATCCATATCATCAGAGACACGCAATATCTCCCATTGGCGAATTGTAGATACAAATGGGAACATCATAGACGAACAGACGTTCTAATCTGAATTATTCATAAACATTAATCCTATTATTTGTAAAACACGAATTTACTACTAATTTTCTTGCCTACATGCTGCACATCATCAAGTTCCTTGACGATGCCATCATTATCATCGAAGAAAAGGGAACCACCCAAGCCATTGGCAAAAGCACTCACGCTCTTCAACCAACTCTTAGGTTTCTTCTCTTCAAGCATCACCTTGAAGTCGTATGCTGTACATTCCGCTATCAAGGCGTTTAATTCCATTTTTTATTCAAGAATTAGGAAGAATCCGTTTAGAATCAAGGCTAAAGAGCAAATATGTGTCTCTTTTCTTGCTTATTTTAAAAATTCAGCATACTTTTGCACTGCAAAAACAGTCGAATGGTTCGACCATATTTGCATTAACATTTTTGGAAGCAATGATTATCAAGCGAGACCATTATGTAGAGGCATTACTGAGCAAGCGATGGAATGGAAAGGTAAAAATAGTCACGGGCATCCGTCGATGCGGCAAATCTTTCCTACTGTCCACTCTTTACAAGGAGCACCTCAAAACAGAGGGAGTCCCTGATGACTGTTTTGTGGAAATAGCCTTGGACAGGAAAGCCGATTTGAAGTACAGGAACCCCAATGAACTGTACGAATATGTACTCAGCCGGACAAAAGATGTAGAAAAACGTTATTATATTTTCATAGATGAGATACAGCTGTCATTCAAAGTGAAAAATGCGGATGTGGACGAAAGCATGGTTCCCGAAGAAGACAAGGACATGCTCTACACCACATTCTACGACATCCTGAACGACTTGATGGCACGAAACAATTTGGACATCTATGTTACAGGCTCCAACTCCAAGATGCTGTCAACGGACATTGTCACCAACTTCCGTGACCGCGGCTCGGAAATCAAGGTCTATCCGTTATCATTCAAGGAATTCCATGCCGTATCGGGATTGGAAAAGGCGGATGCGTTGGAAGAATATCTGTTGTTTGGCGGCATGCCTTTGGCGGTTTTGGAAAAGGACGCGGCTGAAAAGCGCAAATATCTGAAGGGGCTTTACAAGAATGTATATATCAAGGACATCGTGGAACGTTACAAGCTTAAGGATGACGAGGTGCTGGAAGCCTTGATTGACTCGCTGTCATCTGCTGTAGGCTCGTTGACCAATCCGCATAAGCTTGCCAATACCGCAGGTACGTTGATGAGACGGAAAACGTCAGACCATACCATCAAGAACTATTTGGACTATCTGGAGGATGCCTTCCTGTTTGTTAGCGCCAAGCGCTACGACATCAAGGGGAAACGTTATTTCGAGAATACGCAGAAATACTATTCTATGGATCTGGGCCTGAGAAATGCCAAGCTTAATTTCCGACAGCAGGAGAAGTCTCACTTGATGGAGAACATGATTTTCATCGAGCTTGTACGCAGGGGATACAATGTGGATGTAGGCGTGGTGGAACTTACCCGTGTCAAGGACGGGAAGAAGCAGCAGTCGCAATATGAGATTGACTTTGTGGTCAATACGGGGCATAAGAGAATCTATGTCCAATCGGCGTTGAATGTGGATACTGAGGACAAGCGGAATCAGGAAACGTTCTCCCTGAAGAACTCCGGTGACTTTTTCAACAAGATTGTCATTCTTGACGGGAACGTAAAAGCGTGGACAGATGAGGACGGCATCATGTATGTTGGTGTCATTCCTTTCCTGCTCGAAGATGCTGAACTTGGATTCTGAAGAA
>CADBBP010000134.1 GCA_902792855.1 uncultured Prevotellaceae bacterium
GTCACCGTGACGCGCCCGAGGGGGGTCTTCACCGTCTTCCCCAGGGAGGCAAGGAGTGCCGGCCCGTTGGGAAAGCCGGAGAGGCGCACATGGCTTTCATCTATGGGCTTTACGTCCATCACACCCTCTTGGTCGTCGGCCAGGTCGTGAAAAGTCACGCGGATGGGTGATTTTGTGTATAGTTCCTCCACACGGAGATAGTCCATCACCATGTAGTCCACTTCGGCATGGAGGCGGAGGACGGCTTTGCGCATCAGCTCGGGTGATTGAAACTGCAGGATTTCGTTGGATATGTTCACTTGCGGAGTGGCATTGGCCAGACGGTCCAGACCGGCTTGTCGGGCGGAGCTGTGGGCATCCTTGAACATCACGGTGGCGTTGGTGCTGTAACGAAACTGGGTGGTGCTGTAGTTGTACCAGGCCCATCCGCCAAACAGGCCGGCGGACAACACAAACCAATACCATCTCGACAACAAGAAGCGAAGGATGTCGAGTGGATTGATGTTGAAGCCCTTGGAGGTGATGGAGGTCTCTGGGGCCATGCTTTTCTGTTCGGTCATCTTAACCATAAGTAACTGACACTAAAAATGTTAACTGATGAAGTCTGAAACTTGTAATCTTTTCAATAATTTGTGATAAATCAACATATTTACTTTTTTACACATATAATTCCCCGAAAATTTTGCATATAATTCCAACAAATAAGGAATTAATGGAAAATCCGTAGTAATTCTTTGACAAGCAAGGATGTATATTCAGTGATTATTATTTTAACGCGAATTACCACGAATTGGACATTAATTATTTAATGAAATGGACATAATTTTATCTCCCTTTTTTGAACCGCTATGAGCAAGAATTTATGGATAATTATATGGTAATTATATGTTTAAAAAATATTCACTGAATGGTTACAAGCAAAGCGACAAAGTCGAGTGCGTGTTAAAATATCTCGCACAATTCAATTCCTTATGAGGCGGAGTTATTTTGTAATGAGGGCGACAAGGGAGATGATGGTGGTGATGAGGGAGGCACCAGTAAACACCCACTGCATGTTGCGGCGGGACTCTTCCTGAGCACGCTGTTGGTTGGGTTCCACGTAGATGATGTCGTTTTGCTTCAGGTAATAAACGGGTGAGTCGAAGATGTCCTTCGTGCGGATGTTGCAGTGGTATATCTGTCGATTGCCGTTCTCCTCACGAATGACCGCGATGCGGTCCAATTTGGAATATTGTGTGAGGTCGCCTGCTTGGGCGATGGCGTCGAGAATGGTCACGCGTTCCTTGCCTCTCACCTCCACCGTTCCCACTTTCTTGGCCTCTCCGAGAACGGAATAGGTGAAATTGATTATTTCCGTGCTCACAAAGGGATCAGTGATAAGGTTGCGGGTGCGCAACTCATTCTTGATGCTCTCGCTCAGTTGGCGGCAGGTGAGACCGGATGCGGTGAGCTTGCCAAGAATGGGAAAGTCGATGCTTCCATCGGAACAGACAGTATAATGGGAATCGGCGTTGGGCGAACTGCTACTGTTGATGTTTCCCTCCGGGGTGATGCTATAGGCTCCAGGGGTGGGCATGTTGAAAGCAAGGGCTAATTCGGGGTTCTTGCAACTCACTTTAATGACCAATTTGTCATCAGGCTGGATGACGAGGTCGCGGGCTGGTTTGGCAGGATATTCCACCCCGGGGGCCATGTCTTCCAAATAAACGAGTTGTGTGCGTGTGCGGCACGAGATGACTGACAGCACGATGAGAAAGACTGTCAAAATTTGAAAAAGATGTTTCATATCATTGATTTTCTTTTAATCGGGTGATTGGGTCTGGCCATCGAATGTTTTATGTTGGTTGCAAAAGGTTTACTGATTGAACCCCATCTTGGTGGAGAATGCCATGGCGAATCAGCTGTATGATAAAAACCAAGGCATCGTTGCCGGAAGCCTGGAACACCACTTTTAAATCTGGAACACCGCTTATAAATAATGTATAATTGACCGACAAGAGGCGGAGGCTGCCCTGATTGCAGATGCAAACGACGAAAAGAAGCATACTCTTCCTTCTCTCCCCTTGAATAAGGAAAGAGATATTTTCCAAGAAGAATGCCTCGTCATTCGCCGCATCAAGGCACAAACGGCCTGCAGTATGTGAGGGAGGCTCTCGATAATTCAATGCAAAGATAGATATTTTTTCATTTTTCAGCAAATTTTTCACACTTTTTGAACATGAAGAGAGTAAACTGACGCTTGACAAATAAAAAAAGTGTTCTTTATTTTGATTTGTTGTCCTTTTGCGCTAATTTTGCAAATCATATTGTGTGTATAGAAATAATAATAATTGATTTAGAAATATGAATCCACAAGAAATTAGAAATGAAAAATTGGCGGCAAAACTCATCAAAAACCTGGAGCAACGCCATTTTGAAGCATATTATTGCCACAGCACCAAGGACATTATTGAAAAGGTGAAGGCACTGATGCCGGAAGGAAGCAGTGTGACATGGGGCGGCACCATGACCGTGAGAGATCTTGGACTGCCAGCTGCCCTTAAAGCTGCCGGCTACCAGGTCTTCGACCGTGACGAAGTGAAGACACAGGAGGAGAAACTCGCCATTTATAGAAAAGCATTCGATGTGGACTTCTATCTTGCGAGCGCCAACGCCATCTCGGAGGACGGAGTGCTGGTAAACATAGACGGTACAGGCAACAGGGTGGCGGCAATCACTTGGGGGCCTAAACGCGTCATCTTCATCATCGGACTCCACAAGGTGGCACAGGACGTGGAAGCAGCCCTGAAAAGAGCCAGAAGCACCGCGGCTCCCATCAACGCAGCAAGGTTCGACATCAAGACACCTTGCCAGAACGACGGCGCATGCCATAACTGCAACTCCACTCAGTCCATTTGCAACTACATCCATTTCCTCAGAAACTCATATCCGGAAAAAAGGCACATCGTCATTCTCACTGACCTTGGACTGGGATACTGACAATTATAGCACCAACATAAGGAGATGATTGTTTGCATCGCAGAAAAACCAAGTGTGGCCAAGGACATCGCTCGCATCATTGGGGCGACTGCCTCCAAAAACGGATACATGGAAGGCAATGGGTACCAGGTGACGTGGACTTTCGGACACCTCTGTACGCTCAAGGAACCAGACGACTACACACCGGTATGGAAACAGTGGTCGCTATCCATGCTGCCCATGATACCCCAGCGATTTGGTATCAAACTCATTGAGGACGATGGAATCAAAAGGCAGTTCGCCGTCATTGAGCAATTGATGCGCAACGCTGATGGCATCATCAACTGTGGTGACGCCGGGCAGGAGGGAGAACTCATTCAGCGGTGGGTGATGCAAAAGGCACAGGCCACATGCCCCGTCAAAAGGTTGTGGATTTCATCGATGACCGACGAGGCCATACGTGAGGGGTTCATGACGCTCAAGGACCAAGCACAATACGACCCGCTTTATCGAGCCGGCTTGTGCCGTGCCATCGGCGACTGGCTCTTGGGCATGAACGCCACGCGCCTTTATACCGTGAAATATGGGCGCAACAGGCAAGTGCTGTCCATCGGGCGTGTGCAGACACCTACACTCGCACTCATCGTCAACCGCCAGAGGGAGATAGACAACTTCCAACCGGAACCTTACTGGGTGCTCGCCACCATCTATCGCGAAACACTTTTCACTGCCACAAAGGGGAAATTCACCACCAAGGAAGAGGGGGAGAAATCGTTTGAACGCATCATCGACAAACCTTTCTTCGTCACGGATGTGCAGAAGAAAAAAGGTGTGGAAGCACCGCCACATCTCTATGACCTCACGTCGCTACAGGTGGACTGCAACAAGAAATATGGCTACAGTGCCGACTTGACGCTGAAGACCATTCAAACACTCTACGAGCGAAAACTCACCACCTACCCGCGTGTTGACACCCAGTATCTGAGTGATGACATCTACCCCAATTGCCCTACCATCCTGAAGGGATTGAAAGGTTTTGAGCCCATGACCGCTCCATTGCTCACCACCACCCTCAAAAAAAGCAAAAAGGTGTTTGACACATCCAAGGTGACCGACCACCACGCCATCATACCTACAGGAGTGGCGGCCAACGGACTGACAGACATTGAGAAAAAGGTGTATGACCTGGTGACAAGGAGATTCATCTGCGTCTTCTATCCCGACTGCCTCTTCACCACCACAACCGTATTGGGAAAAGTGGAGGAGGTGGAGTTCAAGGCCACGGGAAAGCAGATACAGCAACCGGGATGGCGTATCATCTACAGCAAGGAGGCAAACGCCATCACAGATGACAACGCCTCAAAAAAGGAAGAGGAGGAAAAGACGCTGCCGGAATTCACCAAGGGAGAAAGCGGGCCGCACAAGCCTACATTGACAGAGAAGTGGACCACGCCTCCCAAGTATTACACCGAGGCCACGCTGCTGAGAGCCATGGAGACGGCAGGAAAATTTGTGGATGACGAGGAACTAAGGGCGGCATTGAAGGAAAATGGCATCGGAAGACCCTCTTCGAGGGCTGGCATCATTGAGACGCTGTTCAAACGACATTACATCAGGAGGGAGCGAAAAAACCTCCTCGCCACCGAAACAGGCATACAACTCATAGACATCATCCAGGAAGAGTTGCTCAAAAGTTGCGAACTTACAGGCATTTGGGAGAAGAAATTGCGCGACATCGAGCACCTCAGGTATGACGCGGCCCAATTCATCGACGAACTGAAACTGCAAATCTCAGAAATCGTCCAACAGGTAATCTCCGACCCAAGTTACCGCAACATCAGGGCCCAAGACGTCGAGAACGACAAAAAGAAAGCCACTCCCAAGAAAAAGAGTGTGGCTGTCAAGAAAGACCCATACGTGGGAACCACTTGCCCGCTATGCGGAAAGGGTGTGCTCGTGAAGGGAAAAACCGCATACGGATGCAGCAGATGGAGAGAGGGATGCACTTACAGGTGGAAGCCGGAAACAACATGATGTCACAAGTGCATCTCTATTCCTCTACACCACGTTTTGGGGATGTCCCTCCAAGAATGAACGGACGTTATGGATGGCCGTCTGTAGCAGGCGGTTTCGTGCCTCGGTGGTAGCCCAGGCGATGTGGGGAGTAATGAACGCGTTGGGAAGACAAAAGAGAGGGTTGTCGGCACGAGGTGGTTCCTCGCACAGCACGTCGGCGCAATAAGCCGAGAGGTGACCCGACTTCAAGGCTTCGGCCACGGCAAATTCATCAACCAAAGGTCCCCGGCCGGTGTTGATGAGGATGGCACCGGGGCGCATCTGTGCCAACGTTTCGTGGTTGACAAGGTGCAGTGTGCTGTCGGTCAGGGGGCAGTGAAGCGTTATGACATCCGACGTGGAGAGAAGTTCTTCAAGGCTGGCTTTGCTCACGCCGGCGGGGAGGAGGCCGGAAGACTTGCTTGTCAGTGCCTGCACCTTCATGCCAAAGGCAAGGGCTATCTCCGACACACGACGGCCAATGTTTCCCAAACCCACGATGCCCATCACCTTGCCGCTAAGTTCGGTGAGGGGAGTGTCCCAAAAGCAGAAGTCGGGATTGCCCGCCCAACGTCCGTTGCGGTTGGCCAAGGCATAGTGCTCGGGGCGGTTGGTTACAGTCAGCAGGTGTGCGAACACCATCTGGGCCACGCTCTCCGTACTGTAGGCCGGCACATTGGTGACCACGATGCCGAGCTCGTGTGCTGCTTTCACATCCACCACGTTGTAGCCGGTGGCAAGCACGCCGCTGTAACGCAGCTGTGGCAGATGTTTCATCTCATTCGGGCCGATGACAACCTTGTTGGTCAAAACGATGTCGGCCTCCTTGGCCCTCTCTATTGTTGCATCGGCAGGGGTGCGGTCATATACTGTCAACTCGCCCATTGCCTCCAGTTCCGCCCATGACAAGTCGCCGGGATTGGCCGTGTGGCCGTCAAGTACTACTATTCTCATATCTTGATGTTTTCATTTGAATGTCCGCCTCACCATGAAGCAGGTGCTTTGCCTTGCAAAGATAACTTGTTTTTTGATGATGGCAAAATATTCCGAATGGTTTTGCGTTATTTCTGCGATAATCGGGTTTCTGTTCTCGAAACAACGTTACACGAGCGTCAATAATCCGTCTTGATAGAAAAAATGATTAGAGACTTCATTGCCATTGACTTTGAGACTGCCAACCAACATTTGTGCAGCATCTGTGCCATGGGGGTTGTCATCGTGAGAAATGGCAGGGTGGCCGACGAGTACTACTCTCTCATTCATCCTGAGCCAGAGTACTATAGCTATTTCTGCCAACGAGTGCATGGGCTGACATCGAAAGACACCGACGACGCACCCATTTTCCCCTTGGCATGGGAGGTGGTGGAGAAGAAGAGAACGGCCCTCTTCCCTGAAAGCATGCAAGTACCGTTTGTTGCTCATAATGCACGTTTCGACGAGGGATGCTTGAAGGCGGTCTTCAGGGTGTACCAGATGGATTATCCCGATTACATGTTCTATGACACGCTTGCTGCTTCTCGACGACTGTTCGGGAGGTCGTTGCCCAATCATCAGTTGCACACTGTCGCCGCTGCTTGTGGCTACGACTTGCAGCATCATCACAATGCCCTGGCGGATGCCTATGCTTGTGCAAACATCGCATTGTATTTGCTATAAGTGAATTACAAACAATTTGATTACTGCAACATATAGGCATGATTGGAGCGATAATTGATTTTACGATGAAAAGAATGATTATGCTGTTGCCCATTCTGGCCCTTGTGTCCTCATTGCAGGCGCAACCGGAACGTTCGGTGCTCCAGCAGCCTATAGTGACAGGAAACACCCTTTCAAGCAGGTTTTTGGAAAAACTATGGCGCAACCCTACGAGGGACTACCGAATGAAGACTTGGTGGTTCTTCGGTTTTGAGCATACTTCTGATGAAGGCATCACAGCTGATGTGAAGGCTCTCTCCAAGGCTGGCTTCGGAGGGGTGGTCTATTACGACCAAAATCATGCAAACGACCCGAAAGCAAACGGTGCGGAGGATGCGTTCTCTCCAGAATGGTGGAGGCACTTGCGTTTTGCAGCTGCCGAGGCAAGAAGGAATGGGTTGACGTTTGAACTGAACATCTCTAATGGGTATTGTGCCGGCGGCAAATGGATTGACCCGGAACATGCCATGCAGAGGGTGAAGGCTGCGGAAATGGTGATGGTGAAAGGGAGTGACGGGGAGTGGCTCACGGAGAGGGGCGACTTGAACATCTTGGGGCCTGAAGGCTACGTCAGCGACATCGCCCTCATTGCCATGCCTTGTCGTGATGATGGCAAAATGCGGCATGTCACAGCGCGTTACAATGCCAAGGGGAAGGGGAGAAACGGTGCCATGCAAGGGCCGCTTGGCAAAAATGGCGACAACTTCACGGGGTATGGTTTCACGACTTTGCCCGATGTCGGAACATTGCAGGTGAGCGATGACAGCACGGTGTGGCGCGAGGTGGCGACTCTTGGCCCCATGTATCGCAGCCAAGGGGGGTACTTCGTGCGCACAACCGCTTTCCCCGCCACGGAGGGCAAGTTTTGGCGGGTATGTCCTGTCGGCGATGCTTCACTGAAAGAATGGCATGTGGGTGGTGAGGCGATGTTGGACCGATGGGAAGAGCGCACGGCCTTGCATAGCGATTTTGCAGAAGGGGAGGAGACACCCGACTATCTGCCGTCAGAGGTGGTCAATCCACAAGAAAATGTGGTTTGCCTGAAACCATCGATGGCCATGGTTGAAAATCCTGCTGCCATCCTACCGAGTGACTCCGCGAATACCAAATGGCGAATCATCCGACTTGCCTCGGTGATGACCGGGGCAAAATCAAAACATGGGCGACAGAATTTGATAGGGTATGAATGTGACAAACTGTCGGAGGAGGCGGCTAACCTTCACTGGAACAGCTATATCCAGGTCTTGCTTGACTCTCTGCCAACAGGGACAGTTAGTGGCATAACAATGGACTCCCATGAGGGTGGCTCGCAAAACTGGACACCAAGGATGCTGGAAGAGTTCCATAAAAGGCAGGGCTATGATTTTTCGCCCTTCTTGCCTGTGCTTGCTGGATATGTCGTGGAGTCAACCGAGAAGACAGAACAAGTGCTATACGATTACCGACAGACCATCAACGCCCTCATCCGGGACAATTATTTCGGCACCTTCCAACGACGGGCAGAACAGCAAGGACTTGACTTCACGGCCCAGGCCATCGGCAATGCGCTCTGCATCACTGGCGACGCCATCAGCGTCAAACAGGTGGTGGGGAAGCCGCAAGGTGAGTTTTGGACGTACCAACGGCAGGGGGCATACGATGTGAAGGACTGCTCGAGTGCCGCGCATCTATATGGCAAACCTGTTGCATCGGCGGAAGCCATGACCGACTGCGAGTACAAGGACACGCCCGCCGACCTTCATCGAGTGGCCGGCATCGCTTTCTCGATGGGGGCGCAGGAGATGGTGGTCTGTGCTACGCCGCATATCCCACTGGCTCGGACAGACAAGCCTTACATCGCCGGAAGGGAATACGCCATCAACCGCAGCAACCCCAAGTGGCGGCAGATGAAACCCGTGTGGGAACAGGCTGCACGCTCCATGGTGATGCTGAGACAAGGCAAGGCGGCGCCCGACGTGCTGATTTTCATTGGTGACGACGTGCCCGTCAAAACCATCAGTTCGCGGTTGCCCGACGGCATCGGCCAACTGGACTGGGATGTCTGCACGGGCGATGCTTTGAAAAACAGGCTTGTGGCTAAGGACGGGAAGTTGTGTACGCCTGACGGGGTGGAATATCGAGCACTGTTGATAGCTGACAAAGCCCATGCTTGCCGTGAGACGCAGAAACTGATTGATGGTTTCAAGGAGGCGGGTGTCCCGGTGTTGTGTTCGGGCGAGAGCATCGTGCCGCCATTGCAAATGGAGGAGGGGATGGAGGCTGTCGTCCACACGCACAGGAAGACGGAGAACGAGGAATTATTCTACATTGCCAACATTGAGGACGAAGAAACTCCCATCAGGTTCCGCCTACAGGCCATGCCTCAAAAAATCTGTGTGTGGCATAATCTTTCCGGCAAGAAGAAATATCTCAAATGTCAGGAAGATGGCTCTTTCTCTCTGACATTGAAGCCCTGCGAATCGGTGTTCCTTACTTTTCATATAACAAAAATTGTTGCCCCTATAGAGACTGTTTGGTAAATAGAGCAAAGTGAGCGCAGCGAACAAAGAAAATCGCAACTATGTTGCGTAAACAATCACCCCGACCCTTTGATGGGTCGAGGGTTCCTTAATGTATGCAAGCCGCAGGCTTGGGAAAACTGTGATTCGGGGCTTCATTTTGTGTGTTGCCAATTCGTTACTCGGAAATGAAAATAAAAAACTTCGTCTTTTATTTTGCATTTCGCTCACCTTGCACTACCTTTGCAGTCCAGACTAAAAAAGTCGGGAAAACAGGAAATGACAACATCAAAAATGTAATGAAACATCTTTTTATACGACTATTTGTGCTTTGTGCGGCCATGCTGCTTTCCACACTACATGTGAATGCGGAAGACAGCATCCCCATGGACGATGATGAGATGGAAGCCGTCTTGTCCGACGCCCTTGACGGTGACACGTTGGTGGCGGAGGAGATGGCCATGCTGGCTGAGCAAGAAGCGGCTTCAAACCAGAACGAGGGAATGTACAAGGCCCTGAAACGTAAATTCATCGAGGGAAATGCCGGCTTCATGTCGCTCGTGGCTCTCGCCCTCATCCTCGGGCTTGCGTTCTGCGTGGAGAGAATTATCTATCTCACACTCTCTGAGGTGAACGCCAAGCGCCTCCTCGACGATATCGACGAGAAGGTGGCGAAGGGTGACATCGAGGGCGCGAAAGACCTCTGTCGCGACACGCGGGGGCCGGTGGCTTCCATCTGCTATCAAGGTTTGCTGCGCTTCAACGAGGGCATCGACAGCATCGAGCGTTCCATCACTTCCTATGGTCAGGTGCAAATGGCCAATCTGGAGAAGGGGTGCTCGTGGATCACGCTTTTCATCGCCATAGCACCGTCGCTTGGCTTCCTCGGCACCGTGATTGGCATGGTGATGGCTTTCGACAGGATACAAGAGGCCGGGGACATCAATCCCACCATTGTGGCCTCGGGCATGAAGGTGGCGCTCATCACCACCATCTTCGGCATCATCGTGGCACTCATCTTGCAGGTGTTCTACAACTACATCCTCAACAAGATCGAGGGGCTTGCCACACAGATGGAGGATGCGGCCATTTCATTGCTCGACATTCTTGTGAAATATAAAAAATAAGGAAAGATGAGAATTCCCGGATGGCCCAAGGGAGAGGCCTCGCGAAAGGTGCTTTACCTGCTTGTCACCATCACCGTGGTGGTGTTCGCACTCTTCTATCTCGTGGGGTACAACCACCCGTGGGCTGAAGACCCCGACTTCATAGAGCCACGGCTCACTTCCGTGCTGATGGTGTTCGCGATACTTGTGCTGCTCATGGCTGTCTTGGTGACTGCATGGGCGGTGGTGAGAACCATGCGAAGAAGACGGAATGCCAAGGCTGACAGCCATGGCGTGCCGGCTGCACTCATCGCCATGGGCGTGACGGTGTTCACGGCACTGACATTGGGGGTGTCGTTCCTCATGGGCGCGTCGTCGGCCATCACGGTCAATGGCGAGGAATACCACGAGGAGGGATGGCTCAAGGCCGCCAACATGTTTGTTCTCTCGTCAATCATTCTCATCGTGGTGGCTACTGCCGTCGTGGCCATCGCCACCATCAGGACTTATCTCAACAACAGGAAGTGACATGCGACTACGCAGGCGAAAACGGCGCAGGGTGCCAGGCATCAACACTGCATCCATTGCCGACATATCCTTTACTTTGCTCATCCTCTTCCTCGTCGTCACCTCGATGGACGACGACAAGGGGCTCACGCGCATGTTGCCGCCTTTGTCCCCGGAGAACCAGGAGGCTGTGGAACTGAAGGAGAGGGATGTCCTGCGCATCGACATCGCCAAAGGGGATGTTGTCTATGTCAATGACGAGAAAACACCCATTGGCGAACTGCTTGGGCGGGTGAAACAATTTGTGGACAACCCACAAGACCTTCCCAACTTGCCAGAAAAACATCAAAAGGACATCGACTTGCTCGGTGCTTGTGGGGTAACTGAAAACCATGTCATCAGAATCAAGTCGGACGGCGAGGCTAATTACGGCACTTATTTTAAAGTGCAGAATGAAATCGTGGAGGCCTATCGCCAACTACGCGACAGTTTGGCCTTGACACGCTTCGACAGGCATTACACCCAATGTACAGAGAGACAGCGCGATGCCTTAAGGACATATTATCCACAAAAAGTGTCGGAAGATTATTCCAAGGAAGGAGGTGCGCCATGAGGTTTGAAAGGAAAAGGGGAGGGCGACGCCAACCTGAACTTAACATGTCGTCGCTGCCCGACTTGATTTTCACCGTCCTTTTCTTCTTCATGATAGTCACCACCATGAGGAGCGTTCCGCAGAAGGTGGGCTTTCAAGTGCCGACGGGAACGGAGTTGGCCAAACACAAGAAACAGCCATCCACTCTCTATCTTTTTATCGGGCGGGCATTAAAGTCTCAAGGGACAAATGACGCAGACGATTTCGCCGTCCAGGTGGATGACAAAGTCGTTTCGCTGGAAGATGTGGCCTCGTATGTGGCGCGGTACAAGGAGGAACTGCTGCCCGACGAGCAGGAGGAGATGGTGGTGGTGATGAAAATAGATGAAAACGCCCCCATGGGCATGGTGACAAACGTGAAGCAGCAGCTACGAAAGGCTGGGGCGTTAAAGGTGCATTATGCAGCGGTTGGTCGTCGCAATATGCGTGAGGGGGAATGGTAACCTTTTTAGCAAAAAAGCCTTGAGTACTTGCACATAGCGATGGTGTTGTCAATAGTTTTGGGTGTCCACTTCATTTTTGAAATAAAATCTGTCGCAAAAATAGGAATAAAATTTGAGAATTGCAATCTTTTTCATATCTTTGCATGCAAATCACACACATCAACTATGGCTAATCAAAACTTAGACGCATTGGACAGGAAAATCCTCGATTTAATCGCGGACAATGCGCGCATTCCGTTCCTCGAGGTGGCCAGGATATGCAACGTCAGCGGCGCCGCCATACATCAGCGTATCCAAAAACTTACCAACATAGGCATCCTCAAAGGGTCCTATTTCGTGGTTGACCCGGAGAAGATAGGCTACGAGACATGTGCCTTCATCGGCCTGTATTTGAAAGACCCGGAGAGTTTCGATGTCGTCGTGAAGGAATTGGAAAAGATTCCCGAGGTGGTGGAATGTCATTACACAACGGGGGGATTTGACATGTTCATCAAAATCTACGCCCACAACAACCACCATCTGCTCGAAATCATTCACGACAAGTTGCAGCCCCTGGGACTGTCGCGAAGTGAAACCATCATCTCCTTCCACTCCGCCATCGACCGTCAACTGCCCGTCTCACTTTCCACTACCTGACGGGTGTATACCACGAAATCATAGCGGTGGGGCGTGTAGCCGAGCTCCATCTGTGCCATGAAGAAGCGGCTGAAGCGCGGGAACATGAAGTCGGCGCCGGCGATGAACGTCGGGGCGATCCCTCTGTAGGTGTTCCCCGAAAACGACGAGTTGCGCCGGGCGTCGTAGTCGGGGGCGGCGTATGAGGCGTAGCTGACGCCGGCCCCCA
>CADBBP010000135.1 GCA_902792855.1 uncultured Prevotellaceae bacterium
CGGGTTCTTTGAACGTGTATGAGCTGAAATCAGCAGCAACGGACTTGATGGTGCAGTTGTCGAATTTCAACACGGATTGATAACGTCCAGAGAGGAAATGGATGCCTGTAGGTGTCGTTCCTGTTGCGGAAGGCAACGAATAGGTGCCGGTGCCAACGTTGTTTTTGGTGTCGTTGTTGGTGACGGTCCATTTGGCTTGACGATTTTGCACATCCACCTCTATTTTGTAATGGCACCACGTGCCGCTCGGGATGGTGATGGATCCTCCGCCGTTGATGGAGTAAGATGTACCGCTTTTACCATTGTTAATCGCGCTAAACAGATAATTGTCGTTATAAGCTCCATTGGCTATAAGAGACTGACCTGCCATGACAGCTATTTGTGTGGCATGGTCGTTTCCTGGCGTAATGGCGGCATCAAATTCTATGACGTATGGATTGTTGCCGATGTCCAAGGTGCCAAACTGCCAATATGCGGTGCGGCTGTTATTACCAGCACAAGTGTATCGTATATAATTCCCATATTTGGCATCTCCTTCTATCAACGAAAGGCCATCTGCATAGTTCTGGCTCTTCCATCCCCCCACGTCGCCTGTAGAATTGCTGTTATAGTTGACGTTCAATATTTCTGCCGGTTCTGTTGTTCCAAGGTCGGTCACTTCACCCGACAGCGAGGTGAAGGTGCCGGTGAGGGTAGGTTGCTCGCCATTCACATCTTCGACGACAACTCCCACTTTCGGCATGTAATAAGTCGTGGGGGTCGAGGAGGGGTAAAGGTCGGTGAGGTCGGTCTGCACCATGTCGATGATGGCGATTTCCGGCTCTACTGTAGGTGTCATATCGTTGAGGAACAAGCAGATGACACCTCCGTCCACTTGGATGTAAGGGTGGCGGCTGGCATCAATGCCTTCGATGATGACATCGGTGAGCATGTCATTGCCGGCGTTTCCTGGCAGGTTGACAAGTGTGCCGATGGGATAGCGGCCACCCGCCAGGACACTTGTCGCGTTGAACTGAAACACCGGCTTCAGGTTCTTCGGGCCGTAGTTTGTCCACGCATCGCCGGTCTTGGTTTCGAGTGTGAGGTTGGTGACATGGATTTGGTCGTTGTCGCCCACATTCTTGCCGCCGAGGTCGAACACCACGCGGGAGCCGAAACCTAAGGAAAGGTTCTCAATGGTCATTTCTCCCACTTTTGCATCGGGGCCACCGGGCAGTATCTCGGAACCATATTCTGTCGTGACATCCTTGAACTCTCCTCCGTCGGAACTCAGTGTGGCAAAGCGGTTGAGCCACACGGCGCTGTTGGTAAGCTTGCCGTCATACTGCAATGTGCCCGCCCACACCTTGGTGAGGCCTGCTCTTCGCCGGGGAGCACGAGTGTTCCATCGCCCTGTTTCACCACCATGGTCTCACCCGTGAAGGGCGCCCCGGTAAGTGTATGGGTATAGATGGTGGTGGAGGCCTTCGTCAAGGATTGTGACTCCGAGGGATTGTTGCCCTGCACCCACCAGGGGGCGTTGTCGGTGAAAATCTTCGGACTGGCTCCTTCTTCCACGCTCACCTGGGCGTTGCCCGTTTCCGCCAGCATCACATGCTCGCCATTGAGCGAGGTGGAGATGCTTCCTCCGTTGCGCACCTCGGAGCGGCCGCGGTTCATCAAGGGTGGCGGGGCTTGGGTGATGCCTTCCATCTCGCCAAGGAAGAAGCTGGCGTTCGGGGGGAGGTTGTAAGTCTGCATCTGCGTGCCCATGGCCTGCTGGAAGCGCGCATCATCACCTCTTCACGCCAATCGCCAATGATGTCGCCTTGGAACGAGGGGTTGTTCTTCGTGCCGTTGTTGCTCGTTCCTGTAAGGGTTATTTCGCGGTTGTTCAAGAAGGTGTTGTCATTCCAGTGGTAAATCATGAGCCATGAGCCGGAATTGCTCGAGCCGGTTCCCTCCATGGCTTCTGATTGCAAGTCGCCATCCCAGTAGATGCGGTAGTTGAGGGTCTTGGTTCTAACCTCATTGCCATTTACGGTTTGTACGTTTTTACCCAGAAACAGGTTGGTGTAGGATGGCACGTACTCGTCGCATGAGAGGGCAAGTGCATCAGAGGACATGGTGCAACCCATGGACCCGGGTATCACATTGGTGAAATTGCCGGCAAGTGCGCGACCGTCGTCACCAGAAGCGACAAAATGCTTGAATATCTCACCTGTCAACCCACTCCGGTAGGACATTCCATAGGTGGGCTCGTCCTCGATGCAATTGTATATCTCAAGTCCTTTCCTGTATGGGTCGAAATCATTTACGTGCAAGGCATCACCATGCCCGAAACCGGTGGAGTTCAGTCCTTTGCCATTGTCGTCAATCACCATGTTGCCATAGATGATTTCATCACGGCCGTCCTCGTCCACGTCGGCTATCACATAGTTGTGGTTGCCGTTGCCAAACCAATAGGAACCAGGTGTGGAGCCATGGGCCGTGCTGTGCCATTCCCAGCGTGTGGTGAGTTCATGGGTGGTGGGGTTCACGTCGAGGGCGATCATCTTGTGCCGCATATAGACGCCACGACCAAGGAAGATGCTGGGTTTCCTGCCATCAAGATAGGGGGCTCCAAAGAAATATTTGGATGAGGGGTGGCCTTCGGTCCTTTCATCCCATGCCGCTTTACAACTCGTCTCTCCGTTTTCCAACCGCTTGAGGGGATATTCCATCACATTGTCGTTAAAAAGAACACCCGTTTGCCCGTCAAAATATAGAAGGTATTCATTGCCGGAGCAAGTGAAGGCCGCATTGCCATCGTTGTGGTTGATGTCGCCGCGAGTGTTGACGGTTGCGCTGCCAATGGTTTTTGTCGTGCCATCGCTATGGTGGAAAATCATGTTGTCGGCACCGCGCATCACCACCTCGGCTTTGCCGTCCATGTCCCAGTCATAGGCCAACAGGTTGTTTTCAGTATTGTTGGCACTCACCATGTTGGGACCGCAGTCTATCCACCACATCCTTTTTTTGATGGCTCCTGCTTCCCAATCTACGTCGTATGCCTCCCATACGGTGTATTCTGTTTCGTTGGTTGTGGGATAGATGTTGTCGGCATCCCAAATGTTGATGCGTTTGATGATGAACTCCAACTGTCCGTCGCCGTCAAGGTCGGCGAAGATGGCATCGTTGGGCAAATAGTGATGGGTCACATCATGGTTGTTCCTGTCCACCACGGGCGACAAGGTGAGGGTGAGCAGGCCGGCTTGGTTGCTCTCGCCCGAATTGCTTACGCGGGGCCACACCTTGGCTGTTGCTGATTGTTCGCCTGCAACGCCATTCGTAACAGCTGCCACGGTGAACCTGTCGGAGGCAGAGCCAGTACCAATCCAGTTGCTCAAGGTGAGATTGTCTTGAACAAGCGAACCATTTTTATATAACGAATAGGTGGTGCCATAATACTCCTCCGGAAGGATGCGCCAACTGACGAAAACTTGGCCTCCCATGTCCACCGCTACGATGCCACGGTCCAATTCATCCGTGAAACGCTGCGCATGGGTGACGTGCACGCAAAATAGAGCCAAAAAGGCCGTAAAAAACAATTTTCTCATCATTTAGGGATTGTTTAGGTTTATGTTATTTGTAATAAAAAAGTTTTTCCTCTTTCATTCATCATGCAAATGTACCTTATTTTTCGAATAAAGAGCGTTTTATCTGGAAAAAAGTGATGATTATCCCCATTATTTCACGTTTTCCCACTCCATCCTTCTTGTTTTGTCCTCCCTTCTTAGTCAGTTCTCCCTTTTGTTTTGTCCTCCCTTCTTAGTCTGTTCTCCGCAAGTGCCGGCTTTGCCGGCGCCAACAACCAACAACCAACTGTCAGCCCCACGCTTTTCACACCTTAACATTTCTTAAGTACGGAAATTTTGCAGTCTCAAATGTTTGTCTTACCTTTGTAAAACATAATTTGAAGAAAGTCTTTGAATGAAATCAAAAACAGCTATGGAAAAGTATGAAAAAGTCATTGTGGCGGTCATCATGGCCGTGGGACTCTTGTTGCTGGGCCTTTGCATCAAAGGGGGGATTGACAATTTCACTAATAAGGACCGGCGTGTGACCGTAAAGGGCCTGGCCGAGAAGGAAGTGGATGCCGACAAGGTGGTATGGACCTTGGGATTGCAAGAGTCCGGCGATGAATTGAAGCCCATCTTTGCCAGTCTTGACAGAAAAGTTAAAATCATTCAGAATTATCTCAAGGAAAAGGGGATGGAAGGAAAGGGCGATGTGACTGTGAGCACATTTGACATTACAGACAATCTCGCCAATGTATGGAACGACACCCCGCCACGCTACAATTATAGTGTGAGTCGCTCCGTTTATGTCACATCCAACGATACGAAATTCATCAATGAACTGATGGCCATGTCGGACGAACTGATTGACCGCGACGTCATCTTGAGTTCCAACAATGCCGATTACGAATACACCAAGTTCCAGCAACTGAAACCGGAAATGATGGCGGAGGCAATCTCAAACGCCGAAAAAACCGCTAAGCAGTTTGCAGAGAACAGCCACTCCAAAATCAACAAGATTGTGGAGGCGGGACAGGGAGAGTTCTCCATTGATGAAGCCGACATACCCTATAAAAAGAGCGTAAGGGTGGTCTCCACCATCACTTATTCTCTCAAAGACTGACGGGTAATGTCAAGACTAATATTGTTGCCTTCTAACACTAACAAATACCATGAGCATCGTAATAGGAATTGACGTGGGCATCAGCACCACGAAAATTGTGGGAATAAAAAACATGCAGGTGGTCTCACCTCTGCGCACCACCGCTGCCGACCCTGTGGCTTCGCTCTACGGGGCATTTGGAAAATATCTCTATGACAACCACATAGAACTGTCTGACGTGGAGCAGGTGGTGCTCACGGGAGTGGGAGCCGCATACATCGACAGACCTGTCTATGGACTGCCAACACGCAAGAGCGACGAGTTCCTTGCCGACGGACTGGGGGCGCGCTTCGAGTCGGGGCTCGACAAAATCATCGTCGTCAGCATGGGCACGGGTACGTCGCTCGTCAAGTGTGAGGGCGACAACATACAACACATTGGCGGCATCAGCATCGGAGGAGGAACGCTCGCAGGATTGTCGCGCATCATGCTCCAAACCTCCGACATCAAGCAGGTGTCAACAATGGCCATGCATGGCGACATCTCCAACGTCAACCTCATGATTGGGGACATCAGTGCTCAACCTCTGCCGGGACTGCCCATGGACGTGACCGCATCGCTCTTCGGAAAGGCAAAAACCGACGCGGTAAAGGATGACATCGCCGTGGGACTCATTCACACCGTGCTGCAAACCATTGGAAGTGCGGCGGTGCTCTCGGCACTCAACACCGACATACGCGAGTTTGTCATGATTGGAAACCTCACCCTCCTGCCACAGTGCAGGGACGTGTTCCCCATGATGGAGAAATTATATAAGGTGAAATTCATCATTCCAAAGTACTCGCAGTTCTGCACGGCCATTGGAGCGGCTCTCGACTATATTTACCATAAAGGGTAGGGCGGAAAAGCCGATACAACAGTCAACATTTAATAACCAAATACTATGGGAAGTTTTTTTGAGGAAATCATCAAGGGCGGACTGGGCTCCATCCTTGGTGGAGGCTCGTCGAAGAGCGGAAGCTCCGGCGGCCTGGGAGACATCGTGAAGGACTTGCAGAAGAAGATGGGGGCCGACACCTCCGACGCATCGACGACCACTACCACCACAACGACGACGGGACGCTCCTCTGGGGGAGGACTGAGCGACGTGGCCAAGGAGATACGACGGCAGGCGGGGAAGAGCACCACTTCCGAACCAACAACCACGAAGAGGACAACCGAAAGCACCACCGCTACCAAGAAGGACAGCGGAGGGCTCAACGACATCATCAACGACATGAAACGGCGTGCGGGATTCGAGGTGGAGGAGGAGGCTCCCGTGGAAACCACCAAGAAAACCACCCGGAAAAGCTCCAAGAAAGAGCAGCAGGACGCCGGAGGCCTGGGAAGCATCTTGGGCAACATGGGCATCGACCTCGGTAACATCGGCGACCTCGCCGGAGGTATTTTGAAATCTATTGTTTTAGGAGGAAAATAAACCTGACTATGGAAAAACTGAAAAATAGCATCTTGCTCACGGCAAAGGCCGGCCTCTTCTTCGCATCGTGCGACGGGGATTTCAGCAACAAGGAGAAAGAATTTGTAGAAGGCTACATCGAAAGCATCGAGGAGGTGGGAGAAATTCCGGAGGAGTTGAAAGCACAACTTCGAGACACGCTCAACCACACCTACACCTTGGAGGGCATCATCCACGATACTCTGGCACTCGTGGAAGGGTTCAACGAGGATGAACGAAAGGCCATCCTCTTCACACTCAGACAGTTCATCTTGAAGATAATCGCCACCGACGCACATGTGAAAACTAAGGAGGTGGAGAATTTCGACAAGTGGCTCGAAGCGGTGGGACTGTGACGGCTGCAAATGCCCCACAAGGCGGAATGCAACACTCTCATCTCATTTTTTGCAAAAAAACAGCCAAAAGTTTTGCTATTACGCGATTTTACTGTATTTTTGCATTTCAAAGAAAACATATTTTTTATTGATACTATTTAACCTATATTATGAGCGAACAAAAAAGAGTTTATACCTTCGGTGCAGGTAAGGCCGAGGGTAACGCTGAAATGCGTGAGCAACTCGGTGGTAAAGGTGCTAACCTCGCCGAGATGAACCTGATTGGTGTACCCGTTCCACCGGGATTCACTATCACCACTGACTGTTGCAACGAGTATTATGAAGTGGGACAGGAAAAAATCAAGGAAATCCTCGAAAAAGACGTTACGGCTGCCGTAAAGCACATCGAGGACCTCATGGAGTCCAAGTTCGGTGACGCTGAGAACCCGCTGCTCGTCAGTGTGCGCTCGGGTGCAAGGGCTTCCATGCCTGGCATGATGGACACCATCCTCAACCTCGGTCTCAACGACAAGGTGGCTGAAGGCATGGTGCGCAAAACCAACAATCCTCACTTTGTTTATGACTCATACCGTCGCTTCGTACAGATGTATGGCGACGTGGTGCTGGAGATGAAACCGGTCAACAAAGAGGATATCGACCCGTTTGAGGAAATCATCGAGAAGGTGAAGGCTGAGCGTGGAGTGGTGCTCGACAAGGACCTCTCCGTCGATGAACTCAAGAAACTGGTGGCTCTCTTCAAGGAGGCCATCAAGGAGCGCACCGGCAAGGACTTCCCCGACGACCCCATCGAGCAACTCTGGGGCGCTATCTGCGCCGTCTTCCGCAGCTGGATGAACGAACGCGCAATCCTCTATCGCAAGATGGAAGGCATTCCCGACGAGTGGGGTACTGCCGTATCCGTCATGGCTATGGTGTTTGGTAACATGGGCGAGACTTCCGCAACTGGCGTATGCTTCAGCCGCGACGCTGGAAACGGTGAGAACCTCTTCAATGGTGAGTACCTCGTCAACGCACAGGGTGAGGACGTCGTGGCCGGTATTCGCACCCCGCAGCAAATCACCATCGTTGGCTCACGCAGGTGGGCTGAGCGCGCTGGCATCAGCGAGGAAGAGAGAAAGGAGAAATACCCCTCCATGGAGGAGGCCATGCCCGAAATCTACAAGCAGCTCGACGGCATCCAGGAAAAACTGGAGAACCACTACCACGACATGCAGGACATGGAGTTCACCGTGCAGGAAGGAAAACTTTGGTTCCTCCAGACACGTAACGGAAAGCGCACTGGTACCGCCATGGTGAAAATCGCCATCGACTTGCTACACGAGGGCCTCATCGACGAGAAGACGGCCATCATGAGGTGCGAGCCACAGAAACTCGACGAACTGCTCCACCCGGTGTTCGACAAGGTCGAACTCCAGAAGGCAAAGGTCATCACACAGGGTCTGCCCGCTTCTCCGGGTGCCGCTACAGGACAAATCGTCTTCCACGCTGACGACGCTCAGGCATGGCACGCCGACGGACACAAGGTCATCATGGTGCGTATCGAGACCTCTCCTGAGGACCTCGCTGGTATGGCATCTGCCGAGGGCATCCTCACCGCTCGTGGTGGCATGACCTCTCACGCTGCCGTCGTGGCTCGTGGCATGGGCAAGTGCTGCGTCTCTGGAGCTGGTGCCATCAATGTGGACTACAAGAAGAAGACTGTCGAAATCGACGGCGTCGTGTACAAGGAGGGTGACTACATCTCACTCAACGGTACAACAGGACAGGTGTATGCCGGTCAGGTGCCCACCAAGGCTGCCGAACTGAGCGGTGACTTCAAGGAGCTCATGGACCTCTGCGACAAATATACCAAACTGCAGGTGCGCACCAATGCCGACACGCCGCATGACGCACAGGTGGCAAGGGCATTCGGAGCAAAGGGCATCGGCCTGACACGTACCGAACACATGTTCTTCGAGGACAAGAAGATTATCGCCATGAGGGAGATGATCCTCTCCGACAGCGTTGCTGGAAGGGAGAAGGCGCTCGCCAAGTTGCTGCCTTACCAGAAGGCTGACTTCAAGGGCATCCTCGAGGCCATGGACGGACTGCCCGTCAACATCCGCTTGCTTGACCCGCCACTCCACGAGTTCGTACCCCACGATGCAGCCGGTCAAGAGACCATGGCAAGGGAGATGGGCGTTTCCATCGAGGACATCAAGCGCCGCGTGGACTCACTGGCAGAGAACAACCCGATGCTTGGACACCGTGGTTGCCGTCTCGGCATCACATTCCCCGAAATCACTGCCATGCAGACAAGGGCCATCCTCAGTGCTGCTTGCGAACTGAAGCAGGAAGGAAAGGATCCAAAACCCGAGATCATGGTTCCGCTCATCGGCACGCTCTACGAGCTCAAGCAGCAGAAAGAGGTCATCGAGTATGCAGCCAAGGAGGTCTTCCAGGAGTACGGCATCGAGGTGGAGTATGAAGTGGGTACGATGATTGAGATTCCGCGCGCTGCCCTTACAGCCGACCGCATCGCTACTGAGGCTCAGTACTTCTCATTCGGTACCAACGACCTCACACAGATGACATTCGGATACAGCCGCGACGACATCGCAAGCTTCCTCCCCGTCTATCTCGACAAGAAAATCCTCAAGGTGGACCCGTTCCAGGTGCTCGACCAGAAGGGTGTCGGCAGACTTATCAAGTATGCCGTCGCAGAAGGACGCGCCGTCAGACCCGACCTGCGCTGTGGCATTTGCGGTGAGCATGGCGGTGAGCCAAGCTCTGTGAAGTTCTGTGCCAAGATTGGCATGAACTATGCCAGCTGCTCTCCTTTCCGCGTGCCCATCGCACGCTTGGCCGCCGCACAGGCTGCTGTAGAGGAGTAAATATCACTCTGGTATAATTAACAAAGGGACCTGTCCGCTTGGGCAGGCCCCTTTTTAGTATCTCATTTCATATTGCCATTGAGTTATTGTTCTATTTCATATCCTTTTACCAGAATTGCTGGCCCGATAGGTAGTTTTCGCTTCTTACCTTTGGTGATACTACGGGCATAACTGGTTTTGAATTGTGACTGCATATCAAGAATGCCATAGCGGTCGCTGTCAACTACCATTACGCTAATGTAGTATTTCCTCTTTCCTCTTAGTACGATGGTTTCTTCAGGTTGGATGTCGAGTCGTTGCTTGACGTTGCTTTTCTCAATCCGGTGGTAGATGGGTTTATTGAGGATGTTCACGAATTTGCCGCCTTGTATCTCATAGATATTGAAACTAAGCACGCACCATTGGTATGAAGCGCCTCTAATGGTCAGCAGGATGTCACTGATGACGTAATCCTTCTTGCTTTTGAACACAGGGCCCCATTCTGTGCCATCAACCTTGCCCTTTCCACGGAATGATACCACCGGCCCACTGATAGCTTTACCTGCAATTTTCTGTGTTTTGTTTTTCTTACCTACCACGACTTCGTCCAGCTCGACCACTTTGTCTTTCATCGTGACTGTCAGTTGCCGCCCATTTGAATATGTTCCAAAGGGAACAACGGCATTCTGAAATGACACATGGGTAAACACCAAGTCGTTTTTGCGGTTTGCAGGTATCTCTATCGTAAAGTTACCATTGGCATCCGAAATAGTACCGACGCTAAACGATTGGTTCTTATCATCGGACGATTGGTACTCACCATCGTCTTCATCGAAACCAATACTAACGTATTCAACCGTTTCACCTCGTTCATTAACCACATGTCCCTTGACAATGGTCTGTGCCGATACTGGCGATGCTACTATCAAGATGGCAATTAGCATCGCAAAAAAAATGGGCTTTTTCATCTATTTACTTTTCGCTACTATAGTCCAATATATCTGCTGGAGTACAATCCAACGCCTTGCAAATAGCATCAAGTGTTGTAAAGCGTATGGCCTTGGCCTTACCCGTTTTCAGTTTCGAAAGGTTTGTGATTGTGATGCCAACCCGCTCAGATAATTCATTAAGCGAGATTTTCCTTTTGGCCATCATCACGTCTAGGTTTACAACTATCATCTGCTGTCCTCCCTATACTGTTAAATCGTGTTCTGCTGCAACTTGATAGCCCATCTTGTACAAGATGCCAAAAACGAGTAGAATAAGAGATTGCACAAATGGATTTGAAGTAAGGGCTATTACTGCAGGGCCTTTAGAAATGAATGCTTGATTAAGATTGTCTGATGCTACTGTTTGAAGGAACAGCAGAATGGCAGCAATGTAGATAAGCCTGATGTTCTTTTTAGGGAACAATTCTTCATGCTGGATTCCTTTGATGAGATTGATAAAGAAAGCCACACATAGACCTATGACAGCCAACGTCAGTGCTATA
>CADBBP010000136.1 GCA_902792855.1 uncultured Prevotellaceae bacterium
TTTTTTCGTAACTTTGCCGTTTGCAACGGCGAAGATACTCCGTCTCGGCAAAAAAAGAAACGAGTTTCTTTGTTTTGCGCTCAACTTTTCGTAACTTTGCACGGAAAAAACAGAAACGATGAAACGAAGACACCTGATATATTTCATGACCCTGCTCTGGAGCCTTGCCGTACAGACGGCGACGGCTCAGGAACTGCAGGTGAAAATCAACATCAACAGCTCACAGGTAGAGGGTACGGACAAAACCGTATTCGAGACCCTGAAGGAGACGCTGGAACAGTGGATGAACGACCGCCAATGGACGGAGCTGCAGTTTCAGAAGAACGAGCGCATCGTGTGTAACTTCAACCTCACGGTGAACAAGTACGACAAGAGCAACAACCAGATATTCTGCACGGCTATGATTCAGGCCAACAGACCTGTGTACAACTCGTCCTACAACTCCACCTTATACAATAATAAGGATGCTGACTTCAACTTCCAGTATACCCAGTTCGACCAGCTGAATTTCATGGAAGAGGTCATCGACAACCAGCTGACGGCCCTGATGGCATACTATGCCTACCTCATCATCGGCCTCGACCTCGACAGCTTCTCACCCATGGGCGGCGAGGACATCCTGCAGCGATGCATGAACCTCACCAACAATGCGCAGAACCTCAACT
This sequence comes from uncultured Prevotellaceae bacterium, assembly GCA_902792855.1. GTDB lineage: Bacteria > Bacteroidota > Bacteroidia > Bacteroidales > Bacteroidaceae > Prevotella. The sequence continues at coordinate 666 of CADBBP010000136.1, forward strand.
TCACCGGGTGGAAAGCTTTTGACAACGACCGCAACCGCTTTGCCATCATCAACGACTACCTTGACGGGGGCATGCAACCCTTCCGGCAACTGCAATACGACTACTACCGCAAGGGGTTGGACGAGATGGCCACCAACGTGGAGCGAGGGCGCACCAACGTGACCACCGCCTTGGAGGAATGCCTGAAGAAAGCCCACGAAAACAAGCCCTTGAGCATGCTGCCACAGATATGGACCGACTACAAGAAAGACGAACTGGCCAACATCTACAAGGGCAAAGGCACCCAGAACGAGAAGGACAAGGTGTATGAAATCCTTTTCAGCATCAACGCCTCGCAGAACAACTCGTGGGAAAAAATCAAACAATAGGCCAACCATGCTACAACGACTATACATCAAGAACTTCACCCTCATCGACCAACTCGACATCGCCTTCGAGGGAGGTTTCTCCGTCATCACCGGTGAAACGGGAGCCGGCAAGAGCATCATCCTCGGCGCCTTGGGGCTCCTCTTGGGCCAGCGAGCCGACACCAAGGCCATCAAGGCGGGGCGCGACCGGTGCGTCGTGGAGGCACACTTCGACCTCCGCAAATATGACATGCGGCCATTCTTCGAGGAAAAGGACCTCGACTACGACGACGGCGACTGCATCCTCCGTCGCGAGGTGACCGCCGCCGGAAAAAGCCGCGCCTTCGTCAACGACAGTCCCGTGCCCCTCACCACCTTGCGCGAGTTGGGGGGGATGCTCGTGGACATACACAGCCAACACCAAAACCTGCTGCTCAACAAGGAGGACTTCCAACTCAACGTGCTCGACATCATTGCCGGAGAGCCTCAAGCCCTCGCCGAATACCAAGCCTCCTACCGCAACTACAAAACGCTGGTCAAGGAGATAGAGGCTAAGCGCGAGCAGATAAGACGGAGCAAGGAGAGCGAGGACTTCCTGCGCTTCCAACTCAACGAACTAACGACCGCACGCCTCGTCGACGGGGAACAGGAGGAACTGGAACAGGAGCAAGAGATGCTCTCCCATGCAGAAGAAATAAAAAGCGCACTCTACGAGGCCGACAACCTCCTCTCCGCCGATGGTGGAGCCGTGGAGCGCCTGAAGAGCGCCAGCCACAGCATCGAGGCGGTGAAGGACGTCTTCCGCGACATCGCAGGAGCCGCCGAGCGGTTGGAAAGCTGTTTCATCGAACTGAAGGACATCGCCGACGAGGTGGCCTCGCGCTCGGAGGACGTGGAGTTTGACCCGGCACGCTTGGAGGCCGTGGAGACTCGCTTGGACACCCTCTACAGCTTGGAGCAAAAATACCACGTGGAGAGCGTGGCACAGTTGCTCTCCCTGCAAGGGGACATCGAGCGGCAGCTCAACCAAATCGACGGGGGTGATGAAGAACTCCATGAGATGGAGGCACGTCTCGCCACACTCCTTGCCGACAGCGAACAGAAAGCAATGAAACTCACCGACATACGCACAAACGCTGCACGAAAGGTGGAAGCGGAGATGCGCCAGCGGTTGGTGCCTTTGGGCATTCCCAAGGTGCGCTTCGAGGTGCAGTTGCAAGAGAAGCCGCTTGCCAGCGACGGGCACGACAAGGTGGCATTCCTCTTCACCGCCAACAGCAGCACTCCCCTGCAGCCGGTGGCACAGGTGGCCTCCGGTGGAGAGGTGGCACGCGTGATGCTCTCCCTCAAGGCGATGATCAGCGGTGCGGTGAAACTGCCCACCATCATCTTCGACGAGATAGACACCGGCGTGAGCGGAAAGGTGGCACAGATGATGGCACACATCATGGAGGAGATGGGCGACAACGACAGGCAGGTAATCAGCATCACACACCTGCCACAAATCGCAGCTAAAGGCGCACGGCACTACAAGGTCTATAAGGAGGAGGGCGACGAGGGAACCACCAGCCACATGAGACTGCTCAGCCACGACGAGCGCGTGAGAGAAATCGCACAGATGGTGAGCGGCAGCGACATCAGCGAGGCAGCCATCCGCAACGCGGAGGAACTGCTGGGAAAATCATCCAACCAATGACAACGACATGAGAAAGATAGCAACATTCATCCTGACAATGACCGCCACCGTCTGCTTGGTGGCACAACCCACACCCGTGAAAAACGTGGCGAAAGCCGTCTTCACACTCACCACATTCAAGGCCGACGGCTCACTCCTCGCCTCCAGCCACGGCGTATTCATCGACGCCAACGGAACGGGCATCAGCGACTGGGCACCCTTCGACGGAGCCAGCCGGGCCGTCGTCATGGACGCCACGGGGAAGAGCCTCGACGTGGAATACATCCTGGGGGCCAATGAAATCTACGACGTGGTGAAATTCAAGGTGAAAGGCAAGACCACCGCGGCACCAATGGCCACTGCACCGGCGGCAGAAGGCAGCCCCATCTACCTCGTAGGCTACTCCGTGAAGAAGCCGGAATTCATAGAAACGTCCATCGACAAGGTGGAGACTTTCATGGACAAATATGCCTACTACATCATCAAGATGACAGCCCCGGAGAACGCCGTGGGATGCCCCTTCGCCAACGCCAACGGACAGGTAATCGGCTTCCTGCAGCAGTCGCAGTTCACCACCGACTACCACTCCACCGACGCACGATACATCGCCGACTTCACCGTCACGGGCCTCACCGCCAACGACCCGGTGCTGAGGCGCACCAACATACCCACCGCCATCCCCGACGACAAGGAACAGGCGCAACTGGCCCTGATGCTCGCACAACAGGGCAACGCGGATCGTTTCGAGAAAATCGTGGCATTGTTCATCGACAAATACCCCACACTCGTGGACGGCTACTACGCACGGGCACAGAGGGCGGTGACCAACAGCGACTTCCAAACGGCACAGAGCGACATGGAGAAAGCCATCAAAATGGCTGAAGAGAAAGACGTGGCGCACTTCGACTACGCACGTGTCATCTACCAGAAGGAACTTTACAAATTCGACGAGTCCTTCCCGGCTTGGAACCTCGACAAGGCCATCGAAGAGGCGCAACAGGCTTACGCCATCAGTCCGCAACCGCTCTACCGCCACTTGGAGGCACAGGTGAGATACTCAAAGAAAGACTACCAGCAGGCCTGCGACATGTTCCTCGAACTCACTCGCACCAACCTGCGCAACCCGGAACTGTTCTATGAGGCAGCGCAATGCAAAACACAACTGAAAGCACCGCAAGAGGAGACCATCGCGCTGCTCGACAGCGCCATCAGCATCTTCAACAAGCCCTACCCCCTCGATGCCGCTCCCTATTTCCTCTACCGTGCAGCCGCCCTGGAAGACAAGGGGGAATACCGGAAGGCGGTGCAAGACTACAACCAGTATGACTCGCTCATGACTGGACGCATAGGAGCTGACTTCTACTACCAGCGGGAGCAGTGCGAGGTGAAGGGCAAACTCTTCCAACAAGCACTCCAAGACATCGACAAGGCTGCAACCATGGCCCCACGTGAGCCGCTCTACTTGGCGGAAAAGGCTTCCCTCCAACTCAGAGTGAACATGAAGCAGGAGGCGCTCGCCACTGCCCAGCAAGCCATCGACCTCGACCCTGAATACGACGAGGCATACCTCCTCAAGGGCCTCGCCCTCATCCAAACCGGCAAGAAAAAGGAGGGCCTTGCAGCCTTCGACAAAGCCAAAGAACTGGGCAACGAGCAAGCTGCATCGCTCATCGAGAAATATAAATAGGCTTATAGGGGCTATAGTCTCTATAGTTTCTATAGCCCCTATAGTCCTCTTTAGTCCTCTAAAATCCTCTTAAATCCTCTAAAATCCTCTAAAATCCTCTAAATCCCAAAAAGCCGGCCACTCGAATTTCTTCAAGTTGCCGGCTTTTCTTGTGGGCCATGTAGGGCTTGAACCTACGACCTCCAGATTATGAGTCTGTTGCTCTAACCAACTGAGCTAAAAGCCCCCATTATGGCAATGATGCCAATTTCAGGGTGCAAAGGTAAGCATTTCTTATGAAACATCCAAATTTTGGCTGAAATATTTTTCAAAATTTGGCCGTTTCGCCAACTTTCACTACCTTTGTGGCAAATATCATGTCATGGACAAAGACTTCGACATCAGAAACGAGCGCATGTCGCCCGCAGAGAAGGATTTCGAGAATGCGCTGCGCCCTCTTCGCTTCTCCGACTTCGCCGGCCAGCAGAGCGTCGTTGACAACTTGCAGGTGTTTGTCGAGGCAGCCAAATACCGCGGCGAGCCACTCGACCACACCCTCCTCCACGGCCCTCCTGGCTTGGGCAAGACAACCCTGAGCAACATCATCGCCAACGAACTGGGCGTGGGCTTCAAGGTCACCAGCGGACCAGTGCTCGACAAGCCGGGCGACCTGGCCGGCATCCTCACCTCGCTGCAGAGCAACGACGTGCTCTTCATCGACGAGATACACCGCCTCTCACCCGTGGTGGAGGAATACCTCTACTCCGCCATGGAGGACTACCGCATCGACATCATGATCGACAAGGGTCCCTCGGCACGAACCATCCAAATCGACCTCAACCCCTTCACACTCGTGGGTGCCACCACGCGCAGCGGCCTGCTCACCGCCCCGCTACGCGCACGCTTCGGCATCAACATGCACTTGGAATACTACGACCCCGACACCATCACACACATCCTCGAACGCTCCGCCGGCATCCTCGGCGTACCCATCGAGCACGAGGCAGCCGTGGAGGTGGCACGACGGAGCCGTGGCACGCCCCGCATCGCCAACGCACTGCTCCGACGTGTGCGCGACTTTGCACAAGTGAGGGGCAACGGCACCATCAACCTCAGCATCGCCAACGTGGCCCTCACGGCTCTCAACATCGACCAATACGGCCTCGACGAGATAGACAACAAAATCCTCACAACCATCATCGACAAGTTCAAGGGAGGCCCGGTGGGCATCACCACCATCGCAACGGCCATCGGCGAGGATGCCGGCACCGTGGAGGAGGTCTATGAGCCCTTCCTCATCATGGAAGGCTTCATCAAGCGCACCCCCCGCGGGCGCATGGTCACCGAACTCGCCTACCGACACTTGGGCCGCAACCCCTACCGCAGCACTCCCCAGCAACGCGACCTCTTCGAATGAAAACAACAGCCATCTTCCCAGGGAGTTTCGACCCCTTCACCATCGGTCACGACGACATCGCACGGCGAGCACTGCTCATCGCCGACCGCCTCGTCATCGCCGTCGGGGTGAACGACAAAAAGAAATACGAAAGCGACACGGAGCAGCGCGTCGAAGCCATCGCCCGCATCTACGCCGACAACCCCCGCGTGGAAGTGGTGGCATACGAAGGCCTCACCATCGACCTGGCACGCCATCTGCACGCCAACTTCATCGTCAAGGGCGTGCGCAGCGTCAAGGACTTCGAATACGAGCGCGAGCAGGCCGACATCAACAGCCTCCTCGCCAACGTGGAGACCATCTTCCTGCCCGCCAAGCCCCACTTGGCGAGCATCAGCTCATCCTTGGTGCGCGAACTCAACCATCTCGGTCGAGACACCACACCATTCCTCCCCAAACCAACCAACAACGACAACTTATGATCACCTACAACACCGACGGCGTGAAGATGCCCGCCATCAAGCGAAGAGCCATCACAGCATGGGTGAAGGCCGTGGCCGCCACCTACCACAAGAAAGTGGGAGAGATAGGCTACATGTTTGTCAGCGACGAGAAAATCCTCGACGTCAACAAGCAGTACCTCGGCCATGACTACTTCACCGACATCATCACCTTCGACTACTCCGAGGGCGACACCATCAGCGGCGACATCGTCATCTCGCTCGACACCGTGGCCTCCAACGCACAACAGCAAGGGACAAGCTACGATGAAGAACTGCACCGCGTCATCATACACGGCATCCTGCACCTCTGCGGCATCAACGACAAGGGGCCGGGGGAGCGCGAGCGCATGGAAGCCGCCGAAAACAAGGCCTTGGAGATGAGAAACGACGCCTAATGGGCATTTTTTCATACGAAAAGTTGCAACAATCGGCAAAATGACATATCTTTGCACAAACAAAAGAAAATGACCATCGCACCCAACACCTGGAGCCGAAGGCTGCTGCTCACCATCATGCTCGCAGCCATCGTCGCCGTTCACATCACGGCGCGAAGCACCATCGAAAAAGCCGACGACGGATACACCATCTGGAGCGCCGACAACATCGAAATGGTTTATCTGAAAGACTCCACACAATACGTGTGCGACCCGGACCTCATCCTCGACAAGGAATACCGCGACTCCGCCAACCACTACCTCAACCTGCTCAACCATGAGTTGGATGTGCAGGCGGTGTTCATCGTCGTGCATCACGTGAAGAACGCCGACGCCTTCCGCATGGCACAGGACGTGGGAAACAATTACGGGGTAGGCTACAAGGACACACGCACCGGACTGGTCGTCGTGCTCGCCGTGGACGACCGGCAGTATTTCATCGCTCCCGGAAAGGGACTGGAGGAATTCTTGCCCGACATCACCTGCAACCGCATCGCCACCTATTTCATCAAACCCAACATGCGGGCGGGAAACACCAACCTCGCCGTGGCGCAGACATGCCATGCCATCTACACACAACTCAAGAGCGGGGAACTGCCACCGGCAACATCCATCGTGGCAAGTGACGACGACATCACATTCGGAGACATCATCCTGCTCATCATCGTCATCGCCATCATCATCTTCCTGTGGAAACACCAAGGAGGAGGCACCAGCAGTGGCGGAGGAGGAGGATACAACCGCCGAGGCGGTAACATCTTCATCGGAGGATACCCAGGCAGCTTCGGAGGAGGTGGCTTCGGAGGCGGAGGCGGCTTCGGAGGCGGCAGCTTCGGGGGCGGCAGCTTCGGAGGCGGAGGAGCCGGAGGAAGCTGGTGAGGAAAAATGAAAAATTAAAAATTTAAAATTAAGATTGATATATTATTGAGTGGGATATATTCACTAAAAACATAAAGAAGTATGAAAAAATCAACTATGATCATTCTTGCCGCCGTTGCGGCATTGGTATTATGGTGCATAGGCGCCTACAACGGCTTGGTGACCGTGCAGGAGGAGGCCACGCAAGCAGCTGCCGACGTGCAGTCGGCCTACCAGCGCAGGGCAGACCTCATCGGAAACCTTGTGGAGACTGTGAAGGGCTATGCCAAGCACGAGGAAACAACCCTCAAAGAGGTGATTGAAGCACGCTCAAAGGCCACAAGCATTAAAATCGACCCCAGCAACTGCACCCCGGAGCAACTCCAAGAGTACCAAAAGGCACAAGGTGAACTGGGTTCCGCTCTCGGACGCCTCATTGCCGTCTCGGAGAGCTACCCCGACCTGAAAGCCAACGAGAACTTCCTCAACCTGCAGACCCAGCTCGAAGGCACGGAGAACCGCATCAACGAGGCACGCAACAAGTACAACGACAAGGCAACGGTTTATAACAAGGAGGTACGCTCCTTCCCCAACGTGCTCTTCGCAGGCATTCTTGGTTTCAGGCAGATGGAGAAATTCGCTGCCGACGCAGAGGCACAACATGCACCCAAGGTGCAATTCTGACAACAAGACACACACCAACCATCATGGCCACCACCCGCTCCCACAAGAGCAAGTGGTGGCCAAAATTAGTAACATAATGAAGAGAACCATCCTCATCGCCGCCATCCTCATGGCATGCTCCGGCCCCAAGGCAAACTTCACCAACGGAAAGGATATCGCACAAACAACCCCGGGCAAAGAAAAGACAATAAAGGCAGACACCATCACAGCGCCGCAAGACACCCTCAGCGCAACAGCACGCTCCATGGAGAGCCAGGGGATGGTGAATATCAAGTCGGTGGACCCCACCATCGAGGTGAGCCTGATGTATAGCCGCCCAGACAACTTCACCGGACAGGTGCTATACAAAGACCTCAGGGAGGGATACCTACACCCCAAGGCCGCACAAGCACTCGCCAAGGCACAGAAAAAACTCAAGGAACTAAGGCCGGACCTCAGCCTCATCATCTTCGACGCCACACGGCCCATGAGCATACAGCAGGTGATGTGGGACGTGGTGAAAGGCACCTCGAAAAACATTTACGTGAGCAACCCCGCCAACGGAGGTGGAATGCACAACTACGGCATGGCGGTGGACATCTCCATCTGCCGCGTGGGAGGAGACACCATCCCCATGGGTGCCAAGGTGGACTACATGGGCACCCTCTCGCACATCGACATAGAGCCCCAACTTGTCGCCAGCAAGCGCATGACAAAGGAAGCTCACGAAAACCGACAACTCCTGCGAGAGGCCATGGCTGCAGGTGGCTTCAAACCCCTCCGCACCGAATGGTGGCACTTCAACCTCTGCACAAGAGCAGAAGCAAAAAAATACTATAAAGCGATAAAATAGAGACCCTAGATACTCTAGAGCCCCTAGAAGCCCTAGAGACCCTAGAGACCCTTAAACCCTTAAACCCTTAAACCCTTAAACCCTTAAACCCTTAAACCCTTAAACCCTTAAACCCTTAAACCCTTAAACCCTTAAACCCTTAA
>CADBBP010000137.1 GCA_902792855.1 uncultured Prevotellaceae bacterium
TTTTGGGGCTAGGGAGTTGGTGGGGTGAAATATTTTCCCTATTTTTGTATCATCAACAACAACCACCACCATGGACAATCTGTACTTTCCCGCGGAATGGCAATCGCAATGCTTCATCCAACTCACATGACCCCACGCCGGCACCGACTGGGCCTACTGTCTGGACGAAATCACCGAGACGTTCATCCAGATGTCGGAAGCCATCACACGCTACGAGCCGCTGCTCGTCGTCACACCCGACACCGAAGCCACGCACGACATCCTCGCGGCACGGCTGACCCCCGAAGCCATGAGGTGGGTGACGCTCTTCGAGTGCCCCACCAACGACACATGGGCACGCGACCACGGCCCGCTCACCCTGCAGGTATTCGGCGGCGGGGAGCATGCCCGTCTGCTCGACTTCAAATTCAACGGATGGGGCTGCAAGTTCCCTGCCGAACTCGACAATGCCATCAGCAGCCGCTTGGCACTCGCCGGGCTCCTCCCCCACCCCTTGGAAGACCATAACGACTTCGTCTTGGAGGGCGGTTCGGTGGAAAGCGACGGTTGCGGCACCATCTTCACCACCAGCAGCTGCCTCTTGGCACCCCACCGCAACCAACCCATGGACCGCGACGAGATAGAAAGGCAGTTGCTGCGGCGGCTCCATGCCCAGCGTGTGGTATGGCTCGACCACGGCATCCTTGCCGGCGACGACACCGACGGACACATCGACACCATCGTGAGATGCGCCTCCAACGACAAGCTGCTCTATGTGAGATGCGACAACAAGGACGATGAGCATTACGAAGACTTCAAGGCGCTCCAAAGACAATTGTTAGAGTTGCGGACGCTCAAAGGAAAACCTTACCAACTGCTCCCACTGCCCATGCCCGACGCCATCTATGAAGAAGGCTTCCGCCTGCCAGCCACCTACGCCAATTTCGTCATCCTCAATGGAGGGGTTCTGGTTCCCACCTACGGACAGTCAGCCAACGACGAGTGGGCCATCCAAACCATCGCGAGGGCCTTCCCCGGACGAGAGGTCATCCCCATCGATGCCACCACGGTCATCCGGCAGCATGGTTCGCTGCACTGCCTGACGATGCAATATCACTAATGAACTGACACAAATATCGTTTACAAATGAGTACTGAAACTTTAAATGTTTGCAGATATTTGTGTTAATTCTAATGTGTAATTTTCAACATATAAATAGTATTTTGACATTTATGTATTTTCATATTTTTTTGGTGTCAAGTTGCCCTTTTTGATGGGTGTTATACTATTTCGGACATACATAAAGCAAGTCCCTACAGCCGCACCACCTCTTGCACTTCCCCCAGCCCCTTGGGGTCAGGCACAAGACCTGACCCTACAGAGGGGAGGGGAAATGAACACCCCGGGTGTACTCTCAGCCTTTAGGCTTGCATTCTCTAACTTCGTCTAACTTCTCTAACTTCGTCCTTCTTCCCTAAGGCCTGTGTCTCGGCGCCCTGGCGTCGCCGTTATCACCGCCACCGAAGGAGATACCTTCAGCGCCATTGAAAACCACGTTCAATTGGACGGGACGACCGAGAAGGATGATGTTCACCAATGCCGTCACATCACTCACGTTGATCACATTGTCGCCGTTCACATCGGCATTCTCAAAGATGAATTTGTCATTCTTTATGCCCAAGATGTTATTGACAAGCAGGGTTACATCGGTCACATTGATCACGCCGTCGCCGTTCACATCTCCGACAAAGCTCTTGACCATGAAGAAGGCACGGAAGGGGTTGATTGACTTCGCGTTGAGGTCCATTCCGTCAGGATAATACAAATTGTTGCCTTCCCCGATAAAGAGGATGGTGCGATCCGTCCCCTCTATGGTCACAGGAGCGTAGTTGCCGGTGAAAGAGGCGATGTTGCCTTGGGTCTTCTCCTCTATGTCTGCGGTGGTGACAAGCACATCGTTGAACGTGAGGTCTGCAACGGGACCGCCTGGCACATTAAGCCATAGATGCTTGAGAATCATTAGGTTATAGCCATATCCGTAAAAATAGGCTGCCCTGTTGACCGTTTCCGTGGCATTGAACCTGAAATATTGGTAGATGCCGGCTTTCTCCAAGTCATACGTCTTTGTCGCCAAATATTCTTCTGGCAGTTGGCCATCCTCCACGACGTCGATGACAGTCCAGTCATCGTCTTCGTTCAGTTTTGCCGACAACGTCCATGTCTTCGGGCGGCAGTTGAGGGCATATAAGACATTCATTGACGCCGGTGTCATCAACGTATAACTGATGACGGGGAGCGGTTCCGAGGTCTTGAATTCCACATACCAGTTGGCGTTGCTCTCTGGATAGTATCCTTCCTTGGCCTCCGGGTCAAAAGCGATGAAGCCGATGTTCTCGCTTATGTCATCAAACTCAAACAGATGGTCGGCTCTGTAATTTCCACTGTCCCATTGGTTGCTGCTTGTGACGGTATAGGTCACCCCTTCCGTTCCAGGCTTTCCTCCCGACCATTTGACGAGATAGGGCGTACCGGCGGTCAAGGTCTCCACAGGATTGAAATTGAGGGTGAGCGTGTTGTTTTGGAATGATGCGTCCGACATGGTGCGCACCGTGGCGCCATCGAGCACGCTGCCTGCCAGGGTGAGGTCGAAGGGCAGGGTGACCGTGTTCCAGTCGCCGTCTTTGAAGAAGGTGCGCCCATTGATTTTGAAGTCAATCCTTGCAAGGTCGGAATGCCCATTTGTGGCAAACATGGTGCTGCGGTCGGCAAGAATCTTGATGAACGGCCTGTTGTCGATGTTGTCGTGCGGTGCCAGGGTGCCGCATTTGGAAGTCAGGGTGTTGTTGGTGTAGAAGCAGTTGCTGATGAGTTTTGCATTGGCCACTTGCGTGAGAACGGCATCCTTGATGTTGAGGGTCTGGATATTGCCGAGGAAGACGCTGTTGGTCACTGTTCCATAGTTGACAGCACCTGCTATGCCACCGTAATAATGACAGGGGGTGTAATACGAACTGCCGTTCTTGCTCGAGAGGGTTGCCGCACTGGTGCAGTTGTCGATAGTCCCACCGTAGCTATAGCCGACAATGCCTCCGAAATAGGCGGAATTGTTCGTCTTCGCCCTGAGTGTGACGGTGCCGAGGACATGGCAATTGGAGACGGTGCCTTGGTCGCTGCGCCCCACGATGCCGCCCGTATAGGCAAAGCCCCTGAAGAGCGAATTGGCAAGGATGACGCCCGTCACGTTTGACGTGCTGCCGATTTCCCCGAAGATGCCATTGTTGGGATTTTCCGTATTGACTCTGATGCCGCTGATGACATGGGCATTGCCATCGAAATGGCCATTGAATTTCTGTTCATGGGTGCCTATGGGCGTGAAGTTGTTTTCCCTAGCATCAAAGTCAATGTCGGCCATCACCTTGAAATATTTTCCTCTGTATCCGCTGGCGGCATCATTGTCGCCGGAAGCGCTGTTCACACGAGTGGCGATGAGTTTGAGTTGCGCGGCATCGTAGATGAGCCAGGGAGCCTCGGCGGTGCCCTCGCCGTCCCATCCCGTGGCCATCATGTCGGCAGAGATGAGGACGCTCTCCGCTGGCATGGTGAAGCCATAGGTTTCGCTTTCCGAGTCATAGTCGCACATCGTGTTGTTGGCATAGACGGCGCCGATGATGTTGTCTTCATTCGCCTCTGCGCTGAATTGCATGCTTGAACCCGCTATGAAATAGTTGGTGTCTTTATAGAAGACGCCGACATTGCCGTAAAAGGAGAAGCCGGCCACGTCATAGTTCGTGGGGGTCGGAAGAAGCGTGACGGTCAGGTTGTCGCTTGATGTCACGGCGTATTGGGCCAATGCGCCCTGCGAAATGGCCGTATTGACGTGGAAGGTGCCCTGGATGATGTTGAATCCTATGTCGTCATAGAAGAGGTTGATGTTGGTGCAGCCGACATACGTCCCATCCTCCACACAACGTTTGAGTGTCTGCCTGGTGTCGCTGTCACACCATCCAATCATCGCACCCACGAAGAGGTTGCCTTTGCCGTTGCTGGTGGCGGTGATGGTGCCGTCGAAGAGACAACCTTCGAGGGCTACGCTCGAACTTTTGGCATAGCCTACGATACCACCGCCATGGGCGTCGTTGTTGCCCTCTCCGGTGCAGGTGACGGCGGTGCCAACGTGGCAGTTGCTTATCAAGCAGGTCCCAGAAAAAACGAACCCCACCAGTCCGGCACTGTACATTCCTCCATTTGCCACGCCTTTGACATGAAGATTCTTGATGGTCACGTCGTTGCTGATTCCCCAGACGTATTTGAATGGCGCGGCAGCGTCGGTGTCGTCGCTGATGTTGACGGTCAGCGTCTTCTTGTTGCCGTCGAAATGTCCTCTGAACGGAGTAAGCAAGTCGCCCCACGACGTGGTCACGGTGATGTCGGAGGCCAATTGGTAGTACTTGTCGTCGGTTGTGCCACCCTTGTTGATGTAGTTGCCTATCATGTCCCAGATTTCGGCGGAGGGAATGATGTATGGGGCGCTGCTCGTCCCCGAACCTTCGATGGCAGAGAAGAAGGAATAGAAATTATCTTTGTAAAGTATGCCGTTGCGATAGACGGCGATGCCGTTCAAATAGGTTTTGAGGGCGCTGCCCTCGGCGTTGGATGCTGCAACAGGTTCAACTTGGAATGCCTCGTTGCTGGTTCTGTTTCCGAATGGGTTGAGTGTGTTGCTGGTGTAGTAGCAGTTGGTAATGCCAATGCCAATGCCATAGTATCTGGTGCCTATCAAGGCTCCCACGTTTGAAGCGCCGCTCACGTTGTCGCCAATGTAGAGGCAGTCGGTGAGTGAACCGCTGACCATCTGCCCCACGACACCTCCCGCAGAACCGGACTGGCAGTTCACGGTGGCCTCGCTGGCACAGCCATAAAGGTTGGCCTCGCTGCACCAACCTACCACGCCGCCGCCTTGCTGCCAGGCCTTGACGGTGACATCGCTCATCACCTGGCAGTTCTCTATCGTGCCGGCATATATTCCTTCACCAACGATGGCACCCACGCTCGAAGCCCCGGAGAAATAACTGTTGGCAACGGTCAGGTTCTTGATGGTGGCCTCGCTCACAAAGCCGAAAATGCCGATTTTCGAGGCATCGCTGGTGACGTTGATGCCGCTGATGGTATGGCCGTCGCCGTCGAAGGTGCCGTGGAAATAATACTCTTTGACACTTGTTCCACGTCTTTCTTCAAATCCGGCCGGCTCGTAGTTGTTCTCACTGCCGTCATATACTATGTCGGCAGTCAACTTGAAATAGCAGCCATACATGTCGCCTTTCGTCACATCGTCTGGGGCGTCTGTGGCATAGGAAACGCCCATGCGACCTTTGTTTACATGGCTGACAAATTGCTGGAAGTCGCTCTTGTTAGCAATGGTATATGGCCGTGAGGCAGAACCATCGCCCGAACTGTACGCCCATGCCCCCAAAGACAGGCAGACAAAGGCAAAAATGAAAGATAATAGTCGTTTCATTGGTCTAATAAGTTATTAGGTGAATATCGGTTGTAAAAAAATGTCTTACCATGCGAAAAAGCGATTCGACGTATGATATCGCTCACCTTGCGCTACCACGTTCTCAATCCAAAGCCTTTTCACTTCCTTATATCGGAATAATTGGAACAAGAGGTTGATTTCATCAATGTCGAGATGCAGCATGACTAATTCCACCAACATTCCGTCAGGAATGTCAGAGATTGATTCGTTGTCATAGCTCCATAAACAATGGGCTTCCTTCAACTTGTTGATGAGAAAAGGTCTTATGTCTGCTGCAATCATTGAAAAGGATGATGAGATGTGGGTGATTTCAACTTGCTTATACTTGTTAATTGTTAAGATAGTGCAAATTCGTGCAGCCTATCTTCTTTCAAAAGACAAAGATAATGCAAATTTACGAATCTGCAAAAAAAATAACGTATTTCGTAAGGTGCGGTTGACAAAAGACGCTAAAAGCGTCTCCCTTCAATAGCCGTAGTGTCCGTAATACCTGCCGAAGTGATACATCCCGTCTCTCCCGCCAAGATCCGTGGAACAAATTATTGCGAGGAAGGAACAAAAAACGTATTTTTGCACTACAGTTCATCCGTCCACGCATATTATTCTTGCATTTAGTTCATATTTCGGCACAGATGAAAAAGGCGGTGCTTTAACCTGAATATTCATACTCGTTCTGACTTGCTATATTGGCTCGGAAAAATATTTTACAAGCGGCGTTTTCATGCGGAAAGCGGGGTGAATTGCCTTGGGAGCGTCATTCCGTCGGTCGTGGCCTCCAACTTGAAGTTTTTGACCGGGGAGAAATGTAATTTCTCTGAATTTTCTTGGTTACAATCCGAAAAATGACTAATTTTGCATATGTGAGGTTTTGTTTTGATTTTGCACTACAAAGATAACGCTTCTCTCTCTGATTACCAAAGGATTAGTGTTAAATAACCTCACATTTTTCATTTTAGTATGAAATATTCAGGTTAAGTAATAGTTCCTAAGTAAAAATAAAAAATGAGAGAAATAAAAATAGGACTGCTGCAACAGCACAACGTGGCCTCACGCGAGGACAACATGCAAAGACTGCGCGAAGGAGTGACCAGACTGGCACAAAAAGGAGCACAACTGGTTGTCTTGCAAGAACTGCACAACTCGTTGTATTTCTGTCAGACGGAGGACGTGCGCAATTTCGACCTGGCGGAGACCATCCCGGGGCCGTCAACCGAGTTCTTCGGGGCATTGGCGAAACAGCTTGGCGTGGTCATCGTCACCTCCCTCTTCGAGAGAAGGGCGCCTGGGCTGTACCACAACACCGCCGTGGTGATGGAGCGCGACGGCACCATCGCCGGCAAATACCGCAAGATGCACATCCCCGACGACCCGGCATACTACGAGAAATTCTACTTCACTCCCGGTGACATTGGCTTCCAACCCATCGACACCAGCGTGGGAAGGCTCGGCGTACTCGTCTGTTGGGACCAGTGGTACCCGGAAGCAGCGCGCATGATGGCATTGGCAGGAGCCGAATTGCTCATCTACCCCACCGCCATCGGTTATGAGAGCAGCGACACGCCCGAGGAGCAGCAACGCCAGCGGGAGGCTTGGACCACCGTGCAGAGAGGACACGCCGTGGCCAACGGACTGCCCGTGGTGGCGGTGAACCGCGTGGGTCACGAGAGCGACCCCTCCGGACAGACGAGGGGAATACAGTTCTGGGGAAGCAGCTTCGTGGCAGGGCCGCAAGGCGAACTCCTTTTCAGAGCCGGACAAGAGGAAGAGGAGGCGTTGGTGAGCATCGACTTGGACCACAGCGAACAAGTGCGGCGGTGGTGGCCTTTCCTGCGCGACCGAAGGATTGATGCCTACGGCGACCTGCTGAAAAGATTCCGCGACTAAGCAACAACATCCCCTTGCATCCGCAATTCCCAACACCAAGAGGCCGCGCCACAATCCCTGCGCGCCCGTAGGGGTGGACTTTATGTCCATCCGCTCGCCCAAAGGGCGAATGTCCGTCACACGGCCTCTTGGCACTACGATGACATAAATTGCTTTTTTATTTTGTTTTGGATTCGCCTTGCACTACTCTGCTGGCGCGAAGATAGGCGGTACAACAAAAAAACTTTCGTCTCGGTTTTATCATATTAAAAGTGTTTTTACGTCTCGGTTTTATCAAAAAGCAACATCTTTTTCATCTCGGTTTTATCAAAAAACAACATCTTTTTCATCTCGGTTTTATCAGGAATGAAGGTGTTTTTCTTGTTAGTTTCAAAAAAATGGTGCTTGGCTGGGAACTGGTGAAATACAACAACCCACGTTCTCAACATGACCTCTACTATTGGGAAAACACAGCAGAAGGGACACGCTCCGAAGTGGATTACATCATCTCTCGCGACATGAAGGTCTTGCCTATTGAGTGCAAGGCTGGCACAAGTGGAAAGATGAAGAGCCTGCATGTATTTATGCGGCAGAAACACTTGACAAATGCCATCCGATGCTCATTAGAGAACTTCTCTTTGCTGGAAAATTACGACAAGAAAGATGAGGATGCCCTGCGACGCATTGCAATAAATCCCCTATATGCTATATCAACCCTGTATTATTCGATTTCTCCTTCCATACCTTTCGCATAGTGTAGCCATATTTGTATGAAAAACCAAACTTGTAGCACAATATGGGGCAAGAATGTTGTAAATTTATACCCTTTTGTGCTTCCTTTTCAATCAGATTATTGACTATTGATGATGGGCTTGTTATCTTTATAACGCAACAGAGGGAATGTCAACACAGGCATTCCCTCTGAAATTTTGGCAAATTAGAAATGTCTCAGTTCGGTTGCATTGAAGCGGAAGACAGAAAGCAGCAGTTTGTCTGCGTCCTCATCCAAGATGAACCATGGGGATTGGAAGGGGTTGTTGAAATTTCGGACCACGTGGATTTCCCTTGCAGGCGTGTTCCCCTGCGCCAAGAGGAAAGCCTTCTTGCCATCTTTGTTGACCGCCACGTCCACCACCATCACGGCATGGCCATATTGGTGTCCTTGGCGAGCAGGATAGACAAAGACATCACCTGGTTGCATATCAGCCAACCGTCTGGTGGCCATCTCCCGGCTTAGGGAGAAGGTGCTTGCCATCCCGTAAAGGTTCCGCAGATAGCGTTCAAAATTCTTTCTCGACGCTCCACCACCATACCCCAGTTTTTTACCGTTCACACTTTGGAAACAGATGCGTCCATACTGCCCTGCTTGGTATAGATACTCTGCCCTCAGCCGCATGCACACATCAGCACACTGCTCAGCATTCGACAGCAACGGCATATCGACCACGGCATAGTTGAGGGACTGCAAGTTTGCGTCCCCACCAGTAAATAATTGCACCTTCGCCCCCTTTGGCTTCAGCGGCAAACGCCTAAGATAGTTTGCATAAGCCACGTCATTCCCAGACACCCGAACGCCTGAGATAGTTTGCATAAGCCACGTCATTCCCAGACACCCGCTCATATCCCGAAGGGCAAGGTATCTCGCCGACGGTCTTATAGTTATTCGGATTGCTCGTTTTGCTACCATAAAGCACCCATAAGCCTGCTCCACCAGCAACAACGACCAAGAGGAGAAATCCCCATAATGTCCATTTCAAAATCTTCTTCATATCCATTGACGTTTTTATTTGTTGTTTTATCACATTTCTCACATCCAGCCTTTGGCATTGCCTTGGCTTTCACGATGCAAAAATAAATATACATCTTGATATGAAAAAGAAAATTCCCCCACGTTGTATGAACAGGCGGGATTACTGTATAAAGCCGAAAATGTAATCGAAACTATAGAAGTAGTCAACAGATGACGGGTGTTGTGAGGATGTCCTGTGGTTGGTTTACGTACCAACCTCAAAGAGGGTGTTTCCTGCTTTCCCATTTGAAGCCTGCTGCTGCCGGCAAGAAAAAGATGCCGCCATTGAAGTCACATTACCATCAAGCACTTGTGCGCCGACGTCCGGAAAACATCCTTGGCAGGGCCAGGGAGGCGGCGGCCACGATGGCCATCAAGACAACGAAGATGAAGAAGCGGCGATAACCGAAATAATCTTGCAAGACACCCGTGACCACGCCCGACAAGCAAGCGGAGAGCGCCACGAGGGCGAGACAAGAGTCACCGTATGCCGACAGCCCGCGCATGGGAGCATAATACCGCAGATAGCGCACAAAGCCCGCCAAGCCGAAACCACAGCCAAGGCTCTCCAAGGCAAGGCAGACGGTGACTATTGATAATTCGGAGGGCATGAAATAGGCCAGGTAAAGCAGCAGGATGTCGGGCACGGTGAGAGCCGCCACCATGGGCCACACCCATCGGCGCAGACCATCGCGGCGCATCACGGTGAACCCCACCACGCTGCCAGCCACCATGGCCATTCCGGCCACCGTGCTGTGTGCGAAAGCCACCTCCTGCGGTCCTAATGACAGGCCACCGATGCTTCCCGGATCGACAAGGAAAAGCAACACGCCCCTCAAGATGAAACACTCATGCAAAGTGAAAAGTACGATGAACGCAGCGAAAGACCACTGGCCGGGGGTGCGCCACCACCTACCCAACTCCCTCTTTTGCACACGCCACGCCCTCGGTAGCGAT
>CADBBP010000138.1 GCA_902792855.1 uncultured Prevotellaceae bacterium
GAATTATCAAGAATTATCCGTCGCGAGCGACGGGAATTCTCCATACACCAGGATGGAAAATTGACTTCCACTTCGTACGTCGACCGTTGGTTCTTTAATTCTCAAATTCGTGATAAAAAAGAAAAGTATTTATCCAGAGATTTGCATTAAAGATTGGGCGATGTCACAGGTCACGGGTGAGCATTCTTCGGTATTCCACCGGGGACATGCCCACCACCTCCTGAACACGGCGCTGGAGGGTGCGCACATTTCCGATACCCGACTCCTCCGCCACGGCGGCGATGCTCCATTGAGGCTTGTCACGTAGCATGCGCAGTGCGGCGAGCACGCGCAGGTTGTCGATGTATGCTTCTGGTGTGCGGTGGATGGTCTGATGGCGGAACAACCTGTTGAGCCGTTCCTGACTCACGCCAAGGAGTTGGGCGAGGGCCACCGTGTCGAAATCCGCTTTCAAATGCGGCCTGTCCTGCTCCACACGCAGTTCGATGAGTGCCATGAGTTGCGCGTCGTCCTTCAGGTCGGCATTTCGCTGCCGCTCAATGTTGCCTTCGAGCAGTTCACGAGCCACATCGGTGCGACGTCTCATCTCCAGGTCTTCTTCCAAGCGTTCGGAGAGGTCGAGGTTTCGTGTGACGAGCCGGATGAGTTCATCCTTCAGTTTCTCCACCTCTTTGCGCAGTGAGGCATTCTCCTCTTGGAGCCGTTTTATTTCTTCTTCTGTCATTGGAAAAGGAACAAGTTGGTGAAGCCTATTTCATCAAACACCTGGCGTAGGTCGTTGCCCATGCCCGTGATGAAGACCTTGCTGTCATACTTGCGGGCATTCTTGAGCACTGACAGGAAAAGGCGCAGCCCACTGGAGGAGATATACTCCAGTGCAGAGCAGTCGAAGATGATGTCGTGGCCGGCGCAATCGTAGAGCACCTGCATATCCCGTTCAGCCTGCGTGGAGGCAATGGTATCGAGGCGCCCCTCAAGGCGCATCACATAGTTGTTGTTTTCTTCTGTGAATTTTGTGGTCATGGTGATTGTGGTTGTTATGGGAATGGTGTGACACTATGTATCAATTATATTTTTCATTAATGTGAGGATGTTGCGGTCATCACGTCGCTCATAGCTGATGCTGTCCATGTAGCGGCGGATAAGATGGATGCCCAGTCCGCCGATGGCGCGTTCCTCGAGAGGCTGATTGATGTCTATCTCCTCCTTGGTGGTCGGGTCGAAGGGCTGTCCGCCGTCGCTGACAACAAACTTGATGCGCTTGGCATTCGCCTCTGCCTCGATGGTGACATCGCCATGCTGTCCTGTGGGGTAAGCATAGTACATCACGTTGGCCACCGCCTCTTCCAAGGCGAGGTTGACCTGCATGGTGGTTGAAGGTGGGAGTCCCACCTCGTCACACACCTCCTCGACCATTTCTGCAAGGCGCGACAATTCATTGATGTCACAGGGAAGGGTGAGTGAGCGGTGCAGGCGTGCGTCGGACGACGGGCATATATAGCGTATGGCAAGCATGGTGATGTCATCATTTTGTTCGGTGTCGCCCACGAACTCTTTCACAGACGCCGTCATCCCCTCTATGAGTTGCCGTGCCGTGTCCGCCTTCAGGTGTTCTTTCATTCGAGCGATGCCATATTGGTTGTGCTTGGCATCCTCCGCCTCTGTCAGTCCGTCGGTATAGAGGAAGATGGTGGAGCCGGATGGTATCTCCGCTTCTTGCACGGAAAAGCGGTAGTTGGCGAACACCCCGACGGGGAGATTGGGGTCCACGGGCAGCGGCTTGCCATCCACATACGGTGCCTTGTGACCCGCGTTGGAGTATCTCATCCGCCCTGTTGGCAGGTCAAGTACCCCGACAAACATGGTGATGAACATGTTGTATTCTTCGTTATCCTGAGCCATCGTGTCGTTCATCGCCGTGACGATGCGCTCGGGTTCCGACTCCCTCACGATGAGCATGCGGAAAGTAGAGCGGGCTACTGCCATCACCAGTGCGGCAGGCACTCCCTTTCCCGACACGTCTCCGATGCAGAAGAACAGTTTCTCGTCGCGGATGGAGAAGTCGCAGAAATCACCACCCACCTCCCACGCCGGTGTCTGCGAGGCATGGATGTCGATGTCGTCGCGCCAGGAGAAAGGCAGGGCCACCTTGGGCTGCATCGCCTCCTGTATGCCACGGGCGACATCCAGTTCTCCTGTGATGCGTTCCTTCTCGGCATTCACTTTATACAGGCGCCGAATGCTTCGCACATAGCGGTATATGATGAATGTCAGGATAACCAGTCCGAGGATTTGAAGAAGGATGATGGGCAGCAAGGTGCGCCTCTGGTTGTCATAGAGTTTTGATGCCAATGCCGACATTTCCTGCATAGCCACGTCGGCTCCCACAACGGCCACCGTCTCTCCCTTGGCGTTGCGCACAGCCCGTGAGAAGGTGCACATGAGAATCACGTTGTAATTACTCATGTAGGGCTCGCTCCAAAAACCATTGCTGTCGATGGCCTTTGAATACCAGGAGCGTTGTGTGTAGTCGAAATCAATGACCTGCTCAACGAGTCCTCCAGACTCCTCATTCTTATAGATATATAGTCCGTCATGCAGGCCATCAGCGCCCACCACCTTACAGTAATCCAACCCTGCCACCTGCTGCTCCTTGGCAAGCAACTCCCGGATGACAATCCGCAGAGAATCCTTGTCCTTCCGTGCAGCGAACCGCTCAACATCGGGCAGCACCTGTGCCAAAGCCTCCTCCACCTCCTGCTTCAGCTGTGCGGTGTGGTTGGTGGCGCTGAGGTCACGTTGAGCCATCTCCATCAGTTGCTCGGTGATTCCCCTCCGTGTAGAGTAATACTGCACGGCGGTAATCAATTCCAGCATGGAAGCAGCAACAACCAGCGCCAAGATGCTTCGAAGTTGATTTTTTCGGGAAGTCTTCATCGCTTCTTTGTCTTTGACCGCAAAAATATCAAATAATTGCGAACAGACAAAACAATCACGTATATTATTTCTTTGTCAAGGCTAAATAAAGCCTTTTCTATGGGGCATTGTATGCTACTGAAAGATTACTTCTGCTGATTCCCTGAAGAAACTTGAGTTATGAATAATTCAGGCTAAATTACGTGACGCGACAAGTTGTTTTGTGTGATGAAAGCTGCTTTCTTGCCATCCATGCTAAAATGACATACTATTCGTAGCAAGTTGACATATCTTTGCATTGCGAAGAAAACTAATATGTAATCACATCATCAACAGAACAAGCACCATGAAAATCACCATCAACAACACCTTGAAGCAATCGGCAGACACCATGGTGGACATCGCCCAACTGCTTTCACCCTTTGCCGACAAACGCGAAGGACTGACATACCATTTGACGGAGGATGTGACAAGCCGTGTGACGGACGGTGTGACAAGCCGTGTGACGGACGGTGTGACGGACGGTGTGACAAGCCGTGTGACGGACGGTGTGACGGACGGTGTGACGAGTCGTGTGACGGAGGATGTGACGTTTTCCGACTCTGAAAAAGAAGCTCCAACCCATTGTTTTTCAATTGGATGCAAACTTGGCTATTTGGAGGGTGTGACGTTCCTTGTGACGCTTATTGTGACAACACCTGTGACAGAAAAAGAAGAAAAAAAACAAAAAAAGAAAAATTCCCCCCTGCACCCCCTAAAAAAGAAAAAAAATAAAAAAAAGAAAAAAAACACTCACACAAACGCGCATGCATGCAAGAAAAATCCCCGAATTATGATTGTTTCTAGTAGGAAAATGCTAACTTTGCCGATTGAAACGAAAAATTACAACGTCATGAGAACCATCCATACACGCCGCACCATTCGCAAATACCGCAGCGATGACATATCGGAGGAGTTGTTGCACCGACTTCTCGCCGAGGCCTCCCGCACACAGACGATGGGAAACCTGCAGCTCTACAGCGTGGTAGTCACACGCGATGCAGAGATGAAAGCCCGCCTCGCCCCCGCCCATTTCAACCAACCGATGGTGACAGAGGCTCCTGTGGTGCTGACCATCTGCGCCGACTTCCGCCGCACCACCGACTGGTGCATGGAGCGTTCCGCCACGCCCGGCTACGACAATTTCCTGTCGTTCATCAATGCCGCCACCGACGCCCTGCTCTTCACCCAAACCTTCTGCAACCTTGCCGAGGAGGAGGGTCTTGGCTGCTGCTACCTTGGCACGACGGTCTATATGCCCGACAGCATCATCGACACGCTGCACCTCCCTCAGCTTGTCATGCCCGTTGCCACCCTCACGCTGGGTTGGCCGGCCGAAGAGCCCCCTCTCACCGACCGCCTCGCCGTGGAAGCCTTCGTGCATGAGGAGACCTATGCACCCTACACCCGCGAGCGCATCGATGCGTTCTACGCTGCAAAGGAAAGCCTTGAAGAGAACAAGCATTTCGTGGCATTGAACGGGAAAGAGACGCTCGCCCAAGTGTTCACCGACTGCCGCTACACCAAGTCCGACAACGAAGCCATGTCGTCAGGCCTGCTCAAAGCATTGGCCCGCCAAGGCTTCCTCCCCACCCCCTGCACCGAATGATCCACCTGTCCGACATCCACAAGACCTACCAAGGCGCCCAACCCCTGCACGTGCTCAAGGGCATCAACCTCGACATCGGGCGGGGCGAATTCGTGTCCATCATGGGAGCCTCCGGTTCTGGCAAGTCCACCCTGCTCAACATCCTCGGCATCCTCGACAACTACGACAGTGGCGAATACGTGCTCAACGGCACCTTGATCAAGAACCTGTCGGAAAAGCGCGCCGCCGAGTACCGCAACCGCATGATTGGCTTCATCTTCCAGTCGTTCAACCTCATCAGTTTCAAGACAGCTGTGGAGAACGTGGAACTGCCCTTGTTCTACCAAGGGGTCAGCCGCCGCAAGCGTCACAAGCTTGCCATGGAATACCTGGAACGGCTTGGGCTGGCCGAGTGGTGGCACCACTACCCCAACGAGTTGTCGGGCGGCCAGAAGCAACGCGTGGCCATCGCCCGCGCACTCATCACCCACCCCGACATCATCCTCGCCGACGAACCGACCGGTGCCTTGGACTCGAAGACAAGCATCGAGGTGATGCAACTGCTCAAACAGTTGAACAAAGACGAGGGGATGACCATCGTCGTGGTGACCCACGAGAGCGGCGTGGCCAACGAGACCAACAAAATTGTACACATCAAAGACGGGATGATTGGAAAGGTGGAAGAGAACTTCGACCACAACTCCTCACCCTTCGGCATCAACGGCATGATGAAATAACCCTCCCGACATGAGAGACATCCTGACAGAGATATGGAGCACCGCCCGCCGCAACAAGCTGCGCACCGCCCTCACCGGCTTTGCCGTGGCGTGGGGCATCTTCATGCTCATCTTCCTCCTTGGCTGCGGCAACGGCCTCATCAACGCCCAGTTGAAGAACATGAACCGCTTCCTCGACAACTCGATGATGGTGGGCGGCGGGAGCACCTCGAAGGCCCACGACGGACTGGGCGAGGGTCGTGACATCACGCTCAACGACAAGGACACACGAGCCACCGCCACCGAGTTCACCACCAACATCGACGGCGTGGGCGCAGAGGTAGAGAAAACCGGCATCATCATCAGCCTTGGCGAGAACTATTTCAGCGGCTCCCTCTCCGGCGTCTATCCCGTCGAGGCGCGCATCAACAAGAAAGAGTTGCTATGCGGCCGCTTCATCAACAACACCGACCTCTCCATGCAGCGCAAGGTGCTGGTGATGGATGACTCTCAGGCCTCCGAACTGCTTCCCCGCAATTACAAGAACCTCTTGGGCCGCCATGTGAAAGTGGGCAACCTCGCCTTCATGGTGGTGGGCATCATCAAGAGCGACAAGAGCCGGTTCAACAGATTCGTCTATGTCCCCTTCACCACGCTGCGCACGATGTACAACCTTGGCGACCGTGCCGAAAACATCATCTTCACCTTCCACGGCTTGGACGACGAGGCCTCCAACGAAGCCTTCGAGGACAACTACCGCCGCCGTCTGAACTCCAACCACCGTGCCGCCCCCGACGACGAGAGTGCCGTGTGGATATGGAACCGCTTCACGCAGAACCTCCAGATGAACCAGGGCATCTCCATCATCCACACCGCCCTGTGGGTGATAGGCATCTTCACCCTCCTCAGCGGCATCGTGGGCGTGAGCAACATCATGCTCATCACGGTGAAAGAGCGCACACGGGAGTTCGGCATCCGCAAGGCCATCGGCGCCAGTCCCGGCTCCCTGCTCCGCCTCATCATCATCGAGAGCGTGCTCATCACCACATTCTTCGGCTACATCGGCATGCTGCTCGGCATCAGCGCCAACCTCTACATGGATGCCACGATAGGCCACACGAAAGTAAACTCCGGCTTGTTCGAGGCGACCATGTTCGTCAACCCCACCGTCGGTCTCGACGTATGCATTGAAGCCACGGTGGTGATGATTGTCGCCGGCACGGTGGCCGGCCTCATCCCCGCCCGCAAAGCCGCCCACACCCGACCCATCGAGGCGCTTCGCGCCGAATAACCCTTTGAACCCATGCGAATAGACATCGACCGCTACCGAGAAATCGCCGACACCTTGTCGCGCAACAAGAGCCGCACACTGCTCACCGGCTTCGGCGTATTCTGGGGTGTCTTCATGCTGGTGACGCTCATCGGCGGCGGCAATGGCCTGAAAGAAATGTTGAGCAACAATTTCGAAGGTTTCGCCACCAACTCCGCCCTCATCTGGGCCCAGCCGACAACGAAAGCCTACGCCGGTTTCCGCAAGGGCCGCAACTGGTGCATGTCGTACAACGACGTGGCGCGCTTGGAGCAGCAGGTGCCGGAGCTCGACGTGGTGACCCCCATGATCTCGCGATGGGGTCTGCAAGCCGTCCATGGCGACAAGAAATTCTCCTGCACACTCAAGGGTCTCACTCCCGCCTACCGTGAGGTGGAAACACCCAAGCTGCGCTATGGCCGCTACATCAACGACATGGACATGCAGCAACTTCGCCGTGTGTGCGTCATAGGGAAGCACGTTTACAAGGACCTCTTCCCCCAGGGCGGCGACCCCTGCGGCAAACAAGTGAGAATTGACCAGAACTACTACCGCGTGGTCGGCGTGGATTACAATTCCGGCAACATCAGCGTCAACGGCAATGCCGAAGACGCCGTGACGGTGCCCCTGACACTGGTGCAGCGCACCTACAACCTCGGCGACAGCGTTCACCTGATTTGCCTCACCGCCAAGCGCGGAGTGACCATGAGCAGCATCACACCCAAACTGCGCGAGGTGGTTGCGCGTGCCCACCAAGTGGATCCCGACGACGACAAGGGCGTGATGGTGTTCAACACGGAGGTGATGTTCGGCATGCTCGACAATCTCTTCACCGGGGTCAACTTCCTTGTGTGGCTGGTGGGCATCGGCACATTGCTGGCCGGTGCCATCGGCGTGTCGAACATCATGATGGTGACCGTGCGCGAGCGCACCACCGAGATAGGCATCCGTCGTGCGATAGGTGCCACCCCCCTCAACATCCTCTCCCAAATCATCTCCGAGAGTGTGGTGCTCACCGCCATCGCCGGGATGGCCGGCATTCTCTTGTCGGTGCTGGTGCTTCAAATGCTGGAGCTTGGCAACACCACCGACGGCATTGTGGAGGCTCATTTCCAAGTGGGCTTCTGGACGGCTGTCGGTTCGCTTTCCATGCTCGTTGCACTTGGTGTCTTGGCCGGTCTGGCTCCCGCAGCCCGCGCCATGTCCATCAAACCGGTGGACGCCATGAGAGAGTAAAGGAAATTAAAAATTAAAAATTAAAAATATAAATGAAAAATTGAAACATATAAAATGGGAAAAATAATCAAGACATTGTTAGGGCTTGCGGTGCTGCTTGTTTTTGTCGGCACCTTCGTCTTCCTTTGGAAGAAGTCGCAACCTCAGCCGGAAGTATATGAGGAATTTCAACCCGAGATGGGCTCCATCAGCAAGAGCACCATCGTCACCGGCAAGATAGAGCCTCGCAACGAGGTGAGCGTGAAGCCCCAGATTTCGGGCATCATCACCGAACTACTCAAGGAGGCGGGCGACCAGGTGCAAGCCGGCGAGGTGATTGCCAAGGTGAAGGTAATCCCCGACATGAACCAACTTAGTTCCGCCGAGGCCCGTGTGCGCCTTGCCCGCATCAACGTGGAGCAGGCGAAGACCGACTACGACCGTGAGAAAATCCTCTACGACAAGGGATTGGTGAGCCGCGAGGAGTATGAGAAGTCGCTGCAGACCTACAACCAATGCGCCGAAGAGGTGACAGCCGCCCAGGACAACTTGGAGGTGGTGCGCGACGGCGTGTCGCGCAGCAACGCCAACGCGAGCAGCACGCTTGTGCGCAGCACGGTGAGCGGCCTGATTTTGGACATCCCGGTGAAGGTGGGCAACTCGGTGATATTGAGCAACACGTTCAACGACGGTACGACAATAGCCACTGTCGCCAATATGAACGACTTGATTTTCCGCGGCAACATCGACGAGACCGAAGTGGGTCAGCTGACCACGGGCATGCCGATGAGCATCACCATCGGTGCCTTGCAGGACCTTCAGTTCAACGCCAACCTGGAATACATCTCCCCGAAGGCTGTTGAGAGCAACGGCGCCAACCAGTTTGAAATCAAGGCTGCCGTTCATGTGCCCGGTGGCAACCGCATCCGTTCGGGCTACAGCGCCAATGCCGAAATCGTGCTTGCCAGCGCCACCAACGTGGTGACCCTGCCGGAGAGCGCCGTGATGTTTGAGGGCGACGATACCTACGTGTGGGTCATCAGAGGCGAGGGTGACGAGAAGCATTACGAGCGCCGCCCAGTGAAAACGGG
>CADBBP010000139.1 GCA_902792855.1 uncultured Prevotellaceae bacterium
CGGATAATCATTTTATATTTTTTTGTTCTCGCCTTTAGGCGTTTTTATTAAAGCGGCAGCGTTTCAGACGATTGGATTGGCCATTGGCTCTGCGACATTATAAAAGCCATCACCACCTTATGACCTCGCGAACATACTACTCCCCTCTCCCATCGGAGAGGGGCCGGGGGTGAGGCTATTAGCGTTCAGCGGTTTTTTTCTTCTTGTTGTGTAGGGACAGACTTTATGTCGTCCTACCCCATACAGCTCGTGCGCAACATTCGCCCTTCCGGGCGAGCGGACGGACATAAAGTCCGCCCCTACAGTGTGAGCGGACATATATATGGTAGTTTTTTCAAGAGATTTTCTGGTGCTATTTGCCCCAAGTATTCAAAAAAGGTTGTATCTTTGTCGTGCAAAAGAAACAATCTACCGAATAATGATTACAGGCGAGATAAAAAACCGTATCGACAGCATTTGGGACACCTTCTGGACAGGTGGCATCACCAACTCCCTCACCATCTTGGAGCAGATGACCTATCTCTTCTTCATGAAAATGCTCGACGACGCACAACGAACGAAAGAGGCCAATGCCAATGCCTTCGGCGTGACAGTGAAAGACCCTACCTTCAAACAAGGACTTTGGCACAACCCCGAAACCGACAGGGACGTGGACTACAACGACCTGCGATGGAGCGTGTTCAAGAACAAGGACCCGGAGACCATGTACCGCACGGTGAGCAAGGACGCCTTTATCTTCATCAAGACACTCAACGAGGGGAAGGAGTCGGCATACAGCCGCTTCATGGAGAACGCCACATTCCTCATCCAAAGCCCACGCACGCTGACGAAAATTGTGGAGGGCATCGACCACCTCGACATGAACAACCGCGACACGATGGGCGACACCTACGAGTATATCCTCGGCAAGATGGCCGCATCGGGAAACAACGGGCAGTTCCGCACCCCACGGCACATCATCCGCATGATGGTGGAAATCATGCAGCCGACACTGAAAGACACCATCTGCGACCCCGCGATGGGCAGTGCAGGCTTCATCGTGGAGAGTGCCAAATACATCAAGGAGCACTATCCGAAGGAACTGTTGAAGCGTGAGCATGCCGACCACTACAAGAACGGCATGTTCCACGGCTTCGATACCGACTTCACCATGCTGCGCATCGGTGCAATGAACCTCATGTTGCATGGAGCAGACAACCCCGACATCCAATATCGTGACAGCCTATCGACCGACAACACCGATACCGACCGCTATACGCTCTGCCTCGCCAACCCGCCATTCACGGGAAGCCTCGACAATGAGGCGGTGAGCAAGTCGCTCCTTGCCATCACCAAGACGAAGAAGACGGAACTGCTGTTTGTCAGCCTGTTCATCCGTATGTTGCAGATGGGTGGCCGCTGTGCGAGCATCGTTCCCGATGGGGTGTTGTTCGGCAACAGCACGGCGCACAAGGCCCTTCGGAAAGAACTCATCGACAACCAACGGCTGCAAGCGGTCATCTCTATGCCCTCGGGTGTGTTCCAACCCTATTCGGGTGTCTCCACCGCTGTGTTGGTATTTACCAAGACAAACGCAGGCGGCACGGACAAGGTGTGGTTCTACGACATGAAAGCCGACGGTTATACGCTCGACCAAAAGCG
Organism: uncultured Prevotellaceae bacterium; assembly: GCA_902792855.1. Classification (GTDB taxonomy): domain Bacteria; phylum Bacteroidota; class Bacteroidia; order Bacteroidales; family Bacteroidaceae; genus Prevotella. Next base: position 1,642 of record CADBBP010000139.1, read on the forward strand.
GACGGAATGCCAAGAGAACGACATCCCCGATGTCATCGCACGCTTCAAGAACTTGGAAGCAGAGAGCAACCGCACGCGCAAGGAACAGTCGTTCCTCGTGCCTGTGAAGGATATCCGTGACAACGACTACGACCTCTCCATCAACAAATACAAGGAGGTGGAGCGCGTCAAGGTGGAATACGATGCGCCCGATGTCATCTTCGACAGAATTGCTTCGCTGCAAGAGGAAATCAACAAGGCAATGGGTGAATTTAAGGAGAAGTATCTATGAGAGAAGGATGGACATATAAGAAGTTGGGGGAGATATGTAAAGTTATAACTAAAGGAACGACACCAACGACTATTGGTTATAAATTTACCGATAATGGCATTAATTTTATCAAAATTGAATGTATTGATTCTATCAGAAATCTTATAAAGGAAAATCTTACTTTTATATCAGAAGAATGTAATAATTCCATGATAAGGTCTCAACTGCAAGAGAAAGATTTGCTTTTTTCTATTGCAGGTGCATTAGGTCGTATATACATAGTTGAAAAGTCAGTTTTACCTGCTAATACTAACCAAGCATTAGCCATAATTAGATTAAGTGATAAACAAGATTTATTTCTTCTTTTCTTATCCTACTTTTTAAATTCTAACACGATTAAACGGCAAATAGAGAAAGATAAAGTAGGTGTTGCACAATTTAACTTATCTTTAGGGCAAATAAAGGATTTTATTATTCCTATACCATCTATTGCAGAGCAGCAGCATATCGTTTCTGAACTTGACCTTCTTTCGAGTATCATCGAGAAGAAAAAGGCACAACTGAAAGAATATGACCAACTCGCACAATCCATCTTTTATGATATGTTCGGAGATCCTGTGACGAATGAAAAAGGATGGGAGGTGAAGAAATTGGGAGAGGTTTGTGAAACAACTTCGGGTGGTACTCCTTCAAAAAGCCACCCAGAATATTACGAAGGAGGAATAATTCCTTGGTTAAGAAGTGGAGAGGTTAGTCAAGGTTTTATTTATAATACAGAATTTTGTATTACAGAGGAAGGGTTAAGATGTTCTTCTGCAAAAATGATTCCTGTTGATTCTGTTGCTATTGCTATGTATGGTGCAACGGTTGGGCAAGTAGGCATAATTAAATCTCCAATGTGTACAAATCAAGCAATATGTAGCATATTGCCTAACGATATTTTCATTCCAATATTTCTCTATCATTTTTTGCTCAGTAAAAAGAGTGATTTCTTAAAAGTGGCTGTTGGTGGCGCACAACCAAATATCTCACAGACAGTGATAAAGCAAACAGATATAGGTATCCCCCCTCTCTCCCTCCAACAATCCTTTGCCTCCAAGATAGAGTCCATAGAGCGACAAAAAGCTCTTATTCAGCAATCCATCACCGAGGCAGAGACCCTGTTCAACAGCCGTATGGACTATTATTTCAACTAATCCCGGAAGAAATGGAAGAGCAGCAAAACATCATCATCTATCGAACTGTTGACGGCCGGTCATCGGTGGCATTATATGCCAAGGATGGGAAGATATGGCTGAACCAGCAACAGATGGCAGAACTTTTTGCCACCTCGAAGCCCAACATCAGTATGCACATATCTAACATACTGAAAGAAAAAGAGTTAACGGAAATTTCAGTTGTTAAGAATTTCTTAACAACTGCTGCTGATGGTAAAAACTACAATGTGGTATTCTACTCGTTGGAGATGATTATTGCAGTGGGTTATCGTGTTCGTGGCATTCGTGGCACCCAATTCCGCCAATGGGCGACAGAGCATCTTACGGAATATCTTGTCAAGGGGTTCACCATGGACGATGAGCGTCTGAAAAATCCCGATGGCCGTCCAGACTACTTTGACGAGTTGTTGCTTCGCATCCGTGACATTCGTGCTTCGGAAAAACGTTTCTATCAGAAAGTTCGCGACCTTTTTGCCTTGAGCAGCGACTACGACAAGACCGACAAGGCCACCCAGATGTTTTTTGCCGAGACCCAGAACAAGTTGCTCTATGCAGTGACACACCAGACAGCCGCCGAACTTATTGTAAGCCGTGCTGATGCCAACAAGCCCAACATGGGGCTGACCACGTGGAAAGGAAGCATCGTGCGCAAAGGCGATGTCGTCATAGCCAAAAATTATTTGCAGACCGACGAGATTGACTCGCTCAACCGGCTTGTGGACATCTTCCTGACCAGTGCGGAGGAACGCGTGAAGGGCCGGCGTGACCTCACCCTTGACTATTGGCGCAAGAATGTAGATGGCTTGTTGACCTTTCAAGAAAAAGACATATTGCACGGCCATGGCTCCATCACCAACGAGGAGGCAGAGCAGTTGGTGAAGCGAGTATATGATGACTTCAACTCCAAGCGCAAGCAACTTGAAGCACGTGAGGCAGACGAGGAAGACCTTAAAATGCTGGAGGATTTGGAAAAGACAATCGTAGAACAAGGAAAGAAGAAGTGATGAGAAATTTCGACTATCTACAAGACTTGGGTCTGAGTGAGTTGCATCAGTTCTGCTCAGCGGCAGAGGAGTTGCAGTGCTTCTATCCCGACTTGAGTGCCATTTCGGCGAGGAAGGCATTGGAGTATGTGGTCCGTTCGCTGTATATGATGAAGCACATCGACATCTCCGAAAGGGCGACGCTGATAGAACTTGTAGATGGCGAGGCTTTCCGCGACTTCATCGGCGACGACCGTGTGATGATGGCCGTCCACTACGTGCGCAAGGTGGGCAACAACGGTGCGCACGGCGTCCCCGTGAGCAAGAGAGAGGCTTTCTTCTGCCTGCTCAACATCTACAATGTCGTTGCCGCCGTCCTGCTCAAACTGACTGTCGTCAAAGAGGTCAAGCCCTTCGACAAAGACCTGCTCCCCAAAATCCCGAGGGAGCCACGCCTGACACCTGCCACGGTGACGGTGACACCGCAGTCGCCCATCGTGCAGGAGGCGAGCAAGGAGGCGGTGGAAGACAAGACGCCTGTAGCGGAAATGCCTACCGACCTCTCCGAGGCAGAGACCCGCAAACTGTATATCGACCTCATGCTGAAGGAAGCGGGGTGGGACGTGTTGGACACCGAGGGCGCCATCCAACCCTCAAAGGCTTGCATCGAAGTGGAGGTGGAGGGGATGCCGAACGCCGGTGGCGTGGGCTATTGCGACTATGTGCTCTTTGGCAGCAACGGCCTGCCCTTGGCGGTCGTCGAGGCCAAGCGGTCGAGCGTCTCCCCCGTCAAGGGGAAGCACCAAGCCGAACTCTATGCCGACTGCCTTGAAAGGCGGTATGGCACACGCCCCGTCATCTACTACACCAATGGTTTTGAGACCTACATCATCGACGGCTTGGGCTACCCGCCGCGGCGGCTGTACGCCTTCCACACGGAGAGCGACCTGGAACTGCTCGTCCAGAAACGGCAGCGGCACGACATCGACGACTTTGGCGTGAAGGACAGCATCACCGACCGCCACTACCAGAAGATGGCCATCAAGGCCGTCTGCGAGCACTTCAACACCAAGCACCGCAGGGGCCTGCTGGTGATGGCCACGGGCACGGGGAAAACCCGCGTGGCCATCTCCTTGGTCGATGTGCTCACGCGCAACGGCTGGGTGAAGAACGTGCTCTTCCTCGCCGACCGCATCCCATTGGTGAGCCAGGCGCACAAGAACTTCGTGAAGCTGCTGCCCCACATGACCACCTCGATACTGAGCGAGGACAAAGACCCCGACACCACGGCGCGCATCTCCTTCTCCACCTATCAGACGATGATCAACTACATCGACACCGACGAGAAGGCGTTCTCCGTGGGGCGCTTCGACTTGATCATCATCGACGAGGCGCACCGCAGCATCTTCGGCAAATACGCCGCCATCTTCAACTATTTCGACAGCCTGCTCGTGGGACTGACCGCCACGCCGAGGGACGAGGTGGACCGCAGCACCTACGAGACCTTCCAGATGGAGCAGGGGCAGCCCAACTATGCATACGAGTTGGAGGAGGCCGTGGCGGATGGCTACCTCGTCAACTACAAGGGCTTCAAGCGCGGCTCGCTGATATTGAAAGAGGGCATCAAGTATGACAAGCTCAGCAAGGAGGAAAAGGAGCAACTGGAAAACGTGTGGGCGCATGAACAGGGGTCGCTCGGTTACGAGTATGTGGAAGCGGATGAGGAGGCTGTGGGCATGGCGGCGGAGGACCTCCCTGCCGACGGCTACGGCAACAAGCGCGACATTGCCAGCAGCGAGATCTTCAGATACATCTTCAACATCGACACCATCGACCGCGTGCTGCAGGACCTGATGGAGAACGGCCTGAAGGTGCAGAGCGGGGAGCGCATAGGAAAGACCATCGTCTTCGCCTACAACCACCGCCATGCGGAGATGATTGTGGAGCGCTTCAATGTGCTCTATCCCGAATATGGGGCGGACTTCTGCGTGCTCATCGACAACTACGTCACTTATTCGAAGGACCTCATCGACAAGTTTGAGATACGCGACGGAAACCCGCAGATTGCCGTGTCGGTGGACATGCTCGACACGGGCATCGACGTGCCCGACGTGCTCAACCTCGTGTTCTTCAAGGCGGTGAAGAGCAGAATCAAGTTCATGCAGATGGTCGGGCGTGGCACGCGGCTCTCGAAGGACATCTTCGGCCCGGGGAAGGACAAGGAGTTTTTCTATATCTTCGACTGGTGCCGCAACTTCGAGTTCTTTGACCAAAACCCCGACGGGAACAAGGCCCCCGTGGTGCGTTCGCTGACGGAGAAGATTTTCTCGCTCAGGACGAAGATTGCCTTCCACCTGCAGCACCAGGAGCACCAGGAGGATGAATATGCCAAGGGGCTGCACGACGACATAAAGGCCCTGCTGAGAGAGCAGGTGGCGGCGCTCTCCGACAGCCATGTTTCCGTCAGGGAGCATTGGGAGGATGTGAGCCATTTCAAGGACAAGGATGCTTGGACGTACTTGTCGGAGGTGGATGTGGCCACGTTGAACACCGTCGTCTCGCCCTTGCTGCCAAGGAACACCCAGGACGAGGGGGCGAAGAAGTTTGATGTGCTGGCGCTGCTCATCCAACTGTCCCTGCTCGACGGGGAGACCAACGCCAACAAGGCGGTGCACTCCGTGCAGGCCATCGCGGAGAAATTGCAGGAGAAAGCCACGCTGCCGCAGGTGCAGGCGAAGATGGGCACCATCAAGGAGGTGCTCTCGGATGTGGCATGGCAGAACGTCTCGCTCCGCTGGATGGAGAAGGTGAGAAACGACCTGAGGGACTTGGTCAAGTTCCTTGAGAAAAGGGACGACCGGTGGTTCGCCGTTGACATCGAGGACACCATCACCGACGAGGGGTCGTTTGAGGGCATCACGCCCCGGGTGACGTACAAGCAGAGCATCCTGGACTTCCTCGCAAACAACCGCAACCTCCCCGTGCTGCAAAAGATATACAACATGGAGCAACTGTCTCCTGCCGACATCGCCGAACTGGAGCGCATCCTCTGGCACGAACTTGGCAGCAGGGATGACTACGACCGTCACACCATGGGGATGGCGTGTGGCAGCAACGTGGCCATCTTCATCCGTTCCATGGTGGGGGTGGACCGCAAGAACGCCGTCCGGCGTTTCTCCGAATACATCTCTGGCAACGTGTTGAATGCCGAGCAAGAGGATTTCCTGTTGACCATCATCGCCTACGTCTGCGAGAACGGCGACATCACCAAGGAGACGGTCGTCAACGAGCCTCCCTTCGACGAGCGCCTCGCCGTCTTCTCCTCCTACATGCTCCCCCTCGCCAAATACATCGACAACATACACGCCGTCATCACACCGCAAACGGCATGAACAGCAGGGGGTGAGGCTACTTGACTTTCAGATAGCTTTTCAGGGCCTCTACATAGGCCTCGAAGGCTTTTACCCCGTCGGGCGTGATGCGGCAGATGGTGCATGGCTTCTTGCCCTTGAAAGTCTTCTTCACCTCTATGTAGCCCGCCGCGGAGAGTTTGTCTATTTGCACGCTGAGGTTGCCAGACGTAGCCCCTGTTTGCTCCTTGATGTAGGGGAACTCGGCTTCTTCGATGCTGATGAGCAGCGACATGACAGCCAACCGCAATTCTGAATGCAGCAGTGGGTCTAATGGCTTGAACATAGGCTATTGCTGTTTCTTGAGCATCCAGCCCGGGAGCGTCAGGCCGACGAAGGCAAAGATGGCCATGATGATGTTGGGAACCATGCCATAGGTTATTCCTTTTTCGCTTGCGTCGGCTCCCATCCAAGCCAACAGGTTTTGTGTCATGTTGAACAATTCCCATACGAACCCGGCGATGCCGCCGAAAATGCCGCAGACCACCATCCACTTTTGCTTCAGGATATAGCCGTTGATGGCGATGGTCATACCCATGAGCAGCAGGATTGTGCGGAAGGGGGTGATGTTCAGTTGCAGGAGATTCTCCGTGCTCTGCTGTCCCATTACAAAGGGGTATAGATTGAAAAGCACAAAATAGAGGAGTGCGAAAGTGCCAAAGGTATGCCATGACTTGTCCACGAGATAGCCAACATAGCTGACCGGGGCTTGCGGCTTGTTTCTCTTGGCTAAGCGGTCGGCACCCCAGATGATGGCTGGCAGCAATATGTACATGACATAGAAAGCCATATTCCCCGTATAATAGATGCAAAGGCCAATGAGGATGGCCATCCCTATCATGCTAAGACCTGAAATGTAGAGCAGTTCACCCGTGCCCTTGGCAACCATTTGGCGGCTGCGCTCTATCTGTTCGGTGATGATTTCAAGACTGCGCTCGGCAGTCAGATTGTTCCTTTCTTCCATGGTTGTCTCTTTTTGGTTATACATTTCTCTTTACTATGCTTTGGCCTCGACCGTGCTCCTGTAGAAAGCAAGCCTTCGACCTGTTGTGACAAATTCACGATGCAAAGATAAACAAGTTTATGTTATAAACCAAATTATTTCGCAAATTAATTGCTTCACAAGCCCTTTTTTAACATTTGTTGATGAAAGTACTGAAGTTTCCCACCTTTTCTATCACGAATTTTAGAATTAAAGAACCAACGGTCGACGTACGAAGTGGAAGTCAATTTTCTTTATGATGGAATTTGTAGGAATTTGAGACGAAATGGCA
>CADBBP010000140.1 GCA_902792855.1 uncultured Prevotellaceae bacterium
TCGTGAGCACGCCATCAAGATGAAGGCCAAGGGCTTTGCCTTGGAAGACATCGCCGACATCACAGGATTAACCATTGAGGAGATAGCCGCACTATAGTTGGTGCAAGCACTTGCAGCCATTTGCATGTTTTGCAAAGTGGCTGTTCCTTGTTCTTTGTGGAGCGATGATTTGGGGTTATTGTTTCTTCACCTTTAGCCTCTGGCTGAGTTTCTCTATCATGTCGGTTGTCATGGAGCGTATGTCGTAGAGCGGCGCCCATCCCCATTCCCTTCTGGCGCATGTGTCGTTCATGCGGTCGGGCCAGCTTTCGGCGATGCTCTGCTTGAGCGGGTCCACGTCGTAGTCCATCTCAAATTCCGGGATGTGCTTTTTGATTTCAGCGTAAATGGTTTCCGGTGCGAAGCTCATGGCCGCCACGTTGAAGCCGTTGTGGTGGACGAGCCGCTCCGGGTTGGCCTCCATGAGCATGATGGCGGCCTTCAAGGCGTCGGGCATGTACATCATGTCGAGCAGTGTGCCTTTGCGCAGCGGGCATGTGAATTTCTCGCCCTTGACGGCGGAGTAGAAGATATCGACAGCGTAGTCGGTGGTGCCCCCTCCGGGCGGTGTGATGTAGGAGATGATGCCTGGGAAGCGGACGGAGCGCGTGTCCACCCCATATTTGTAGAAGAAATAGTCGCTGAGCAGTTCGGTGGTCACCTTCGACACGCCATAGATGGTTCTCGGGCGCTGGATGGTGTCCTGAGGCGTGCGAACGTGTGGCGTGCTTAGCCCGAAGGAGCCGATGCTGCTGGGGGTGAAGACGGCGCAGTGCTGCTCGCGTGCCACCTCGAGGATGTTCCACAGTCCGTCGATGCCTATTCGCCATGCGAGGTGCGGCTTGCTCTCGGCCACCACGGAGAGCAACGCTGCCAGGTTGTAGATGGTGTCGATGGAGTATTGTCTGACGACTTCCGCCACCATCTTGCCGTCGGTGACGTCGGCCATGGCCATGGGGCCGGTCTCGCGCAGGGCGCCCTTGGGTTCGCTTCCGGTGATGTAACCTGCCACGACGTGCTCGTCGCCATAACGCTTGCGAAGCTCCATCGTCAGTTCCGAACCTATCTGCCCCGTGGAGCCAATAACGAGGATGTTTTTCATACTACTTTCCGATTTTGTGTTTGCTTATGCAAAGTAAGCATTTTTTTCTCGTTCTTGTGTCAAGAAATCGGTAAAATTGAATTTTTCTTGAATTTTTAGTGAACTTTTTCCCTCGAAAAGGCGGAAATCTCGAAAAAAATCACTTATTTTGTCACATCAATAGCTCATTAACAAGTCAAACCTTTCATTCTAATCGTCATGTACGGAAAAATGCAACAACATCTCAGCTCGCTGCTCTCCGAGATTCGTGAGGCCGGGCTTTACAAGGAAGAACGTATCATAGAGAGTCCGCAGCGTGCCGCCATCCAGGTGGGTGGGCGCGAGGTGCTCAATTTCTGCGCCAACAACTACTTGGGGCTTTCCGACCATCCCCGTCTCATGGAAGGCGCCCGCAGGATGATGGAGCGGCGGGGCTTCGGCATGTCGTCCGTGCGCTTCATCTGTGGCACACAGGATGCCCACAAGGAGTTGGAGGCTGCCATCTCCGACTATTTCAAGACGGAGGACACCATCCTCTACGCCGCCTGCTTCGATGCCAACGGCGGGGTCTTCGAACCGCTGTTCACCGAGGAGGACGCCATCATCTCCGACGCCCTCAACCACGCCTCCATCATCGACGGCGTGCGCCTGTGCAAGGCCCGCCGCTATCGGTATGCCAACGCCGACATGGGCGACTTGGAGCGGTGCTTGCAGGAGGCACAGGCCCAACGCTTCCGCATCATCGTCACCGACGGCGTGTTCTCCATGGACGGCAACGTGGCCCCGATGGACAAGATTTGCGACCTGGCCGAGCGTTACGACGCCTTGGTGATGGTGGACGAGTCGCACTCCGCCGGCGTGGTGGGACCCACCGGCCACGGCGTGAGCGAGTTGTATGGCACCTATGGCCGTGTGGACATCTATACCGGCACCTTGGGCAAGTCGTTTGGAGGAGCCTTGGGAGGCTTCACCACCGGCCGGAAGGAAATCATCGAGATGCTGCGCCAGCGAAGCAGGCCTTACCTCTTCTCCAATTCCTTGGCACCATGCATCATCGGCGCCAGTCTGGAGGTGTTTGCCATGCTCCGCGAGAGCAACGAGTTGCACGACCGCCTCGTGGGCAACGTGGAATATTTCCGCAACCGTATGATGGCCGCCGGCTTCGACATCAAGCCCACGCAGAGCGCCATCTGCGCCGTCATGCTCTACGACGCCAAACTCTCGCAGGTCTATGCCAGCCGCATGCAAGACGAGGGGATTTATGTCACCGGCTTCTACTACCCGGTGGTGCCCAAGGGACAGGCCCGCATCCGCGTGCAAATCTCCGCAGGGCACGACCGTCCGCAGCTCGACCGCTGCATAGAGGCCTTCATCAAGGTGGGACGCGAACTGGGCGTGCTGAAAGACTGACCTCGTAGTTCGCACCACACCAAGACCATATAGTTCTGCCGTGGGTACACGCTATGCTCGTACCCACGGCATTTCGGATAATCTTAGGAACTGTCACTTTAATGATACAATTATGTGTGGAAACTTTAAAATATATTGAATTTGATGAGACAAATTTGCAAGATTTATTTTAACACGAATTACCACGAATTTTCCATTAATTCCTTGCTATACAAAATTATATGACTAATTCAATGTGATTTGTATGTTGAAAAAATGCTCTTTGAATTAACACAAAAATCTGCAAACATCAATTTGTCCACTTGTCATTTGTAAACTTTACATAGTGTCAGTTCCTTATGGCTTGCATGGTAAAATTGTGCAGTTGTTTTTGTCTATTGGTGTTTTTCTCAAAAAAAATCCTTACCTTTGACCCATCATTCCCAACATCACCTGCATCGAAGCTGATACACTCGCTGTGCCATGGGACTATATCCCCACGACGACAGTCCGGCCTCGTCAAATACAAGACATCATGGACAAGGAAATCAAAGAACAATTGAAACAAATATTGTCGCTAACCGATGACAAATTGTTGCTGAAATTTGCCAAGAGTTACGCCTCCAAGGACGAAGCTTTTGCGAAAGCCCTCATCGAAACTTTCATGCCTTGTGACAATACTTTGGATTACAAGAAGATGGTGGACAACTGCTTCCTCCATCGCAAGAAGGGGCGCGCTCGCCGCTATGGCTCGTCGCTCGACTGGGTTGCCATCCGTCGGGATATCAAGCACTTTCTCAAGCAGCTCGAACACCTTCGCAAACACCAGGAGGGGGCAACTGCTGCCGAAAATGCCCTGTTGCTGCTGGAGGTGCTGGCAGACAAGTTTGAGAGCGACCACGTTTACGAGGATTACAATTATCAAAACAGTAATTTCGGAAACGAGCAGGCATTGGCCATCGTCAGCGACGTGATAGTGAATGACAAAGATGTTCCCCACGCCCAAAAACTTGACATGGTGGAGCGGCTCCGTCAATTGGCAACTGCCAGCACCTACAAGTCGTATCTTTCCAATAGCATCGACAATGCCATCGACACTGCCAGCTCCCACCTGCTTGCACCCGAAGACTTGCTCAATGAAATAGACAACCGCATACTTTCCGCCACTTACAGCTCCGACAAGACAAAGTATGTGAAGTGGAAGATCAACCTGCTCTATGAAATGGGGCGTGACAAGGATGCCGAGGCGGTCATCAAGCAGAACCTCGACCTTGAAGACATCAGCATCATGCGATACGAACAACTTATGGATGACCACCTCTACGACAAGGCGATAGCTCTCTGCAAGAAAAAGATTACCAATGTGCCTGGCGGATGGAAAGCGCGTTACTGGTATGAGAAATTGTTGGAAATCGGTCGCCGCATGGATGACAAGAAAATCATCAGCGAGGCTGCCCGGTGGCTCTTCTTCCACGTTACAGAAAAACAGGAGGACTACTACCACACCTTCCACGAGTGCTTCAGCGAGGACGAGTGGCCAGCAAACCGTGACAAGTTATTCTCGGAAAGCAAAGGGAAAGTCGATGCGGGCACTCTGTTCAAATTTTTCGAGGAGGAACGTCTCTTCCAACTGATGTATCAACATTTGCTGACATTGCCCACCGCCTCATCCAGTGCTTACTATGGCTACCAGAACAGTGGCGGTGAGCGACTGGCATTGTTCAGCCGCTATGCTCGATACTTCTCCGAAAAGCAGCAAAAGGAGATTGTGGACGACTCGGTCAAAGTCATCCGAAGCAACGCGAAGTTTGCCTCCGAACGCCAGTTCTATGCACAAATAGCTGAAGGCATCTATTTACTGAGCAAATCGTGCGAGTGGGGTGGTCAACAAGCCCGAACCTTGGTTGCACAAATCCTGCGCGATAATCCCATGAAGTCTGCTCTCAAGGAGGAACTCGGCAAATATGACTATTGGCACGGCTCTTTGTTATGACTGTTGTATTCTTACAAGCAAACGATGAGGTTTTACAAAAAAAGAATTATGATTATCCGCAATTATCCGTAAAGCGTGTCCAAAAATGAATGTCAAGTTCGTTTACGCCAAGAGCTGGCATCCAATGTAGGGAATTACTTTTATGTAATTCCCTACGTGCACACTCACCTCTTGGCGATTGCCTTTTGGCGACGAGGTGGTTACGGATAGATGCGGATAATCATTAAAAGAATTACCTTTGCTGGCGTGCTGGTCGGTTGAACGACAAGAATGTTTTTCCCGGTAACTCGCCATCTTGGCAAACTGAAAAAAAGTAATGGGAAACCTTGCTACTGTCTCTTTATTGCACCAACCATCAACGAGGCGTGTGTGACTCACTTTTTTACGCTACATCACCTCAATCTTGCCATGTATGGGGGAAAATTGACCATTATTCCTTTGCCATTAAGTATTTTCCGAAAGATGGTGGAGGACTCCTATAAAGCCGGCTTTACGCCAAATCCAGAGCATGTGCGTTTGTTTTTCGAGACCTCGAATCAATATGCTCAAACGTGTCAGAGCGAGGTCGATTGGTATGAAAAGATGAAAGAAAAGGCTCTTCATTGGTTGGAATGAACAATTCATGAGGAGACTCTGTGTCATATCTTTCCTTGTCAAATGAAGGATTACAGGGAAGAAATGACGAGTTTGCCCCATGACGTTACACTGCAAAAAGAGTGTGTGACATATCAGTTGTGTCACACCTCTTTTTTTTCTTAACTTTGCAGCCAAAAGCAAAACATCTGTACGAGGATGGTATCTCCTCGTGCCTTATCAACAATTGTTATGAGAAAACAGCTATTCTTGATGGCGGCAGCCCTCGCCGGACTGCTCCTCCCGCGCCCCGTCATGGCGCAGAACCCCTTTGTGCAAACCTGGTGTACGAGCGACCCGGCTCCGATGGTGCACGACGGCACGATGTATGTATATACCGGCCACGACGAGGATGGCGCCGACTTCTTCTGGATGCAGGAGTGGCGCGTGTATTCCACCACCGACATGGTGAACTGGACCGACCACGGTTCGCCGTTGGCCTTGGAGAGCTTCTCATGGGCCGACGACCGTGCCTGGGCGAGCCAGTGCGTGGAGCGCGACGGGCGTTTCTATTGGTATGTTTGCGCCCATTCCAGGCTGTCGAAGGGCATGGCCATCGGCGTGGCTGTGGGCGACTCGCCCACCGGGCCTTTCCGCGACGCCTTGGGCAAGCCATTGTTTGAGAATGGCAGTTGGGACCACATCGACCCCACCGTCTTCATCGACGACGACGGGCAGGCGTGGCTGATGTGGGGCAACCCCCGCGTCTATTACCTCAAGCTCAACCGCGACATGGTGTCCTATGAGGGCGAACTGGGCATGCTGCCCATGACGGAGGAGGCTTTCGGTTCCCCGGCGATGAACGAGCGCGTGAAGGGGAAGGAATACAAGGACAGCTATGTGGAAGGCCCCTGGCTGACGAAGCGCAACGGCACCTACCAACTGCTCTACGCCGCCGGCGGCGTGCCGGAGCACATCTCCTACAGTACGGCTCCCGCACCCACCGGCCCATGGAAATACGCCGGACAGGTGATGCCGCTGTGCGACACCGGTTCCTTCACCAACCATTGTGGGGTGGCCGACTACAAGGGTCACAGCTATTTCTTCTACCACACCGGCAAGTTGCCGGGCGGTGGAGGCTTCGGGCGCAGCGTGGCCGTGGAGGAGTTCAAATACAACGCCGACGGTTCGCTGCCCACCATCATGCCCACCGACGAGGGCGTGAAGCCCGTGGGAACGCTCAATCCCTACCGCCGCGTGGAGGCAGAGACGATGGCTTTCTCTCGTGGCGTGAAGGCGGAGGAGGACACCGAGACCGGCGTCTATATCTCCGACATCCACAACGGCGACTACATCAAGTTGCAGGCAGTGGACTTCGGACAAGGTGTGCCGCGCACCTTCACCGCACGTGTGGCCAGTGCCCTGCGGGGCGGCGCCATCGAGGTGCGTACCGACAGCCTTGCCGGACCGCTCCTGGTGCGCCTCCATGTTCCCGGCACGGGAGGATGGGCGCGCTGGCAGACACTCACCGCCGACCTCACCGCCTACACCACAGGCACGCACGACCTCTACTTGGTGTTCACCGGGAGGAAGGGACCGAAACTCTTCAATTTCGACTGGTGGGAGATGCGGGGCCTGGAGCAGGTCAACATGCCGCTCTTCCAGACCAAGTACACCGCCGACCCGTCGCCACTTGTCGTGGGCGACACCCTCTTTGTCTTCACCTCGCACGATGCCTCGCCGGAGGACATCCCCGACCCCAACGAGAAAAATTCCGCCGGCTTCTTCATGTATGACTGGCTCCTGTGGTCCACCACCGACATGGTCAACTGGACGGAGCACGGGGCGGTGGCCTCGCTCAGGGACTTCGAGTGGAGAAGCCGCGAGAACGGCGCCTGGGCCATACAGACCGTGGAGCGCAACGGCAAGTACTACCTCTATGCGCCACTCCACGGACACGGCATCGGCGTGCTGGTGGCCGACTCGCCCTACGGCCCCTTCCGCGACCCCCTGGGCAAGCCCTTGGTGTGGCAGCGCGAGCATTGGGACGACATCGACCCCTCCGTCTTCACCGACGACGACGGACAGGCATACATGTACTGGGGAAATCCCAACACCTACTACGCCCGTCTCAACGACGACATGATATCGCTCAAGGACAGCATCGTCAAACTCAACTACCACATCGAGCATTACCAGGAGGGACCGTGGTTCTACAAGCGCAACGGGAAATACTACTTGGGATATGCCACCACTTGCTGCCCGGAGGCATTGGGATATGCCATGAGCGACAGCCCCACCGGCCCATGGGAGAGCAAAGGGTATGTGATGCGGCCCACACAGCGCGACCGCGGCAACCACCCCGGCATCGTGGACTACAAGGGACGCTCCTACATCTTCGGGCAGAACTACGACCTGATGCACCTCGACACCTTCGTGCACCATGAGCGGCGCTCCGTGTCGGCCACGGAAATCAACTACCTGCCCGACGGCACCATTGCCGAAGTGCCTTACTGGCTCGACCAGAAGCCCATGGAGCAGTTGCATGCGCTCGACCCCTACCGTCGCGTGGAGGCTGAGACCATGGCTTGGGGAAAGGGCCTGAAGTCGGCAAAGATGGGTGTGGAGAACACCGGCGTGGTGGCCGACATGCCCTACAGCACCGGACGGCGCAACATGTATGTGACCGACATCGACGACGAAGAGTACATCCGCCTGAGGGGCGTGGACTTCGGGGAGAAGGGCGCCAAGCAGTTCGCCATGGTGGCTGCCGCCGAGGGCTCCTGCACCCTGACGCTGCGCCTCGACGCCGTGGACGGCCCGGTCATCGGCACCATGCAAATCGGCCCCACCGGCTCGGTGGAGAAATACAAGCAGCTCAGCACCAAGGTTTCCGGCGCCAAGGGTCTGCACGACCTCTACCTCTGCTTCGACAAAGCCAAGGGGCAGGTGAGGCTCGACTACTGGATGTTCAAGAAATAACGTGCGTGGCAGAAAGCCACGACAAAAGAGGCGGGGATTTACCTAAAAGTAAGTCCCCGCCTTGTTGTTTTTGTGGTTTACAACTCGTCCCAAAGATGGTTGGTCCATCGGTTGGCGCGGTTATCGTCCTCATCATTGTCTTCCCCGCCGATGATGATACCTGTATCTGACGAGTCGCCGCCGCTGAAGGTGTCATGCAAGGTGTTTTGCATCACCTTCTCACTGGTGTTCAGTTTCACCTGTTCGGTGTCAGGTGTCATATAAGTCTTTTTTGCTTTCATGGCTTTTCCCACTTGGTTTATTGAATGACAACCTTTTGTCCTTTAGTCACATAGATTCCTTTCTGCGTAGGCTTGCCACTCAGGCGACGCCCATTGAGGTCGAACCATCCACCTTCCTCTTTGTCTTCATCCCATTTCGCTTGCTGAATGGTATCGTGGCTCTGCCCGAAATGAATGTCGAAAGAGAAGTCGTTGGCACTGCTGCCTTCGTTGGGCGTGAACGTGAAGTAGGCGCGACAGGCTTTCAACGTGCGCTCCTTGGCGGTGTATTGCAGCATGTTGCCCGAAGTGAGGTAGTAGATAAGTGGGTTGTCGTATGGAGTGATGGGGAAGGCGTCATAATAACCGATGAAGTTCACATGGCCGTCTGCTGAGGTGAAACTGTTTGTCGCTTCGCTGATGGTCACGTTGCGGAATACCGGGTCGATGATGGTTGGTATCTTCGTGTCTGCTTCCCATCTGACGATGTAAGGTGTGCCGGCAGTGAGACTGCTGACGCTGCCTCCAAAGGTCAGGTCCACGTGATGCCCCGTGACGCTGGCCTGGGTCAGTGTGCGGATGTCTGCCCCTGCCAATGGATAGTCGGAGAGTTGCTCCTCAGACAGGTCAAACGGCAGGCACAGCGTGTTCCATTCACCGTCTTTATAGAGTGTGCGGCCTTCGAGCTTCACTTCATACGTGTCGTCACTTGCAGCCGCTGTTGCGATTGTCTCACCGTTGACGGCATTGTCGGCAAGTTTGATGTACTTGTTCGTGTTGACGACAGGGCGCACACATTGGCCGTCCACCCATCCACCATACTCATATTCTCCCCATTCATCCCATCCGAAATAATAAGCGCCTGCCATGTCTGTTGGATTGAAAGAGCGCGACCAATAAGCACCTCCATCGAGCAACATGTCGTCGATGCGCCATCTTGTTTCGGGCAGGAAAATGGAATTGCCATTTGTGCCTACTACTTCGTAACCATTGACATCCCCTATGGTTGTCAGGGTCCATGTACATTCGTCCTTCAGTTCCTGCCACTGTTGGACGCTGGGTGTGCGCCATTGGATGCCCCAGTTCACATAGGCGGCATCGTCCTCTGGGTCAAGTTCATATTTGCCATCGGTGACGCCATCCTTTCCACGGCTGCTGTCGGTGCAGTATTTGGTAAAGACGGTTTCTTCTCCTACTACTTCCGCCCACTTGTAATTCTCCCAGTTGAAGAGGTAGCCGTCGGAGGGGTCGCTTCCGTGGCCTTCCGTATCTCCCCAAGCGAAAAAGAGGCCGGCATCCAGAGGTTTGTTTGCCCCCACATTGCATGTGGCCCATAATGTGCCGCTGGTCAGGCCGAGATCGACATATTCGTGTTCATCCCCAAATGAGAGTGGGTAAAAATCTTCACCACTGATACCTTCTACGGACCATCCTTTTGATTTTGCCACATCAGCTTGTTCCTTTGTAATGGCGTTTTGCTCTGTCTCACTTTCCAAGTCCAAAATCACCATGTAGGCATACTGGTATTCCGGCAATGAGTTCACCAAGGCGTCCATCGCCTGGCCCTTTATTTGATTGTTGTAGCAATAGAGTTGGTATAACTTGTTGCTGTTCACTTCAAGAGAGGACAGGAGGTTGTCGTTGCAATTCAATATCGTGAGAAGGTTTTGGTTGCTCACGTCCAACTCGGTCAATTGGTTGTTGTCGCAATACAACTGCTCTATCAACAAATTGTTGGTGACATTCAGTGTTGACAGATTGTTTCCCGAACACAAAAGCAATGCCAACTCTTGGTTTGTTGTGACATCAAGAGATCCCAGCTTATTGTCGCTACATGCCAAGATTTGCAATTTGGTGTTGGCAGTGACATTAAGTTGTGTCAAGAGATTGCCGCCACAATTCAAGTTTGTCAGGTTTGGATTGTTCAAGAGATTGAGTGAGGTGATTTTGTTGTTGTCGCAGTAGAGGGTGCGCAGGAAGGTGTTGCCCGACAGGTCAATAGACGAAATCTTATTCCTTTCTTCTTCAGGCGTTTCCAAATTGTTGTCAACATAAAGTTCTGCAAGTGCTGTGAAATGCTCGATGCCTGTCAGGTCTTCTATACCACACGACCTTGCCACAATCTTGGTGATGCCTGCCATCTCGGTGTCGGTGATGACAGCATCCTTGCCATAGGATTGGGAGAGGAGCCAGTTTCGGAAGTTGGCGTCGGGGAAGTTCTCCTCATTGATGTCAACACCGGTGATTTCCACACTTCCCCCCACGTATTCGAAATCCATCCAAATGGTCAGGAAATCAACACCATCGGGCATGGTGAAAGAATAGATGTTGTCGCTCACCTTGGTGATGTCGCTGTCTGTCAAATTATCGCATCTTATTCTCTTAAATTCGTAATCGTCGTAGGCGGAATATCCAAAATAGACCGTTTCGCCGGGAGTTGCCATGGTGAAACCTGCACCATCTACAAATTCGTCGAGAACCAAACTCGTCCCTACTTTGACAGTGGCAGCACTGTTTGGTTGTGCATAGATGAAAACATATTGCGCCCACGCCGAAGCGTTGGTGAACAGTGCCACGAGCAGCATCATTGCAGCCCGCATCCATAAATGTTTGGTGTAAATTTTCTTTTTCATATCATTTTGGTTTAAAAGTAATGTTGGTTGATTTGGTAAATTTTGAAATTTTCTCAGCAAATTTACGTAAGAATGGGATATGAACCTAAAGAAAAAACACGATTTTGACGAACCACCATCTGGGAGTGATGAAACGCCCTTTTCGGATGACGAACAAAAAATCTATTTTTATGCTCATACGGAAAAAGGCCGGCAAAATGCCGACCTTTTTTCCGTGCAGCTTATTTTTCCTACTGTGCAAATCATCCAGCCTCAGACTTTTTTCGGTACGGATGAAAATCCCTTTGGTATCATTGTTGTTTGGAATGATTTGTATGATTTGTACCGATTTGTGAGATTTGACTTTCGCTTCGCACGTCGACCGATGGTTCTGCCCGTTAGGGCACTCCTTTTTTAGTCACCATATTGCTACATATCGTTAACATCATTTCCAATCGTAGGTCGAAATTTTTAGAATTCGTAACCTACGTTCAGGTAGAGATGTGCCTCCTTGGTGCGGTTGCTGTAGCCGATGGTGGCGCCTACGGGGCCGATGATTGGTGCCCAGAAATAGTAGCCAGCCTGGATGCCGAAGAGCGTCTTGTGGTCGAAAATGTCTTTCAGCTTTTCTGACTGCTGTGCTCCTGCAATGCGGAGGATGACATAGTGCCTGTCTCCCATGCGCTGCTGTGCTTGCAGTTGTGCTGCAACAAACTGTCGCTCCACATATTCCATGTTGCCCACTCCTGCGAAGGGCATCTGTTGCTCCACATAGTGTCCGAACCACTCACCGCCGATGGTGTTGCTAAAGATGAGCGGCGACGCCGTGCCGAAGAGGAAGCGTCCGTAAACCATGGGTTGGAGGGTGAAGCGGCTGCCCATGGTGAACGACTTGCGCCAGTTGCCATTGACGTCGCTCATGCCACTTTTCCCCTCAAGCTTGGCGAAGTTGTCCGTCAGGTAGGCATACCCTACCTTGAACCGTGCACCACGAGTGGGGAAATACCAGTTGTCCTCGCTGTTGTAGTTCAGGTTGACCCTGTAGCTGAAATAGTGCTCGTTGTCGAGGATGATGTTCTGCGATGACGACGATGCGAGTTTGTCGCGGAAGTGGAGGAAGTCCCATCGCAACCCAGCCTGGAGGTTGACGTGGCGAATGTAGAGGTTGATAGGCAGGATTTCTGCCTGATGCTGGTTGTAGTGGATGTTGTAGTCGCGGTCGCCATTGACGTACACGTCCACGTCGTTTCGGAAGAACGTGTAGTCGATGGTTGGCCTGGTGAAACTCTTGATGTTGAATGTCAGTTCGCCATGTGCCTTCAGGCGCTTGCCTAAGCGCAGGGTGACGTCGGCAAACATCGGCACCGCGGTGTTGAGGGGCATGTCGGCACTGAGTTGCACGGCGGCATACTCCTCGTTGTCGTGGCGTAGTCCGGCATAGAATTGTGCCGTCTTCCTGTTGCCGGCTGTGAGGATGACGGAAACCCCTTCGCCATCGGGCACGAGTTTGCATTCCGCCGTCTGGTAGAACAAGTCCAAGCGCATGGAGGTGGTGAGTTGCTGCTCAAGGATGGCATCGATGCTGTCGGTCCTGTGAAGGTGGAATTTCTGGCGGATGAATCGCTCGTCCTGCTCCGTCATGTTCTCGAAGACAAATTTGGTGACATGCTGCTTCTCGGTCATCACTTTCGGTCGCAGCGGTTGCAGCAGTTTGGGTCGGAAGTTGTCGTCGATGCCGATGCGTTGTTTCAGGGCAATCAGTTCGTCCCAGTGCTTCATGGCCTCCTCCTCTCCACGTCGTATGAGCGTGTCAATGGCTTGCTGTGTGAAGCTGGCGGCATTGAAGCCTACCGTGTTCACACGGATGGGCACGTCGGTGATGCTCAAATTCTCGTCATACTTGTTCTTGCAGTTCACATCAATGATTTGGCTCAGGATGCTCATCGTGCGGTTCATGTCTTCTGCTATCTTGGGAGCGCCTTGCACGGTGACACCGATGATGATGTCGGCCCCCATTTCCCGTGCGATGTCCGCAGGGAAGTTGTTGCGGAGGCCGCCGTCCACCAACACCATGTTGCCGATGCGCACGGGTGAGAAGGCGGCCGGAATGGCCATGGAGGCGCGCATGGCCTGTGCTAACCTGCCGCTGTGGAAGTCCACCTCGCTGTTGTCCAAGATGTTGGTGGCCACGCATGCGAAGGGGATGGGCAGGTCTCGACTGAAGTCGAGCGAGTCGTTGTACCCCGTGCAGAGCTGTTTGAACAGTTCGGCGAGGTTCTTTCCCTTGATGAGGCCGCCGTCGTTCAGGTTTCGCTTTTTGAAGGTGAGGATGACGTAGCTCCAGTCCTGTACGCGCACCATCGAGTCGAGAGAGTTGGAATTGTAGCCGATGGCGTATAGTCCGCCGATGATGCTTCCCATCGACGTGCCGGTGATGATGTCCACCGGTATGCCGGCCCGCTCTATCACCTTCAGTGCTCCGATGTGAGCCATGCCCTTCGCCCCGCCGCCGCTAAGCACGACGGCCACTTTTTTCCTTCCAGTGCGAACACTGTCTTGTTGTGCGCTTGCCGGGCCGCAGAAAGCGAGGATGGCAGCGGCCAGGCACAGCCTTTTCGTCAGGTTCCTTTTCATCTTGATATCAGTAAGGTTATTGTCCGGTGGCTTGACGGTATTTCAGCAGGTTGGTCTGATAGTTGATGTAGGCGTCAACGAACTTGTCCCTTGCCTGCTGGTAGCTGCTCTGTGCGTCGAGGAGGTCGGAGAGTTTCGTCGTCCCTGCCTTGTAGAAGTCGTTGTTCAGGCGCAGGTTCTCCTCGCTTTGCTCGATGCTCTTTCGGGCAATCTGCAATTGCTTGTGGCTTGTCTCCACATTGGCCCATGCGTTGTTCATGTTGATGACGAGTTTCTCCGCGCTGTCTTGCAGTTGGCTCTTGGCATCGTCGAGGGCGAGGCGTTGCTTCCTGACGGCGTGTGTGCCGCCCCACCATCCGCTGATGGGCACGCTGACGGTGGCGAAGAGCGTTCCCACGCCGCGGCCCTTGTCCATGAAGTCGTTGTAGCTGTAGGCGGCTCCCACGCCCACTGTGGGCAGGTTCTCGCCTTTTTTCATGTTGTGCATCAGTTGGTGGCTCTCCACGTTCTTCTCCAACAGCCGGTACTGGGGCGTTGCGGCGAGGGCTGCCGTGTGGTCGCGCCGTACTGAAAGGTCGAGTGGCGGCACGCTCTCGGTGTTGATGTTGCTGACAACGTCGATGTTGCCGCTGACGCCGATGTACTGGGCGAGCAACTGGCTGTAGATGCTGATGGCGTTGTTCACCTGGAGCATGCCGCTCTCCACCTCGTTCTCCTTCAGTTGCACTTGCAGGAGGTCGTTGCGCATGGTGACCCCGGCTTTGACGGCCACCGACACGTCTTTCTCCAGTTGCGCGAGCATGGCCTGCAGCGACTGGAGGGTGCGGAGCTTCTCCTTGAAGGAAACCACGCTCCAGAAATACTGCTCGGTGGTGAGCTCCACCTCGTCCTCCGACGACTCAATCTGTATGCGGTTGGCCTCTCCTCCGGTGAACACGGGCTGTATGGCGGAGATGGAGCCGAGTATGCCCTTTTTCATCATTCCCATGCTGGAGGGAAGGGTGATGCCGGGGGGCAGCATGGCAGCCATCTCGGCGGGCAGGTCGAGGTCCATTTCCACCAAGTGCTTGTTGGATTGCATGCCCAGTCCGAAGGCCTGCACTTGCGGGAAGAACGAGGTGTATGCCTGTTTGGCTTGCTCCTCCGACTGCTTCAGGTTTGAGTATGCGGTGCTGAGGGTGTGGTTGTTCTCCTTTGCCAGTTGCTTGCACTGGTCAAGGGTGTATGCGGTCTGTGCGCCCGCCATGAGATGGAAGGATGCGGCGCATGTGAGGATGGCTATTGTCTTTTTCATTATGAATCATATTTGATTTTTCATCCAATGTGCAAAATTAGTACAATTTTACAATCTAATCACCTCGTTGTTATATATATTTTTGAAGAAATGGTGCAAAAATAGCAATGAGCGCATATTTCGTAACCATGTATCCACTCAGCGAATGTTTTCGAAGGTGCGGTTGGATTAATGATGCAGGACGGCCTGTAAGGCCAACGAGATATCAGCCCAGGGCAACGCCCTGG
>CADBBP010000141.1 GCA_902792855.1 uncultured Prevotellaceae bacterium
TTCGATTTCTCGCGAAGCGACTAAAAAAAAGTTCCCTCGCCAAAGGCAACTTCCTTTGGTATTTGCTCCTTATTAAAACTAAAGGGATTTTCATCCGTAAAGGTCGAATTTTTTCAACACGAATTGGACACGAATTATTATAACGAGAAAACATTCGCCCTTCCAGGCGAGCGGACGGACACGTAGGGACTGACTTTATGTCGTCCTACCCCTTCAGCAACCTCGCACTCTTGGCTCAACTTGTTGCAAGAATGTTTTTCCCCCTTTTTGTTCCCGCCTTCAGGCGTTTTATCAAGCATCGCGTTTCAGACTATTAGTCTGTAAAATCTTTTTATTCCTTTTATTCTTTTTATCCAGCGAAGCGATTTTTTTTTTCTTTTTTTCATCACACCTTTGCACTGCAAGCGTGTATTGAAAAAACAAACGCTGAGTTGTTACTCGCGTCGCTTGCGACGATAATTCTTCAAAATTCTTTTCATCGCCATCTGCTTATGAATTCTGAAATTCTTAAATTCGTGATAAAAAAAACTTTTACGTAATTTGTGAGAGTGGGAAAGCTCAATAACCGAACTGAACCTCCCCACCCTTCTTTTCAGTAATAACTTATTTTTTCTTCACTTTTGTCTCCTTTTTGTTGTTGTCGTTTGATGGTGCCTGGAGATAGGGTTTCGTGAGTTGGTAGAACTTTCTGAGCATCTCCGGGTTTTTCGCGAAGAAGTCGCGGGCGTCGGACGACTGGATGCCGTTGTCATTGTTGATGCCCTTGGCGGTGAGCCGCCGGTGCTTGTTGCTCACGATGCGCGTGACGCGCACCACGCACATCAGGCCCGTCCCGGGGTCGCCCTTGCGCACCGCCCTGTAGGAACTGCTTGGCATGAGGGCCATGCAGTAGAGGCCGATGTCGAGCCACCGCGGACCTCCCGTCACACTCTTCCACTCCATGCGCGGGTAGTTCTCCGGCGTTCCCGTCTTGGAGAACAGCAGCAGCGTGTCGGCGATGTTTTCTTGCTTGTTGAGGGTTTTCACGGCATTGTTCATCGGCGAGAGCAGCGAGGGACTGTTGGCCTGTGCCGTGAGGAGCGAGGCGAGGAGGGAGTTCCATGCCCCGGCGTCATAACCCTCTGCGAGGTTTTTGAACTCCGGCTTCTTGCGCGGCGTGACGAAGGTGGCGGTCACCTTGCGCTTGGTGAGCATCCGCGACCATGCCTCGGCCAACTTCAGGCAGTTCCACTCGTTGGTGCCTTGCCCCAGGACCCATGTGGCGAGCTCCCGCTGCATGGTGGCCCCGGGGGCGTTGAATTTCTCGTATGCGAAGAGCGTGGGGTCGGGACTGACGTTGTCCATGCCGAAGGTGGCGTCACCCTCGAGGCCGAGGTTGTCCCAGGTGTAGGAACCCATCTGCAGACTGTCGTGCACAAGGTATTCCTTCATCGACGGGATGGTGTAGAGGTGGTCGAGGGTGGTGACGAAGCGAGAACCGGCCCAGGTGAAGCTGTTGTTGCTCTCGAGATACACCTCGTGCTTGCCAAACTTGAACGGACTGCCGCTCTCGCCGTAGTTGAGGGCCTTGGCCACCAAGGCGACGGGATAGACGTCGTCGGAGTGGGCGATGAAGGAGGACATGGAGGAGCATCCTCCCCAGAAACCTGCGGCCGAGCCCTTCTCCGACCACGCGCTGGTCTCATGGCCGTAGAAGAGGGCCTTGCGCTTGCCTCCCTTGTCGGGGAGCAGGCTGTAGCTGCCGGTGGTGGAGAGGTTGGTGAGCGAGGGTTTGGTGAGCACGGCGGCGAGGGCGGCGAGGGGCTTGAAGGCGGAGCCGACAAAACGGCGCGTGAGGGCGGGGTTCTTGCGGCTGAGGGCCAACTCGTAGTCGAGACCCTCGTCGGCGGAGCGGTAATAGGGTGCGGCAACGACGGCGCCGGTGGCCATGTCGAGGACGGTGAGCGAGAGTTCCCACTGGTCGTCGCGGTAGTAGTTGTCGTTTTTACGCAACTTGCGGGCGTAGCGGGCCAGCTCGCGCTCCATCTCCATGGAGAGCAGCGGGTCGATGGTGAGGCTCACGGTGTCCTTGTAGATGGTGTTGCGCAGGGTGGAGTTGAGCCCTCGCATGATCTGCTGCGTGAAGCGGTCGGTGAGGGTGGCGGGGATGTTGTAGCGCGTGCGCCCCTGGTTGGAGTGTACGAGGGTGGAGAGCTGCAGCATGGGGTTGTTGCGGGTGAGCATCAACTCGCAGAGCTTGCCGCCGCCCTTCTTGGTGGAGAGCACGAGCTTCATCACGCCCTCGAGAGGATAGACCTGCCCTGTCATGGCCGACGAGAGGGGAACGATGGGCCTCAGCGGACCGGCCTGGTCGTAGGGCTGGCAGTAGCATCCCACGGGCCTCACACGCACGCGGCAACTGTCGAGGTAGTCGATGGATACGGCGGTCTCGGCCTTCCCCGGCATGCGCAGGCAGAGGGTGGTGGTGTCGGCCTGGTAGGCCTTGTAGAGGGCATAGAGGTTGACGGGACTGCCGTCGCGCATGGTGAGGGTGTGGGTCTGCTCGTCGATGGTCACCACCTTCTCATGGCCGCCGCCGGTGGCGATGTGCCCCCTACCCGACTGCCTGATGGGAACCACCGACTTGCCCCAGGCGAGGAAGCAGTGGTTGGCGGTGGGGAAGAGTGCGTTGTCGGTGGCCACCACGTCGCCCTCCCACGGGTCTTTCTTCAGCGCGAGCTTGAACATGGCGGGCGACACCTCTATGCGGTCGATGGTCAGGTAGTCGGTGTTGGCGAACTTGATGCGGAAGATGCGCTCGCCCAACTGGCTGCGCTGACGCTCGAGGAGCGAGGGGATGTCGCTGTTGTAGTAGAAGCGGCGGTCGTCGCTGTCGAGGATGGAGTCGGCCTTCAGCCCCACCAGGCGGATGTCGGCGGCACGCGCTCCCTCCACGGCGTCGCCTCCGTATGGCAGGGCGAACTCCAAGGCGGGGTATCGGCGCTGCAACTCGGTGATGGAGTGTGGCTTCACGTCAGGGTGTGCGGCGTCGCCCTGGGCCACGAGGTGCGCCAAGAGCTGGTTGGCCTTCATCACGAAGCCTTTGTCGGCGGCCGGCACATACACCTCGTTGGCGGCCGGACCGCCCATCTGCGTGCAACGCTTGCAGAAGGTGAAAAGGAGCAGGAGCAGGGCGACACTGGCAAGCGTGCACCTGACGAGCGTCCCGTGGTGGGTCATCCATTTGTTGTTGAGTCTCATGGGCATGGCAGATCAGGCGTTGGTGGCAAAGGCGTGGCAGAGCACCAAGCCGTAGTTGTTGTATTCGTCGGCGATGTCGAGGCCGTGGTTGAGCAACAGACTGGTGGTGAGCTGCAGCGAACCGAAATGGGCGCGACGGTTGTAGTGGCGGATGGGTCCCTCGAACGACGTGGGGGCGCCGGGACGGTGGGGGTGGAAACGGAACTCGTCGTCGATGGGCGTGGCCAGGAGATAGACGCTCTGGGGCAGTCGCAGCAACTGCTGCTCCTCTCCTCCCCCGCGCACGCTGTCGGCGATGCGGATGTCGGCCAGGCAGAAGTCCTTGCAGAACTGCTCGATGTGCTCGTCGAGGGCTTCGGGGCTGCGCATGGCGTATTCGGAGGGCGACGTGAAGAGGTCGTCGGCGATGGTGCCCAACTGCTCGTAATGGCTGGCCAAGAGGTTGACGAGGGCCTCGTTGTCCATGAGGCGGCTGTCGCTGGTGAGCCAGTCCATCATCGTGTCGGGAGAGGTGAAGGGGGTGTGGTATGGGGAACTGCCATGGCCGCTGCCGGGCAGCAGCCGGTGGATGCATGCCTGGCGGAAGAGGGCGAGGAAATGCGAGTAGGTGAGGTTGAGGTCGCCGCCGGAGAGGCGGAAGACCTCTGCAAAGGGTTCCTGGCGCATGACGGCGTCGAAGCCTTTGAGCGCCAGGTACCAGTTTTTCTCCGGGGTGTCGTTGAACGAGGTGAGGCTCTGCAACTCGTGCATCATGCGGGCGAAATGGTCCTCGTCGGCCATGGTGGTGCCGGCATCGCGGGGCGTGCAGCAGAGGTCGCACACCACCACGTCGGTGGCGTTGAAGATGTAATAGAGATAGAAGAAATGATTTTTGACTACGTTCTGGAACACGGTCTTGCCGGAGCCTCCCTCGAGCTGGCTCTCGTTGAGCAGGGTGTCCACGCCGAGGGCCTCCCAGGCATTGGAGATGGCGTTGACCAGGGTGTCGGTGTCGTACTGGAGCAGGTGTAAATATGCCTTTTGCCCGTTGACCTTCTCCTTCTCTCCTGCCACGAAGCCCAAGCGGGTGTAGTAGGCCTTGCGCGAGGAGGTGGGCATGTAGGAGGCCGTCTGCGGGAAGCGGGCGGCTTTGCCCGTGCCCATGGTGTTGCGGATGGTTCCGTCGAGGTTGTCGAGCATGCCGGAGCCGCGGCCGGGGATGTCGCTCCCTGCCTCGAGGATGCGCACCTCTTCCCGCGTGTCGGGGTGCTTCCAGGTGGTGGAAAGGAAGATGGGGGCCTTGCTGGAGACCAGGGCGCGCATCACACCCCTGAAGACATGGATGGCCTCGGGGGTCACCGTCTCTCCGGGGATGTCGGCCACGAAGAATTGCACGCGCTGATGGGTGGGCGTGAGGAAATGCGACATGTAGATGCTGTCGAGCCGGCGGGCGGCAACGGGCGTCTGGGCGATGCCGCCGTCGCTCTCCTGGTTGGCGATGAGGTCGTAGAGGTCGGGGTGCAGCGCACTTTGCCGGCAACTGTCGTCGCGCTTGTAGCCCAGGCGTTCCAGGGCGCCCACGATGTCGGTGAGAAGGTAGGTCTTGCCGGTGGCGGTGGCGCCCACGACAGCCAGGCGGATGACGGGGGTCTTGCCGAAGAGGCGATGGGGGTTGAACAGGTTGGTTAGCTTCATCTTCTTTTCGTTGTATGTGTTGGAGGCCCTACAGGCGGCTTCCGGTCGTTTCGGTCTTGAGCAGGGTGGCGGTCATGAAGGCGAGGAGGGACATGCTCTCCAAGGCCTCGCCCACGGAATCGACACCATAGCCGGGGCACAGGCGCCCGGTGAAGGGGAACTGCCCCACGTAGGAGGCGTAGAGATAGAAGGAGGTGCACGCCCACATGAGGACGGCGAGGATGCGCCACAGCATGCGCACGTCCACCTCCACGCCGCGGTTGAGCAGGGTGGCGGGAGGGAGGGTGTAGGCGGTCACTGTGACAAGGAGCAGCACGATGAGTGCGAAGAAGGCGACGTAGGCGCCCCATCCGTAGGTGCCGAAGAAGGCGAGGGGGAGCGACACGTCGTTGAGCACCACGGGCGACAGGCCGGTGGAGACGGAGGGATGGAGGGGGTGACGCTCCGGGGAGAGGGGGTCGGCTCCCGTGGCGTTGTACATGCCGTGCATCATCACCGTCATGAACTCTGTGTCGCTCACGGCGTAGCGATAGCCGCTGTCGCGGTAGTTGTCAAACTGCGAGAACATCTGGAAGCGCCGGCTGGTGCGGTCGTAGTCCACCTCCTCGGGGTTGTAAACCATCGAGAGGACTTTGGGCACGACGAGCAGCACGAGCAACAGGGTGGCGCCCATGGCGACGTTCATCCACAGGTGCTCGCGGCGGTTGGCCTTCAGGTCGGCGGCGGTGGGGTTGCGGCGACTGTATTTCGACACGACGACGTAGAGCAGGACGGCCATGGTGGCGAAGGCGAGGTAGTTGGTGAAATAGCCCTTGTCGGCTCCGGGCATGGCGATGGCGCCGATGAGCATGAGCAGGGTGATGACGATGGAGGTGACGAAGGCCCACACGCGGTTGTCGGCGTATTCCACAAGGAGCAGGGCGTGGCCCATGCCGGTGACGAGCACCAGGGTGATGACGGCTGTGGAGAAGTTGCCGGGGATGACGGAGGCGAGGGCCGCGAGGAGGGCGTAGCCGGTGGCGGTG
Source organism: uncultured Prevotellaceae bacterium (assembly GCA_902792855.1). Lineage (GTDB taxonomy): Bacteria > Bacteroidota > Bacteroidia > Bacteroidales > Bacteroidaceae > Prevotella. The sequence goes on from CADBBP010000141.1 coordinate 5,940, forward strand.
ACGATGGCGCTGACGTTGCCCTTGCCCATCTTGGCGGGGAACAGCCGGCCGACCCCTTTCAGCAGGCGGTCGAGGGTGCGCTGGGGGAGAAGGCCGCGCTGCCGGACGGAGCGTGTGCGGACCATCAGCCGGCCCAAGGCGGGGATGGCCATGAGGAGGAGGGCGAGGGCGCAGAGGACGTTGGCGAGCGCAAGGGTGTAGGGCACGCTGCGGTGCAACTCGTTGATGCCGTCGCACGAGGGCCACCGCAGGATGTTGAGCGTGAAGACTTCACCGGGGAGGTAGGCGGCGAGCATGGGGGCGCTGAACCGGCCGTCCAAGGCGCGCTGGGCGGCGAGGCATGCCGCCAAGATGACGACCGACACGCCGAGGGCTATCCATGGCTGCCACACCTTGCCGCGCACACGGCCCGTGGTGGGACGTGCGGTGAGGAAACTGTGGTTGAGCAGCAACGAGAGGTTGTAGAAGAGCAGGAGCATGAGGGCGGCACTGGTCGTCGTCACGCCGGTGAGCTTCTCGAAATAGGGATGGGTCCATGAGAGCTTGAAGGCCACCATCGTCCGACAGACGCAGTAGGCGAAGGCGATGACGGCGAGCAGTTGGAACAGGGAGGGGAGATGCCCGGCCCAGTAGGTCTTGCCACGAAGGGGCAGGCGGTCCACCTGCATGAGGAGGGGATAGACAAGCAGCACGACGAGCAGCACGGCGAGGGGGAGCCAGAGGTAGGAGAAGGCGAAGGTGGGGCCGATGATGGCGGTGTGGAGCTGCAACAGGCCGGCTCCGTCGTCCACCTCCATGGGCTGCAAGGCGGGGAGAAGCCCGTGGGGGGATTTCACCTCATGGCCGGCCACGAACACGCTGTCGCCGGAGAGGCGCACATGGCACACTTCCTGGCGCAGGTGGGTGGAGAACTGCGGGATGAAGAGGCTCCTGCCTACGGGCAGCGAACCGTCGGTCTGCACGAGGGTGAGCATGCTGGTGGCGCTGCCGGCGAGCTGCCGCAGCACGCCGAGGTCCTCGCTGTAGGTGAGGGGCTTGGGGAAGCACACTTGCACGTCGCCGGCGTCGGCACGCAGCATGACGTGCCCGGCTCCCCACGACGTGCGCATGGTCACCGGCTTGGCCATGTAGTTGACGTCGCCGATGTGGAAGATGTCGTCGCCCGACTGGAAGCTGTATTCGGCCACACGGTAGAACTGCACCTTGCAGTGGCTGCCCGTGGTGCCGGAGGGGGTGTAGCCGGTGGTGCCGCCGCTGGCTTGCAGCGTGGTGTGGTTGTCGAGGATGAGGAGCTGCCAGGGGCCGTCGGGGCGGAGGAAGCCGCCTGCCGTGCGGCAGATGAGCGAGCGCACTTCCTTGAGGGTGCGGAAGTCGGGACCGGCGGTGGAGCCTTCGACGCGGCGCTTCTCCAAGACGTTGCGCAACAGCACATAACGGGAGTCCTGGCCGTCGAGCATCGCGACAATCTCGGAGGTGGTGATGGTGTGGCGCTGGTCGCCGACGGTCACCACCACCTCGCCGTCTTCGGGCAGGGGGTGGAGGTTGGGGTTGGTGTTGTTCACCTTGAAATAACAGAGGGAGTCGGTCTTCAGGCATTGGGCGCTCACCTCCCACCGGAAGCCGTCGCCCTCGCGGTGGATGGCAAGGAAATCGTGTGGCACGTCATCAAGGCACACGTCGGAGCCGCGGCCCAAGGTGACGGCTTCGCTTCCGGGAAGTCGGAAACCGTCAACCGACACCACCAACCGTCGGTGTACGCGGCACAGCATCACCACGCACAGCAGCACCACGGCCAAGGTGCCAAGAAGCACTGTCCAGTAGGTTCGTCTCATCTATCTCTCTTTCCTTTTTGTTTTTGTCGTCGTTTGAATGTGGAAAAGGCAACGCATGCAGAGGCTACGCACACGCCCATGGCGAGGGTCGCCGCTTGCCAAATCGCAAAGTTATGAATAAAGAGTGGAATAACGACGCTTTTATATCTTTTTTTATGAAACAACCATCCTTTTTCACAACTTTTATTCCTTCCAAAAGGCCGGGGCTGCTGTAGGGGCGGACTTCATGTCCGTCCGCTCGCCCGTCATTTCCTAACTCTATTGCGTAAAGTTCGTGTCACTTGCGACGGTAATTCTTCATAATTCTTTTCATCAGCATATCAATTCTCAAATTCTTAAATTAGAGTGATAAAAAACAACAAGAAAAAAATCGCTTCGCTGGATAAAAAGAATAAAAGTAATAAAAAATTTTGTCAGTTGGGAAACGCGGATGCTTGATAAAAAATGCCAAGGCATGGAAAAAAAAGACATAAAAACATTCTAACAAAAGGAAGCCGTTCCAAAGGGCCAGTGCGCACGTAGGGAATTACTTCATGTAATTCCTAACGCCAAAAGGCCGGTGATCACGTAGGGAATTACTTCTATGCAATTCCTAACGCCAAGAGGCCGGTGTTCACGTAGGGAATTACTTCATGTAATTCCTAACGCCAAAAGGCCCACGCACAACATTCGCCCTTTCGGACGAGCGGACGGATATAAAATCCGCCCCTACAGCAGCACC
>CADBBP010000142.1:0-4600 GCA_902792855.1 uncultured Prevotellaceae bacterium
GGTTGAAGAACAGTGTGTCGATGTTCTGAGCCAGGCTCAATGAGGGATTGAAGCAATTCAGATAGTAGGGAATACCACCCATTATCATATATGTCTGTGTGATGTTGTTGTTTTGAACTCAGAAGAAAAAATGTTAAATTCTGAATAAAGCCATTTTTATACATCAAATGAGTTTTAGGCTTGCATGTCTTCTTCTTTCTCGTACAGCATCAATCATTTCAAGGAGTTCCCTAACGTGCAGAACCAACGGCCGCCGAAGGCGACCCAAAAAGATGATTCGCTGAATGGCTACTTTCAAAGGTGGCAGTTTCATTCTTATAGCCAAGATGTTGTGTGTCAGACATTCGCCCTTTCGGGCGAGCGGACGGACATGAAGTCCGCCCCTACCGCGGCACCGGCCACTTGGAATGGGGGTGGACTGTCAGGGCAAAGATGGCCAATTTTAACCTTACAGCACGAATAAACTATCAAAAAATCCTGAGCAACTTTTCGTTGCTCAGGATGATTAAATACAAATTGTATTCAGTAAAAATCAGTGGCCAATAGTGACTTTCTTGCCACCATGGATGTAAAATCCGGGATTGGTGGGAGTGCCATTGATGCGTTGTCCGCTGAGTGTGTAGTAGGAACCCTTGTTCTCCGTGCTGGCAGTTGTCACGTCGCTGATTTCAGTAGTCTCGCCGGCATCGGGCAGGACGATGGTCTCATATTCATGGTTCGTGAACTGGATGTCGGAGATGGTCATTCCGCCCTTTTGGCCGTTTGTCTGCAGGTGGAGGAAATTGTCGGAGTTTGTGAGTGAAGAGTCGTCGCTGGACCAGACGACCACCTTGTATTGGTTGGCGTTGGAGCCCTCGATGCGCTGGAATTTCACTTGGTGGGTCGGGTTGCCGTTGAGCGATACGTCCTTGAGCGATGCGCCGCTGGGAAGGGTGACGACCATCTGGAGGGCGGTGCAGAGTTCGCCGGTGCCGAGGGAGATGGCATGTCCGTTGTCAGTGGGGTGGGAAGAAATCGACCCGATGCCACTGTCCTCGTGGTTTTGGAAAGCGGGTGCATTTGCCGGGGAACAGAGAATGGTGCTGATGATTGCTATTACGTCGGAGATGTCCATTGCTCCGTTTCCGTTCATGTCAGCGTTTTCTTTGTTGATCTTGCACGCTTTGCCTGTCAGCAGGTAATGGATCAAAACCATCGCGTCGGCCACGTTCACGCAGCCGTCCTCGTTGACATCACCAGGAATGCTAAACGGTTCTTCTTCACAAGCAACGTTGGTCAGCAGATAGAGTTGGCCTCCATAGAAGGGATTGCAAGTGCCGATGTATAATCCCTCTTTGGTTGCTAAGAACGATGGGCAGCCGTAGTTGTACTTGTCGCCGAAACCGTTTTTCGTTATCGTCTGGAAAGTCACGCAGTCGGAGGTGCGGTACAAGTCAAAGCCCCATTTGTTCTTCTTCACCATTTCGTTGATATACAGATACATTTTCAGACCTTCGATGTCTATCTTGTTGTTTATATCCTGCATGAACTGCTTCATTTCATTCAGCACATCGCACAAGGATGCGTTTTGTGCCTGCTCTTTGGCGGCTTCGATATATTGCTGGATGATGGTCAGGATGGCTTGGTTCATCTGATAGAAATGAATGATGATTTGGATGGTTTGCTCATCCACTTGCTCCACCTCTACAAACTGGTCGAGGAAATCGCAAATCTCTTCGAGTCTTGCCTTGATGGATTCTGACAGCTCCTTGCCCTTTGCCACGGCGAGCAACTTGATGGCCTCCTTGATGTAGGCGATTTTGGAGAGACGCTCTTCTTTTGTCATATTGAAGAAAGAGCCGTTGGTCAGTTGGGTGAGATAGTTATAGAATATGCCGGCGTCCATGGTGGATATGTAGAGCTGGCCGTCGTAGGTGCCCATGCGCCAGATGTATTCGTTGGTCGTGCCAGTCATCAGTTTTGTAAATTCCTCGCACTCCTCAAACTTGCCGCTCTTGTCGTTCAGCTTCCATACTTTCTGTGGGTTCTGCAGTGAGTTGTACATGTAGTACAGATACTCGGAGGCCTTGATGTCGGCACCGCCTATTTGCTGGAGGAAACCGGCGGCGGCAGAGGCCACGCCGCCAAAGCTGTGGTCGAAGTTGTAGGCGTAAAGCTCGCCGTTGAATTCATACACGGAGCCGATGAGCGAGCGCATGGTGCCTGGCTCGCCGCCTGTGATGTCGCTAAGGCCAGGGTTGTTGATGCCATTATTCAGGCCTGCCACTTCCTCCCAGTGCCAGCCATACTCGTTGGCCTTTTCGCCACCTTTCGCGGGACGTCCTTTGAAAATCACAAATCCGTTATGCGATGGTGCTGTGGCATAGATGTAGCCCTTGTGCGAGGCCATCTCCCAAATCGGGGCGCCGGCCCAGCTGCTCATGATCGGGTCGTATGCCACCTCCCCGAAGTCTTTGTAGTCAGCCACACGCTCCCACACGTTGTCATTGTCGTTGCTCTTGCGCAAGACAGCCATTTTGGTGGGGGTCAAGCCATTGGCATCCTCTACGACCTCTCTGTCATCGGCTCCTGCAAAAAACAGGTGACCGTCATATTCGCAGTTGGCGCGCATCGACACCGAGCCCATGGTCTCGAACACCTTGGTGAAATTGCCTTTTTTGTCCAGTTTGAGGATGTACTGGGGAGTGGAGGGGTCGGCGGTGTAGGAGCCGAAATACACGTTGTCGCCAAAGGTCACTGCCATTCGGTAATAAACCCCGGGTTCTGCCGTATAAACCACCTTGAACTCGCCTGTCTTCCGGTTGTAGGAGATGATGTTTGCACCTTCCGTAGAAGCGTCGTTGGGGAGGTCGCCATTGGACACAGCGTTTATCAGCGTCCAGAACGTTTCAATTGAAAAAGCCCCGCTCGCAGCGAACATGCTGCCGTACATGTTGACGAGGGCGTTGCCGATGTTTCTTGCTGTGGCGATGAAAATCTCGTCGCCCCTCCCGGCCAAGCGCCAGGTGTAACTGTTCTCACGAGCACCGCCGGGAAGCAGACCGTCAATCTCACCCTCGCCACGGTCGGGGTTGGAGATCTTAACCACTTGGAAGCAATCCTTTTTCCCGATGGGTTGCTCTGCACTTGCTGTAAAGGGGACCAATGCCATGACGCCAAGCAGCAATAAATGTTTAATGTTCTTTTGTAACATAGGTTAGATTTTTTTAAGTTAGATAATAAAGTATTATGTAAATTGTCTTTTCCACTATGATTGGATGTCAAATTCTTCTTTCTCGTACAGCGTACGGAACATTCGAAGTGTATCTAGGATGCAAATATAACTTTTTTTTCGCTGATAACAATGAAATCAAGGAAGTTTTTTCCATAAATTTCACATTCACCCTATCCTCACATACGCCCGGTCGTCGAATGACACGTTGCCCTCCATCACCCCTTTCGTGGCCAAGTATTCGCTGATGCACAGCGGGTCGGTGGCGATGTGAAGCTAAAGCTAAACGCAACTACTTCGACTGGCTTTTTGCACTTTTATCGGCAAGGGGTAACTCATTTCCGAAACTTTTTGTATATTTGCAGCGGATAAGTAAATGATATGATTATGAGTTACACTGAAAAGGCACAACTGGAACTTATGAACGCTCTGAACAGTATTCGTTCTGAGGCTGAGTTGAACGAGTTCAAAGACCTTGTGGCTCACTTCTTTGCGCAGAAGGCCCAGAAAGCCATCGACGCGCTGTGGGACGAGGGAGTTATCAACGTTGACACCATCGAGCAATGGGGAGCAGAACACATGCGCACCCCTTACAGCCATGCGACGCGTCGTTCTTGACACCAATTGCTTGCTGCAGGTTCTGCCTAGCCGCAGTCCGTATCACAAGATATGGACCGAGGTTTTAGCTGGTCGCATCTGTCTTTGCGTGAACACAGAGATACTCAACGAATATGAAGAAATCCTCTCGCAAAAGACAACTCGTGAAATAGCCCGCAATGTAGTCGAGGCCATCGCACGGCTCCACACCACCGTCTATCAGGATGCCTATTTCCACTTTGGACTGATTGATGCTGACCCTGATGATAATAAGTTCGTCGACTGTGCTGTAATCACCAACGCAGAGTACATTGTGACGAACGACACTCACTTCAATGTCCTCAAGCAAATAGATTGGCCCCGCCTGACCGTCATTACTATCAAGGAGTTTGCAAAGCAATTAGGATAACAAGGTTTTATATATCAAACAAGTTTTAGTCTTATATACGCCCGGTCGTCGAATGACACGTTGCCCTCCATCACCCCTTTCGTGGCCAAGTATTCGCTGATGCACAGCGGGTCGGTGGCGAGGAGGCGGGTCAGGGCATTCTCGCTCTCTGCCAGGGTGGGGAGGAGGAAGGGGTAGCCGTCGGTGGCCATCACCACCTCGTGGCCCGTCGGCACCTTCACCACTTTCACCTTCTCCATGGGGATGTCGAAGCCATCGACGACGGAGAAGGCGATGTTTTGCTGGAAACAGGTTTCCACTATCAAATGCACGATGGTGTCTCGGGCGATGTCATGCCGCCGTAACGACTCAACCGTGGCCGCTCCGCTTGTCAGCAGTTCGTG
>CADBBP010000142.1:4631-12997 GCA_902792855.1 uncultured Prevotellaceae bacterium
TCTCCGCCTCCCTGGGCTTCGGGTTGTCATACACCACGCCGTCGCACAGGCATTGGCAGTCGCCCACGAGCCACACCTCCCTCCAATGGCGGCTGAAGAGAGCCACACTCGCCGTCAACCGCTCCTCCGGGTGTGCCACGAGACGCTCCCTCGTCACGCCGTGCCGACGGTATTCCTCGCGGATGCGCTGCGTGACGGCATGGCAGAATTCCTCCGCTGTGGCCTTTGCCGGAAGGGTGGACACCACCTCCTTCACAAGCGTCATCGCCAGACGGCCGTTGCTCATGGCCGCCGTCAGCGGTTGTGCCGCCTTGCTCGTGCTGCCGTCAATCACGGCCACGTGGTCCGCGGTCGCCGCGATGCCGTCCTCGCACGTCTCCGCGCTTCGCTTGCCTGTCACGAGGCTTTCCAGTATGTTCATTTGGGTTGTTGTCATGTCGGTGAGGGCTTTTGGGGGGTGGGGTGGAGCGGCCCAACAGTTGGGGGATGAGGTGCTCCAGGCCGATGCGGCGCAGTTCGCGCTCGATGGCGCGTCGCTCCTCCGGCTTGTACCAGAAGAAAAACATCCGCTGTGCCAACTTCTCCTCCGGGCTCTTCGCGCTGCGCACCGGCTGCAGGGTGTAGGGGTCGTAGCCCGTGTACCACATCTCCGTGCTGATGGTCATCGGCGTGGGGGTGAAGTCCTGCACCTGCTCCAACTGGAAGTCCAAGCGCTTGGTGATGAGGGCCAGTCGTGCCATGTCGGCCTCGCTGCACCCCGGATGGCTGCTGATGAAATAGGGTATGATTTGCTGTCGCAGGCCTTCCTTGCGGTTGATGTCGTCGAAGAGGCGCTTGAATTGCTCGAACTGCTTGAACTCCGGCTTGCGCATGAGGCGCAGCACTTCGTCGCTCGTGTGCTCCGGTGCCACCTTCAGCCGACCGCTCACGTGCCGGCAGATCAATTCGCGGGTGTAGGCGTCGGTGGCGGCATCGGTGGTGGTGTCGCCCGTGCGGTGGAGCAGCAGGTCGTAGCGCACGCCGCTGCCAATAAAACTTTTCTTGATGCCGGGCAGTGCGTCCACGGCATGGTAGATGTCGAGCAGGGCTTGCGGGTTGGTGTCCAAGTTGCGGCAGATGCGCGGGTGGATGCACGAGGGACGCTTGCAGCGCGCACACAACTCGCGGTCCTTTCCGCCCATGCCATACATGTTGGCCGACGGGCCGCCAAGGTCACTCAGGTAGCCCTTGAAGTCGTCCTGCTCCATCACCTTCTTCACCTCCCTGAGGATGCTCTCCTTGCTTCGTGAGGTGATGTGCTTCCCTTGGTGTGCGCTGATGGTGCAGAAGGCGCAACCGCCGAAGCAGCCGCGGTGGATGTTCACCGAGTGCTTGATCATCTCGTAGGCCGGGATGCGCTTCCCCTTGTATTTGGGGTGCGGCAGACGGGTGTAGGGCAGGTCGAAGGAGGCGTCGAGTTCCTCCGTGCTCATGGGAGGGTAGGGGGCGTTGACCACCGTCCACTTGTCGCCCGTCTGTTGCAGCAGGCGCGAGGCGTGCAACTTGTTGCTCTCCTCCTCGATGTGGCGGTAGTTCTCTGCCTCCGCCCGCTTGTTGGCCAGACATTCCTCGTGGCTGTGGAGCACGATGTCGTCGGGGGTGATGCCCCCGGGAATCTCGTCGCGTCCCACCACGTGCACCGTCTGCGGCAACCGTCGGGCGTCGGCCATCGTGCCGCCGCCGTCGAGCATGCGGCAGAGTTCCACGATGCCGCGCTCCCCCATGCCGTAGAGCACCATGTCGGCTCCGGAGTCGTAGAGGATGCTTGGCCGCAGGCGGTCCTGCCAGTAGTCGTAGTGTGTGAGGCGTCGCATGGAGGCTTCGATGCCTCCGAGCACCACGGGCGTGTCGGGGAAGAGTTGTTTGAGGATGCGTGTATAGACGATGGTGGGGTATTCTGGCCGGCAGTCGTGGCGGCCGTCGGGACTGTAGGCATCCTCCGAGCGTAGGCGGCGGTTGGCGGTGTATTTGTTCACCATGGAGTCCATGCATCCGGGGGCGATGCCGAAGAAGAGGCGAGGGCGCCCCAACTTCTTGAAGTCGCGGAAGTCGCCGTGCCAGTCGGGTTGAGGCACGATGGCCACGCGCCACCCGGCGGCCTCCATGGTGCGGCCGATGACGGCGGCGCCGAAGGAGGGGTGGTCCACATAGGCGTCGCCGGAGAAGAGGATGACGTCGAGCGTCTCCCATCCCCGCAGCTCCACCTCCTTTTTCGTCGTGGGGAGCCACTCGCTCAGCCGGTGCTCTGCCATGGGCCTATTCGATGGCGGGGGCCTCCTCCGGGGCGGGCAGGGCGGCCTGGCGCTCCTGCTCCCATTTCTGGTAGAGGGCGATGAGGTGCTGCAGTCCGAGGGCTTTCATGTTGCTGTGATAGACAACGTCGAGGCAGAGGTCGAGCAGGGCTTTGTCCGACCCGTTCTCTCCTGCGAGCATGGAGCGTATGTTGAAGCGAAGCTTGTCGAGCACGCCCTCGTCCACGATGCCGTTGCTGTCCACGAGGTGGTCCAGCAGGTGGTATTTCTCTATGGTTGCCAGGTGGTCGTCGCTCACGGCGATGCTCCTGGTGCCGGAAAGGTTGGCTTGTATCTTGTGCATGTCTGATGGTGTTATTTCATAAGGTAGTTGAGGATGCCGCGCATGATGGCGTTGCGCACGCGGGGCTCCTTGATGCACTCTATGGGGAAGCCCATCGTGAAGCAGCTGTAGTCGCGGCCTTTGTATGCCACGGCGGCGTTGCGGCCATCGCCGTAGCGCATCACGCACTGAGAGGTGCTGATGGGGTTGAGAATGTCGGGAGAGGTGGCGGCGTAGTGCGTCTCGTTGAGCGTGCGGTAGATGTCGAAGTTCATTCCCAAGCCCTGGACGGCACTGGTGGGACTCCCGTGGTCGCTCCCTCCGTAAGTCAGTTTGAGCACATTGGCGAGGAAGCGTTGCTCTGCCGGGGCGGTCATGTCGCTGCCCACATAGGAGCCGCTGACGAGCAGACTGCCATGGCCGCGCACGTAGCTTGTCAGCCGTTGCTGCATCTCCTGCGAGAAACTCTTGTATAGCAGCAGCGAGTGGCGGTCGTCTTTCTCCAAACCTAAGAGCAGGTCCACGCAAGAGATGTCATTGAGTTTCACCTTGCCGCTCTCGAAGGCCTCCGCCGAGCAACTCACGATGTTGTATTTCCCCGCGCTGTGTATGGCGTCGGCATGTTCGCGCACGTAGTTGAAGTCGTTGCCGGCGATGAACTGCCCCACGAGTTCGTTGCCGCAGTAGCCCAAGGCTCCCTCGCCCTCTTGGCCGCGGCGTGAGTTGTCGAACACAATCTGGCGACCGCTCCATCCGGCCATGCGCCCGTAGGTGACACCGGGGTCGGCGTCGATGTCGAAGCCTTTCTTGTCGCCGGTGTCCACCACGGCGGGTGAAGAGAGGCGGTTGAAGCCGTTCACCACTAATACCGTCTTCTTCGAGTTGGGCGAGAGGGCGGCGGAGAGCACCTCCGTGGGGAAACTCTCGCCACCGCTGTTGGCGGCGGTGACTTTGAAGTGGTAGAGCGTGCCAGGTTTGGCGTTGACGGCGCACGAGGTGCCTTTCACCACCACGCCGTTGTCGAAGTCTTTGTCACCGATGGCGGTGTAAACGATGTACTCAGTTGGGGTGGCGGTGGGTTCCAGGGGGTCTTTCACCGCCGCCCAGGTGAGGCGGAAGCGGTTCTTGGACGACAGCTCCACCCGGAAGTTGCGGGGGGCGAGGGGCTGCACCACGCATTTCGTGCCGTGCATCTCGTTGACGTATCGCAGCAGCGTCTTGTAGATGGAGCGTGCCAGGGTGAAGCGGAAGTTGGGGTCGAGCCCGTAGCGCATGTCTCCGAAATTTTGATGCGACATCACCTCGAGGATGGCCGACGGAACAGCCGGCTCGCGTGTCTCGTTGTAGTTGCTGTCCCACATCACGCGCCGCTTCCATTGTTTGTAGGTGGCGTTGAGGTCGGCCCAGGTGTTGTAGAGCAGGGCGTCGGCCAGGTCGTGGGAGGCCATGCGAGAGATGCCGGCGTTCAGCTTCCCGTTGTAGAAATCGGTGGTGCAGATGGAGAGGGTGCCCACCAGACCGTTGCCACCGGTCTTGTCATACCCGGCGTCGCTGTGTACGGAGAGCATCAGTTCGATGGGGACGCCTTGGCCACGCATGTTGGGCACGAAGGGTGAGCCGCCGGCAAGCCAGTTGCTGAAGCGCGAGCGGGCGTTGAGGTCGTCGTTGTAGTCGTTGGTGTTGTTGAACTTGTTATAGACGCTGTCGGGGGCGCCGGCCCACTGGGCGAAGTATCGCGTGCCTTCAAGGCATCGCGGCACACCGCTTGTCTGACCGCCGCGAACGATGTTGCCCATGCCGCCGCCGAAACGCACGGCGTCGGTGGTCACCACGCCGCGATGCTTGCTGTGGTTGTTCACCACCACCATGTTGCGGTTGTCGCAGCCTTTGTCAAAGTCGAAGGTGCCCAAATAGACCCATGTGCTGCCACCCATGCGCTGGTTCACATGGAAGACGGTGCGGGCGCCTTTGTGCCACACGGTGTACTCGGCGTCGTCCACCGACTGACCCACGGTCTGGTAGCTCACATACACGGCGTAGCGCCCGGCCTCCGGGATGTTGGGGATGTAGTATGCCTGGCTGACGTTCTTTCCCGTGGTGCTCTCTGCCACCCGGCATGTGCCGGCCTGGAAGGGGTTCTCGCCGTTGGTGTAGGTGCCGGCATGACGGGCATAACCGGGACGAGGGGTGGTGCCCCATGGGTGCGAGCCGTTGCGCTCGTTGTAGTAGTTGGCTGGGTATCGGCCGTCGTTGTCGATAATCACCTCGTTCTTCTGCCAGTCGCGCTCCCGCGGCGACCACACGATGGCGCCGGCATTTTCGAGCATCGGCATGAGGAAGGGGATGACGATGGTCTGGGTGAACAAGTCCTCCGTGGTGCAGAAGAGGTTGGGGCGCTGCCATTTCCAGCGGCCCGTCTTTTGCTCGAAGTATTTGCCGTGGCTGGCGGCGATGGTGAGGTGACGGCCATCCAGGCCGCGGCTGATTTCATTGGGGCGAGAGACGTTGGTCACCCAGGGCTTCCCCTCGTAGTCGATGTGCCGCCACTGACGTGAATGGTCGATGTTGCCGCTACGCAGGCGGTTGGGAACCAACTCCTCGATGGGCATGCCGTGGGTGCGCACCTGCAAGGCGTAGTGCTGGTAGTTGGAGGGCAGCAAGGACTTCACACTCTTGTAGATGTTGCTGACAACCTCGGGGGTGAATTCCTGGTCGCGGAACTTGTCGTTGGCGGTGACGCGTATGGTGCGGTTGTTGTCGTCCACTTGCAGACTGCTCAGGGTGGCACTCACCGTGTTGCCGGCGCGACCGGTTTTGTAATTTTCAAAATAGGTGCGTAGCGAGCGTTCCAGGGTGGAGCGGCTTGAACTTGTCTGGGCCACCGTCGCCACGGTGGTGAGCGACAGCAGCAGAGCGGTCGCCAGCGTGTGTAATGTTCTCATGTCGTGAATTTTTCGGGATGCTTGCCCTTGAAGTCCTTGAAATACGCCTTGATGGCGACCATGTCGGCGTCCATGTCGGCACTGGGGGTGATGGTGTGGATGCACTCTATCAGTTTGCGCTCGTAGTCGAGGCCGTAAAGCAGCACGGGGAGGTCGGCCTTGCGGGCGATGGCCAAGAAGCCGCGCTTCCATTCCTTATTGGCGGAGCGTGTGCCTTCGGGAGTGATGCACAGTTTGAACGACCGCGCCTCACGGGCCTCACGGGCGAGGTTGTCGGTGAGGCTCGTGCGCTTGTCGCGCCACACGGGGATGCCCCCTAAGCGGCGGAACAGCACCCCCAAGGGCCAAAAAAACCACTCACGCTTCATCAGGAAATTAATCTTCCATCCCTCAGCGCCAGAATAGAGTTGCCCCAGCACGAAGTCCCAGTTGCTCGTGTGGGGGGCCAGGCAGATGATGTATTTGTCGGGATGGGGCTCAGTGACGTGTTTCTCCCATCCCAGTCGTTTGTACAAGAGCCAGTTGCAAAATCTCTTCCACATGGTGTCTCGTCGCCCGGGGGCTATTCGCTAAGGTTGGAAATTTGGTCAATAATCTCGCTGATTTGCTCCGTGAAGGAGTTGGCCAGGTGGTCGTAGTATTCCTTCGGGCGCATGCCTGGCTCCGGGTGTGAGATGCGGCTGATGAAGTCGTCGCGGATGGCCAAGATGGATGACAGCAAGGCGTCAACGTTTTCCTCATGGGCATGATGGTAAAGCGACATGGCCACACATTCTGCAAAGATGTCGCTGCAGATGTTGTTGATGCTCTTTTTCAAGTCTTTCTTGTTGGGCATGGTGTTGGATTTTTCAGTGATTATGCAAAGATAGGAAAAAATTTCGGTTCCGCAACAACCTTGGCCGAAATTTTTCCCTTCTTTCGCATTTTTATCTTTTTTAAATGGATAAGCCCCTTCGCGCAACTGTTCAGCGATTATTTTTTTCAACGCGAATTTCCACGAATTGGACATGAATTCTTTACCGATTAAATAAGGTCAAAACAGACCGAAACAAACCTTAAATAGAATCGTGTAAAACACTGTCACACAATTAACTCCGCTTAACAGACCTTATTCTTCGCCTATTGCAGATTTGCCCCGATTAGAGTAATTTTGTACCGCCATTGTACCTCGGATGGATGAGCAGAGGGTTCGTAGGGTGTTCCCTTAAATCACCTTATTTCCCCTTAAATCCGCTTAATTGGTTTCCGTCAGGGACCATCCCCCGAAAAACGGCAGAAATTGACAAAATTACTCGATATGGGCAAGAATCAAACTTCACAAATCCGAGAGTCAGCGAGAGCCATTAGAACTTGTTCTCGGATAGCCGAGCGAGAGCGGATTATCCAAATTCCCAACATCCTTCTGTCTGTGAAGGATGCCTCCGTCGCTATCTCTGTCAGCACTAAGATGGTGCGATTGCTTATTGCCTCTGGCAGACTGAAAGCCGTCAACCTTGGCAAGCGGATGACTTGCATAAGCCTACAGGAACTGACAGACTTTGCTGAAAGGCAAGGTTGTAGTGTCGTGCTACCTTCTTCTTCCCTTCTTTTTAATAATGACAGAAGGGAAAAGAAAAAGAGAAACACCACCGCCAAGCCAGAGACGGGCAGTGTAAACAAGACTGCCAAGTGCCGCATGACACCAGCCAGTGAGAAAGCCCCTGAAGGTGTTACTCACAAAACCCATTATACAATGACAGAGGTGATGAGCAAGTTCAACATCAAGTACGGTCGCCTGTATGAGATACGCAACCGCTATCAGTTGGCATCTATCCATGCCTGGGGAACGACCGCTTTTAGGAAAGAGGACGTGGACAATGCCATCGCCAGATACGATGAGGAACAGGGCAAGGCACAGCAGGAGGCATACTACACCTGTTTCGACATCATGCAGAAGTATGGTCTGGGCAAGACGCAAGTGCGCCGTTTTGCTGAGACACACGGTGTCCGTATCAAGAAAGCCAAGGGCGGCAGGGCTAACCTCTACCTCAAAGCGGACTGGGAAGCAGCCCGAAAGAAAGCCGAGAAAACAAGTGCCAGCACCAAGGCGAAACGAACATGATGCTGGACATGAGAATACAAATGTTGGTACTATTTGCAGCGATGGTTAGAACCAATCCTGCAATCCGAGGCTCAAAACGGCTGGTTTCTAACCGTTGTACCCTGATTGTAGCTTTGCTCTCGCTAACTTTGCAAAACCATCTGAAAAAGATGTACCCCGACATTGACAACCCTTTTGGAATCAAGGAAGACAATGAATGGTAAATGAATCATTAACCTGTTTCCGAGTATGGTTTTTGCCGAAATATCATACTCAAACGCTAACTCAGGTTAAATATGACACATTGAGGGTCAACATTTTAGGCACAACCTAAACAAAGGACGTACCTTTGCAATCGCTTGAAGTTCCAACCGCCCATGTAGAGCAGTGCAGGAAAACCGAATATAGACAAATGTAATAACAATATAAAATAGCAGACATGACGAACTTATGTACCAAGGTCACAGTGCGGAAGCGACCTATCAAGAACGGGCAGACATCGCTCTATCTCGATTTCTACCCACCAATCCGCAACCCGAAGACTGGCCGTCTGTCAAGACGCGAGTATCTGGGCTTATACATCTATACCACTCCTACTGAGAAGTTTCAGCAGGAGTACAACCGCAGTATCATGCAGAAGGCAGAGCTTATTAAGTGCCGCCGCACGGAGTCCATCATCAACGAGGAGTTCGGTTTCCTCGACCGCTCCAAAGGCCAGGAGAGCTTTCTTG
>CADBBP010000143.1 GCA_902792855.1 uncultured Prevotellaceae bacterium
ATGTAATCGACGAGCAACGTCACGTCGGTCACATTGACTTTCTCGTCGTGATTAATGTCTCCTATGGGATAGGGAAGGTGGAACCAGCCACCCTTCCATTGGAAGGTGCTGCTGGTGTCCGTGCCGAAATCAAAGCCGGAGGGAGCGATGATGACACAAGGACTGGATTCAGAACCAACTTTTTGGCAAGCAAAAGCAGGTTCCCAATCATTTGGGTCATCCAACAACCCCATGGAAGGTGAGATGTGGAGTTTGCGAAGACCGCTGCAACCAAGCAGCAAACCTCCGGCGTCGCAACTAAACGTGCCAGACCCGTAGGAGGCCGTGAAATCATCCCTGATAACGAAATTGGAAAGGTCAAGTTCGGCCAAATTGGAACAATCCTGAAACATGCGATTCATATCTATGACATTGGAAGTGTCGAAATGACTGACGTCCAATTTCCTAAGGGAGTAGCAATTGGCAAACATGCAATCCATCTCTCCCACACAGGATGTGTCAAAGCTGCTGAGGTCTATTTCCTGCAAACTCCAACAATTAAAAAACATGGATTCCATCCAGTAGACCTGGGAAGTGTCGAAATGACTCAAATCCAAATGTTGCAATGAACGGCAATTATTGAACATTCTCTCGAAACTGGTGGCTCCATAAGTGTCAAAGTATTTGAGCCCCTCTATCTCCTGAAGTCCGCCAAGATCACTGAAATAATCGTTCATATTGAGGTCGTTTGTGTATTTGAAAGATTTGTCGAAGACGATGGTCTGCACTTCGTCTGCCATGTCACCCAAGGCTTCCGCCAACGGCAATAATTCATACGAATCATCCGTTTGCTTATAGCATTCTATGATTTCTCCATACCGTTGTTCCTTCTTGTTATCATAATACAGCGTGAGGGTGCTACCATTGGATGACAACACCCCGTAGATGGTAGCCTCTGGCTCGATTCCCACGATGGCGGAAAATGATTCGGCTGTCGCACCGAAATTGTTGAATATTGCAGACAAGACGAAAAATCCATCGCTGTTTCCGCCCCATCCCCAGTTCAGATGGAATTTGTTGTTTTCAGCATCATAACCGTCGCAAACTAAGCAATGATACAATCCTATGCTGCCCAACCCGAAAAACATCATAACAGGTTTTTCCTTTCTGATTTCGCGGTATAAGACCTCGTCCAATTCATCATAGGTGAGTCCGCGAATGTACTCCATATCGCTGTCATAGCCGAATTTTTTCATTCCGGAAATGGCGTCACTATTAGATGTTCCCGAATTGCTGGTTCTATAGTTCATACATGTCGACTGCCCGCAGTACCTCATCAGCTGCGCCACTGCTTGTTTTGCGGCATCGCTCTGGGGAGCCACCGTTCCCTCGTCCATGGCGTCCCAGTCGAAGGAGTCGATGGCGTCAAGGGCGGGCACCTCATAGTGAGAACTCTCCGAGGTGTATGACTTGAGTGCCTGACAGCCATGCCTGAACTTGTTCCCGTCACGCCCGGTGACAGCCCAATAGTACATGATTTGCGCCATTGCCGTGGCCACGCAGCCTGTGGGACATGCATTTCCGTCGAAGACACACTGGTCGTTGTAGGGTTCTGTCTGGTCCCACTGCACTTTCACCATGTAGTCCACGCTGTGCCTGTTCGCCTTGGCGGGTCGCTCCACCTTCCGAGAGGAGGTGCCGCTGGCCCTGGCCGCCGCTATCTGGTCGGCATAACCCTGAAGCCAGGCCTGCACATTGTCAGGGATGTTGTCTCTCGAGAAGCCGCCCTCGTTGCCGTAAGCCAGGATGGGCAGGGCGACATCGTCGGCGGAAGCCACCACGAAGCCCTGGTCGCCATTGACGTTGTAAATGTAGAGCATGGGAGAATCGTCCACCTGCTTTTCAGCTCGTTGGTAGATGGTGTGTGCCAAGGTGAGCGACCGCGCCCCCTTGATTTTCTGCCTTCCCTTGCTGTTGAGGAATTGCAATACGTTGGACCTTGCTTCCGTCTCGCTGACGGGAGCAGCCTGTGCCACTATCGCGGCCAACAGGAGGCTTAATGTCAATAATGAGTGTTTCATAATGATAGTGAATTGTTTTTCGTTGATAATCCAAGCCCCGATGGTCTATAATCCAAGCGTGGCATCTACGAGGAGTGAGATGTCGGTGACATTCACCTGCCCGTCATGGTTCATGTCTGCATTCTCCTTATAGAAGACCTTTGGCTGGCTGCCCAGCACATGGTCCACCACGAGTGAGATGTCGGTGATGTTCACCTGCCCGTCGTGGTTCACATCACCCATTGGGAATTCTTCCTCCACAAGGATGAAATATCCTTCTTTCCACACAAACACCTCGTCGGTTGGAGGGGTAAAGCCAAAGTCAAAGCCAACCGGTGCGTGAAGTCGACAAGGAGAAGACGATGTTCCCACTCTCAAGCATCCCCAAATGTCCAATTTGGGCAAGGTGGCAGGGATGTAGAGGTCGTGTAGGTTGTTGCAATCGGTAAAAATCCAATGCACATCGCTCACGTTTCTCATATCAAAATTCCTGATGTCAAGGCTCTCAAGACCACTACAATAGGTGAACATGCCTCCCATATCAGTTACCTTCGATGTATTGAAATGACTCACATCAAGACTTTTCAAGTTGGAACATAGATAGAACATATTATCCATGCTGGTTACATTCGATGTATCGAAGTGACTCACGTCAAGACCATACTTTCAACCTTTGACGTGTTGAAATGACTCACGTCAAGACTCTCCAAACTGTTGCAACCACTAAACATACAAAACATACTGGTTGCACGCGACGTATCGAAATGGCTTACGTCAAGGGTCTTCACGTTGTTGCAATCCCTGAACATGGACGTCATATGTTCAACCCTCGAGGTGTTGAAATGACTCACGTCGATGCTCTCCAGACTCTTGCAGCCTTCAAACATCGATATCATATCGGTGACATCCGACGTGTTGAGATAGGATAAGCCAGTGATGTCCTTTAACTTGGCCTTTCCTTCAAACCAACCATAAGTGGATATGGGACGTGTTTCAGAGAAACTGCTGTCGAACACCACATGCTCCACATCTGCATCGTTCGCCCATCCAGGAGAATTAAATCCGAAGCCATTCATCCGGTATATCGTCCCTGTGCGTTGCTTCCTTTTGGTGTCACAGTAGAAAGAAAGTGTCTTTCCGTCGGAAGACAGGATTGCGTAGGAGCTGTTACCGAAAGGTTGGATGCCTCTGATTCCTTCTTTCATAGATGAGAAATCATACCCTGTCTCCGGTGTTAGTGATGTCATGGCAAACCATCCGTCAAGGTAGCCACCCCAACCCCAGTTGATATGGAACTGGTTTGAGGAAGGGTCGTATCCGTCACAGATGAAGGCGTGACCGCCACCAGCCATAAGGAAGGGCTTGCCTTCAACCAACTCGGTGTAAACCAACTCTTGCCATTCCTGCTCCGTCCTGCCAGTCGATTTGACGAATTGTATGTTGTAGTTATAGTCGAAACAATCTTGAAATGCATCTGCCGCGTCTGACAAGAAAGCGCCAGAACCAAACTTTTCTATGCTATAACCCGTGTGTGCGGACTGCCCGCAGTATCTCATCAGTTGTGCCACTGCGGCCTTGCTCTTCGTGGTGGTAGGCTTGCCATCGGTCATGGAATCCCAATCGAATGACTCCAAGGCATCGAGAGCACCAATTTCCAAATCAATTGAAGTGTAGCCTGGAATGGCGGTGGAGCCACATCTGAATTTCTTCCCATTGATTCCCGTCGTAGCCCAGTAATACATAATTTGCGCCATCGCCGTGGCCACGCAACCTGTCACGCAACGTATTCCATCGAAGACGCACATGTCGTTGTAAGGGTCTTTTTGATCCCAGGTCGATTTGATCATGGGGTTGATTTTCTTCCTTGAGGCATAGGCAGGTGCATCCCCTTTCGGGAGGACGACGCCATTCTCTCGTGCCTTGCTGATTTCCTCGCTGTAGCCGTCAAGCCAGGCTTGCATGTTGACGGGGATGCTGTCAGGGTCGAACACCCCTTTGTCACAGTATCCGAGCACGGGGACGGCCACGTCATCGGCTGAGGCGATGACGAAGCCGTTGTCATCACCGATATTGAACACATGGAACAAGGGTGCGGCCATGCCCTTGTCTTCGTTGCGGGTATAGACTAAATTCAAGTCGTGTTTGCCCTTCACGCGTTGCTGTGTGTTTCCCGACGTGAGGAATGCCAAGGCGTTCTCCCTGGCCTTTTCGAGCGTGACGGGTACTGCCTGTGCCACTATCGCGGCCAACAGGAGGCTCAATGTCAATAATGCGTTTTTCACCATAACTTTAATCAACAGCACTTTAGTTAAACATCTATAATAAGTCACTAAGCGACAAAGGCTTGCTCAGGGCTGTGTCATATCAGAAATATCGCTTCCCTTCGTGCTGCAAAAAAGCGAAGCAAAATCGTCAATGATATGGCAAAGATAAGCAAAATTTTTAAAAGACACTCCTTCCGATGGAACATTTTTCGCAAGGATTTTTCATCCCATTATGCCAATTCTGCAATTGACAAGATACAGGCCGTCCGAGACAAATTCCGCGCCTATCAATGCAAAGAAATCATCAGTTCTCTGTCGAACGTGTACTTCTATGCGGAGAACGTGACAAACCACCAGATTGCCTCACATCGCAGCCAAAAGGCAATCGTCACGAGGTCTGTGTTGCTGTAGGGAATTTACTTTATGTAAATGATTATCCGCATCTTTCCGTAACCACCTCGTCGCCAAAAGGTTAGTGTGCACGTAGGGAATTACTTCATGTAATTCCTAAAGCCAAGAGGCCGCACCACAATACATAAACAACTGAAAATTTAGGAATTACATAAAGTAATTCCCTACATTGGATGCCAGTTCTTGGCATAAACGAACTTGACATTCATTTTTGGACACGCTTTACGGATAATTGCGGATAATCATTAATTAAAAATTCAATAATCATTTTTACAATTATGTACCAACTCCCTTTGATGCATTTTAGTATAATATTGGGAAAGGATGCATTAATTTCTGACTACAAAAAACTTTTTGCCGTTCTTGATGTAAATTCCCTTCTGTGGAAAAGAGACTTTGCGGCCTTGCAGGTCGTATATAACATTGTCGTTTGCCGTTTTTTCATAATCATAGCGTACCGCGTCGTTGATACCAGCTGCCACATAGCTGTTGACGGTCAGCGTAAGCAGGCCGATGATGCAGTCGCTCCATCCCGAGGGGGCAGAATAGAAGGCAAGCACATAGTCCCCCTGCTCTGTAACGTCGAACTCGAAGTCCTGCTGCTTAGGAGAGGCGAAGTTGTTTGAAGCCACATTGCCGATGTTGATGTCGGGAGTGTAAGTCTGACTGGCAATATTTGTGCTGCCCGTGCGACCCTCTACACTCAGTTCAACAGGGCCGAAGTCGGGCATGTTCCAGTTGCAGATTTTATATTTCAGCGTGTAATGGCCGGGAGATAGACTGAGCGTTGTGCCGCCATCACTGAGACCGTACTTTGCCCACCCCTGATGGGCATTTCCATTGATGTTGCGGAAATAGAGACCGTAATTGAACCCTCGTGTCGAGCCTGTGAACTGCAGTACGCGACAGCCCGACGAGTAACCGCTGCTATAACCCGTGCGACGCTCGCTGCTGTCGTAAGTGGTCCATCCTGCCGGCAGAGCGCCACCCTCGGTGAAAGCCGACGAGAGGGAGAGCGACGATGAGGGAGCCTGAAGTGTCACCTCGACGGTGCAAGTGCTTGTCTCGCCGTCGTTGTCGGTGGCCACCGCTTTCAGTGTGTGCTTGCCAGTGGTGGGAGCATGCAGCGTGGCCTTGTAAGGTTGGGACGTGCAGGTGGCGAGTAGTGTCGTACCGTCATAGAATTCCACTTTCTCAACGGTTCCGTTAGGGTCATCGGCTGTGGCGGTGATGTCAATGTCGGGGAACGCTGCCTCGCCCTTGGGGGCAAAGCTGATGTACTTGCCGCCAGTAGCAGGCGCGGTGATTTTGACGTTTGGTGTAGTTTTGTTCAACGAGTAGTTCTTGCAGAAGTTCCAAATCTCCTTACCCGTATAAACTTGTGGTTCTTTGCAGATCCAGTGGCCTTTGTCCTTGAGTTCCAGGAGCCGCACTTCGACACCGTCGTTCCCTGGCCCCCAGATATGCATCTTCGCGCCGCTGAAGCCGTTGTAGTTGTTGATGACTTTGTCCGTCATAGAACAACCGTTATGTCTAATCCAGGGGTTCAACGCCGGTTGTACGCCTCCCCAATTGTCGGCTGTTCCCTGAATGTGAAGCAGGGGGATAGGGCGCAGACCGGCTTTTGGCGTGACGACAGACGGGCCACTGCATGAAACAAAGGCGGCAATGATATCCGACATCTTGTTGATGGCGTTGTACGTCAGCATGCCACCCATGGAAAATCCGCCAAGATAAATACGATTACGGTCAATTTTGTGCTGCGTCACCATCTTCTCGATAATGGCCTTGATGAAGTTGATATCGCGGTCGCCACCTGTGTCCCACGCCCTGTCAATGCCATTGGGGAAGACGCAAACAAACTTGGCGGTGTCGCAAACGGCTTCCATGCTCACGTTATCATTCTTGAACTCGTTGAACTGCATCCAGTTGGCATCTTGATTGTATCCGTGACAGAAAATGAGCAACGGACGGTTCTCGCCTAAATTCTTAGGCACAATGACATTATACGTGCGGGTGGTGCCGCCAACGGTAATGTTGTCTGCCTTCGAAGGAGGAGGAGTAAAAGTAGAGAATGTTTCATTTTATTATGTTTCATTTGTTATTATTTGGATGATAATCAATGACGATGTCTCATTTGGTTTCTGATTACACGCATTAATTTCTGACCACAGGGCGGACACCGTGACCCCAGCAGCGGCGGTCATATTCCGTGCTCGCGCCAATCGAATTGAAGAACAGGCCGAAGGCGCGGCTCGTGCGCGACGGGTCCTTCGTGGACGACCAATAGCCGCCGCTCAAGCCGGCATCGTAGAGGTCGGAGTCGCAGCGGTCGCCCGCTGCTGGCAGGAAGATGCTGCCACCGTTAGTTTTACTGGTAAACTTGCATCCATTGACACCGTTCATCGTAGCCCATTCGTTGGTGCAGTTGTTTATCAACTCTTCTTGCTGCTCTATTGATGGCATCACCCACGAGCCACCCCATTTCATGTGGGCCACGTCGTACTGAGTACCCGCGATGTCACTACCGAGATTTTGCCAGACTCCACTAGTATTTGTGTTGTCATGCCAATCATCATACCATCCATCACCGCCTTCATCCACTCCTGTGGCATACAGATAGGTAACGTCGTAATAAATGGACTTCTCCTTTGTCTCGCCCCATGCGTAGTAGCCGCCGTATGCCTCTGGCTTGCCAGCCCCCACATTGCAGCACGCCCACTTCGTGCCGGAGGGCAGGCCAAGGTCTATCAGGTGCGGGTGCTGGTCATCGGGGCAGGTGAGGTAGGATTGTGGGGCATCTCCTCCCAAGATGATGTTGACCAATTCCGTGACGTCAGAGACGGATACAACGCCGTCGCCGTTCAAATCGCCTCTTGGAGTAGTTTGTGCATTGGCCGTGAATGTCACGAGCATCAATGCGAGGGTGAAGAATGCTTTTTTCATAAGTGTAAGGTATTAAAAATTTTTGAAATTGTCCTTCAAAATGCAAATATACACTTTAGGAGTGAGAAATCCAACAAAAAGGAAGATTTTTTGGTTATTATCGGGAATATGGCGGTACAATAGGGTAAAGGGAAGGGTGGAGACCTTGAATTTATCGGGGGGGCGTCTTTAGTAGCATGATAGTCTTGTATCTATTCAGCGATTATTATTTTCAACACGAATTTCCACGAATTAATCAAAAATTTTATGCAAAACACAAGCCAACCATAACAAATCTCCTTATTTTGCATATAAAGGACACACGGGCATCATCGTGCTGATTGTCTCGTCGTTCCTGCCACAGCTGCTGTAAGGTGAAACACTGAAAAGCATTGAGTTGAGCGAAAGCGATACTAAACGTTTTGATGGTACGGAGAAAGAGAGAGCGCCCCGCATGGAGCGCTCTCTTTATGGATGCCGATATCGATGATGATTTTTCGCCTTATCGAGCTATTTTAAAGGCGACATGCTTGTCATAAAGAGAGACATAGAGCCTGCCGTCGCTGCCGATAGCCAACCAACTGGGGGCACTGGCGACCCAGAGCTGCTGTTTCTGCACACCCGTGAACCGATTAAGCACGTTAATGAAATCGGGCTTTCCAGAGTCGCCGAATCCACATACAATGGAATTGTCGATAACCAGGAAGTTATCTGAGTTGCAGGTGTTGGGCTTGCTCACCCATAATGTCTTATCGGTGGAGGTGTCGACAGCCACAACGTACGCATTTTGACCATTGTCAAAGCCCATCAAGCCTGAAATGCTGAAGTATAGTATTCCATCCTTCACTACAGCCCAGTTCACCGACTGGCGGTCGAGTTCGGAAGCACGGTTCTTTGGTGGGAAAGTCATCGATGAGGTGTTGTATACCTTCTTCACCTCCTTCGAGGGGTCGACGAGCATCATCAGGTGCGGGTCTCTTCCTCGCCGAGAGATGTCCTTCTCTGATTGTCCCCAGGGCAGAGGCTTCGTTTCCGGTGCCCTTCCATAAGTTGCCACGGGATAGTCGCCATCGTAGAACACATCGTTCAGAATCCACTCACCGTCGTATACCTCAGGCACGATGTCGGGTATGCGGTAATCGGTGTCGTCCCAACCGAGTGTAGGGTGACCTATGATATTCCCAATTTTCAGTTCTGGCCGTGCCAAAGCGTTGTAGTCATCCAAAGGCGTTGAGAATTTGGTCCTTATGAGAGTGATGGTCTTGTTCTTTCCTTTAGGTGCGACAGAGAGTGTTTGTCCGTTGAAGTTGGACACTGTAACGGGTACTGTTACGGTTTCATGCTCAACTCCGTCGAGCGTGTAGTTTTGTGCCTGGGCAAAAACCGTAGCCGTCAATAACGCGGCTGATAACACAATTCTATTCATGATATGACATTTTACTTGGACATTAAACAATGCTTCAAAACTCATTTGGCAAGATTTTCGGTTCCCTAATTGACCGACCTGCTCGTTTTCAGCACAAATATAATGGATTTTGATGACAACTCCATATAAGTTTAACAAAATTTCAGAATTCTCGGATTTTACGTAACCATTCAGCGATTATTATTTTCAACACGAATTTCCACGAATTAATCAAAAATTTTTTGCAAAATACAAGCCAACCATAACAAATCTCCTTATTTTGCATATCTATGGACAACAATTAACGTATAAATCCTCAAGTCTCCCCCATTTTTGTACCCTTATGACAATTAATGTATAATTATATGGTAAATCTATGTTTTATGCTTTTCGCTGAATAGATACCAATGCCTTTTGGACTAATTTTGCAAATGCTATCCCCCCGATACCCAAAAATCAAGAAATATTTGGTAATTTGGAAAATGATTATCCGCATCTATCCGTAACCACCTCATCGCCAAAAGGCAATCGCCAAGAGGTGAGTGTGCACGTAGGGAATTACTTCATGTAATTCCTAAAGCCAAGAGGCAGGTCTATTATTAACCATTTGTGGATTTCCTACATTGGATGCCAGTTCTTGGCGTAAACGAACTTGACATTCATTTTTGGACACGCTTTACGGATAATTGCGGATAATCATTATTTGGAATATTTTTATTTACTTTGCACAAATAATAACTAAAACTACTCTTATGAAAAAATTACTATTAATCCTCTTCACCCTCAACCTCCTTCTTTGTTCCTGTGGGAAAGAGAAGGAATTCGACGAAAACCTGACCGTCGCTTTTACGGAAATGCAGAAAATGTGGGATCTTAGTACAAGCACTTACGATGAC
Source organism: uncultured Prevotellaceae bacterium (assembly GCA_902792855.1). Taxonomy (GTDB): domain Bacteria; phylum Bacteroidota; class Bacteroidia; order Bacteroidales; family Bacteroidaceae; genus Prevotella. The sequence continues at coordinate 9,941 of CADBBP010000143.1, forward strand.
ATCCACAAAACCGTAATGAATCTTTTAGTCAACAATATGAATCAAACTAAATGAGATCATGGGGACGGGGAAATTGATACGTTTTTTCAATTTCCTTTTGTAGAATGAAAAAAAAGAATTAGATTTGCAAAGTAATTCGATTGTTATGGCAAGAAAGGCGAGAAGACATAGTAATACCGGCATCTACCATGTCATGCTTCGTGGGATAAACCGACAGGATTTGTTTCATGAAGAATCAGATTACCTTTTCTTTCTGGAAAGGCTTCGTCTTCTTGCTCATCCCAAAAACGAGAAAAATGAACCTGCATCACCATTGTGTGACATCTACGCCTATTGCTTGAAGACCAACCATGTTCATCTCATGCTCGCTCCGAGGGAGAAGGAACTTTCTGATGTTGTCAAGCCTTTGGCAATATCTTATGCCCGTTACTACAACACCAAGTATTCCAGATGCGGGTATTTGGATAGGGACAAGATTCTCATTTCCTTTTTGCAAAAAGGAGCTGGAATCAGGAAACTGTCCAAACTTTCAGCGGTTGGCTTCAGCGTCATAAGAAGACTCAAAAACGTATCAATTTCCCCATCCCCGTGATATGCTGTCCCCGTGATACCAAAGAACAAATGTTATGAAACACAATGCACCTACATTTTTTGTTACCCTGTCGCTTCTGCTTTGGCTCGGTTGCCTTTCATCTGCTTCAGCCCAGCCCTCAGCCTCTGATGCCCTGATGGCACATGTCAAAGGAAACCAAGTTGCTTTCGACATCTCTTTGGAAGGTATCAGGCAACCCGTTCGGTGGGGCATCGATACGGCATGGCTATGGGACTGGTGGCCGTTGCGTGCCACCAACCACATGCAAGAGTGTGCCGAACTGGGGCGTGTGACCCTTGACCCACGCGTTTCTGGCACTTACACGGAACTCTCGGCAGAGCAGACAGAGCGCCTTGACCTACAGTTGTCTTGGCTCAAAAAGTCGGGTGTCAAAACACTATGGCTGCTGGCAGGCAATACCAGCGGTACAGCATGGAAGACCACATACCGCACCTCTTTCGTAGAAGACATCGCCCTGGCAGTACAATATCTTCAAGGCAAGGGTTACACCATCACAGCCATCTCGCCTTTCAACGAACCCGACTATAGCCCCAACAACGCTCCGTCTGTTGGAGAGATGTCCATTGTGGCGCGTCTTATCCGAGAAAACAGCGTGATGGAGAATATCGACGTGGCAGGACCGAGCACGCTCAATTGCGACTATGCCCATTCTTGGTGGAACACAATGAAGGGTTCCGTGCAGATTGGAAACACGCACCAATTGGCTGGCTCGTTCAATTCCTTCGTGGAGTTCTATGCTGCCGTACAGGCGGCAGGCAAGAAAGGGGCGGGCGACGAGATGCACAACATCAACGACGCACTCATCGGCATGAACTACGGCATGACAGATGGCATCTGGTGGTCTGACTTCGGTAGTTACACACGCGCCGAATTGGGACGTGCGTCCAACGACGGCGAACGCATAGGGTATGCCGAAAACCGTTTGGCATGGACGTCTGCGGCCGTCTTCCGCCGACGCTCCGAACCGCTGGTGGAAGCCTTCCTCGGCACATCGGAGCGGCAGGCAGGAGAGTCGGCCTACACGTTCGTCTCACAAGACCGCCTTGCCTACTTCGACGGCAATGGTCCCTTTTACGACTACACCCAGGGCACGCCCGGCGGCACGGGCTACGCTTCCGGACAGACCAACGCCGAGGGCGTCATCGAGATTACCCACGGCGAGGACGTTCCTGTCGCCCCTTTAAAGGGAACTTTTAAAATTGTCAACAAAGCCACGGGCAAACTGCTGACCACTTCTGGCCTCCGCAACGACGCCACCATCACTCAGATAATGGAGAACCCGGTGGCCAACCAGTCGTGGGTCATTGAACCCATAGCACCACGAGCGGCATCCGACATGGCACACGTCACCATCCGTGCCGCCAAGAATACGAAATTCTACCTCGATGCCCTGAAGTATGCAGCCGACAACGGTGCACGTGTGCTGCTCTATTCGGGCGATGGCAATGAGTGCGAGCGTTGGCATCTGCATTACAAGGGCGATGGTTACTACACCATCACCAACTATGATAGCGGTCTCTCCCTCGAGGGCAGTTCCGACAATACCGACACCTACACCACGAGCGTCGTACAGTGGGCACGCACGGGCACCGACCGCCAACTATGGCGACTCGTACCCGCTGAGGCAACAGTGGAGAGCGAGGCACCAGCCACACCAAGTGGTTTGCAGGCTGAGGGGCGTTCGGGCAGCATCCTTCTCAAATGGACGGCCAATGACGAGACTGACTTGTTGGGTTACATGGTCTATCGCTTCAACGACGATGCCGACGAATGGGAGACGCTGGCCCGCTGTATTACATCCAATGAATTCATCGACAACTATTGTGCCAAAGGTTGCACCTTCCGCTACCGTATCCGTGCCATCGACAAGGCATGGAACCTCAGCGAACCTTCTGACGAAGTTTCTGCTGTCACCGTGGCGGCAGATGTTCTCATCGGAGAGTGGCCCTTGATAGAGAATATGCAGGACAACAGCGAGAATGCCCTTCATGCCGCTGCCACCTCTGTCACCTTCACTGACACAGACAGCCACAAGGGGGCAGTGTTTAACGGCAACTACATTTCCCTTCCATATCATGTTGCCGACATGAAGGCCATGACGTTCTGCGCCTGGGTGAAGCCTACATCGAGCCTCGCTTGGCAGTGCATCTTCGATTTCGGGCGTTCTTCCGACAACTATATCATGCTGACACCTTCCAACGGCTCTTTCCTGCGTTTTGAAATCTGCAAGGATGGTGTCAAGCAGGGTGTCGATGCCACCAAACGTCTGCCGACAGACAAGTGGACGCATGTGGCAGTAACCCTTGGTGGCGACTGCGCGAAGATTTATCTCGACGGCGAACTTGATGCTGAGAGCACGGCTGTCACTTTCTGCCCTTCAGACATACGCCCCGTACTGGCATACCTAGGTCGCTCGATGTTCGACAACGCCCCGTTATTCAAAGGCGTCATCGGTGATGTCCGCCTCTACAACCATGTACTCGATGCCGACAACATCAGGGCGGTGTTCAACCAGGAGCAAACAGAGACAACCATCAATGATGTTCAAAATGATGAATCTATCAAAGGTGATTGTTATGATCTCAGCGGTCGCAGAATTGCGGATGGGACTCGTGAAGCGCATGGCTCGCAAGAGAAATCGTCAAATGGTAAATTGCCAAAGGGTATCTACATTATCGGTGGACATAAAGTTATCGTAAGATAAATGTCGGCATGGTGCCCTTTTTCACGCGAATTACCATGAATTGTCCATAAATTTGGGCGCGCACCAATTGCATCTTTTTGATAATCAGAAATAAAGAATCTACCCAAAATGAAAACAGCATAAATGGGAGTCTTCTTTCAGATTTTAGATATCAAACGAAACCTGCCATTCACTATAGTTCCCTCTTTCGGGTATCACAATTACTATGTTTGCAAGTGCTAACATAGTAACTGTGATATAAATTTTCAGAGGTTGGCTTCAGCATCATAAGAAGGCTCAAAAACGTATCAATTTCCCCGTCCCCTTGATACACGGTAAAAGTGGCATCTGCGGAAAAGTAAAAAACTCACCCCAAAAAGGTGTGGTTTTCAGATTTTTTTATAACTTTGCACCCTTGAAGCCTATTACACGCTACCTGAGTGAATAAAACGAAGAAATGTGGCAATTTTTTACCAAGAAAAGAATATTTCATACTATAAACCTATGAGAAAGAAAACACTTTTCATCATCCTTTCCCTCCTGCTGACCTCCTTGCAGGGGGTGCTGGGTTGGGACGGCTCCGGCACGAGTGCCGACCCCTACCTCGTCAGGAACAGCAGCGACTGGGAGACCCTGTCCGACCTTTTCAGCAGCGGCCAGGCGACAGACGGTGCCTTTTACCGCCTTATGGGCGACATCGCCGTGAAGAAGTCGGTGGGGACCTCCAGCCATCCCTTCAAAGGCACTTTCGACGGTGGTGGACACGCCATCACCGCCTCGCTCTTCACCACGAGCGGCACCGCCTCGCCATTCGCTCACATCTCTGATGCCACCATCAGCCACCTGAAGGTGGGCGGCCTCATCCAAGGCGGCCTGTACACCGCCGGCGTGGTGGGCTGCGTCGAAGGCGGCAACAACCAAGTCTCCGACTGTCACGTGTCGGCCAGCATCACTGCTCTTGTCGAGAGCAGCATGATTATCGCGGGCGGCATCGTCGGCCATGGTGACAACGGTGTGTTGACCGTCGCCGGCTGCCTGTTCGACGGCGAGATGAAAGCTCAAAAGTCACAGGATTTCAGTTATGCCGGTGCCATTGTGGGATGGTGCCAATCCAAAAACAACATCATTGTCTATGACTGCATCGAGAACGCCGCGTTTCGTTTTTTCAACCATGCAGGCATGAACTATGACAAAAACGGCAGTGCCTCGGCGGTCAAGACGACCAACTGCTACACGCTGAACCACGACTGGGGCGAGGTGAAGCGCGGCTACAAGGTCATCAACCTTTCCGACAACCTCGACATCAGCTACCAGACAGGGGGCGACGTCCTCTATCCCACCACGGGCATCCATTCCCACGCCCATGGCTTGGAGTACGACGGTGCGTTGCGCGCCGGCAGCGGGGAGACCATCCTTTTCACCGCCACCTCCGCCAGCGACATGACAGCGCCAGCGGTCTCTATTCACTCACCATGGCCGCTTGCGACACTTACATTTCTTTTGTAAACGGCTGGAAGGGTGCCGGCACGGCAGGGAATCCCTACCTTGTCGAGAGCGAGGCCGACTGGCAGCAATTGGCATTGGATGTAAGTCAAGGCACGACCCACCAGGGTAAATATTTCCTGCTGACCAACGACATCGACATCCACACCGCCTTGGGCGGCTCCGACCAAGACCATGCCTTCCAGGGCACCTTCGACGGTGGCGGTCACACCATCACCGCCCACCTCACGGGTGGGACATTCACCGCTCCCTTCCGCTTCATCCACGGTGCCACCATCCGCCACCTGCACGTGGCGGGCTCTGTCAATGGCGGCCTTCACGTGTCGGGCCTTGTGGGCTCTTGCTCGGGCTCCAACACCATCGAGGACTGCCGCATCTCCGCCGTCATCATCGCCATGAGCACCCATGCCGGAGGCTTCATAGGGTACGCCGGCAGTTCCAACACCGTGTTGCGTGGATGCCTCATGAATGGCGAGATTATCCCGGGCAATTCAAATTTCCTTTACAACGGCATCTTCATCGGTTGGAGCGAAAGCGATTCCAACCTGTTGTTGGAGGACTGTTTGGTCTTGGGACCCTACTCCGGCCGCAACGTGGACTTGGTTTGGGATAGCGTGAACAACGGCAAGGCTACCTGCCCTACAAGGAACACCTACCACGACGGCAGCAACGGCAGCCTCGCCGTGGGCAAGCGCTTCCATTCCATCTCCACCTCCAACCCCATGGTGAAGCTCGACTTCGGCTATCCGCTCGCCACCTACCCCACGACCTCCATCAAGTCCAACCCCACGGGACTGCTCTATGACGGACTGTGCATCGCAGGAGAGGGCGAGGAGGTGGAATTCCAGTTCCAGGCCATCGACGGCTTCATCTACAGCAACGTGCGCACCGACAAAGGGACGCTCACCGAGACGGGCGACGGCTACAAGCTGAAGCTGGCTTCAAGCGACGCCGTCGTCAGCGCGGATGTCATCAACATCGGCAATTTCGCCGGCAGCGGCACCGAGGCAGACCCCTACCTCGTCAGGAACACCAAGGAGTGGTACATGCTGAGCACCGACGTGCAGTCAGGAAAAGTGCAAGCCGGGAAGGTGTTCCGCATGACACAGGACATCGACTGCAACGGTGTGACGGTGGGTTCCGAGAATCGTCCATTCCTCGGCATCTTCGACGGTGACGGACACACCCTGACGTTCAACATCGGCACGAGCACCAAGCCCGTGACAACCGGCGCGGCCCCCTTCCTGTGGGCCAGCGACGCCACCTTCCGCCACCTCCACACCACCGGCACCATGTACGTCAACGCCAAGTTCGGCGCGGGCATCGTCTCGCATGTCGGCGGCACCGGCTGCACGCGCTTGCTTGACTGCTCCTCCGACATGACCATCAACAGTTACGTCGGCGGCGACGGCACGCACGGCGGTCTCGTGGCTGTCGTCAACAACACCAGCGTCGATTCGCTTGTCATGGAGAAGTGCTCGTTCACGGGATCCATCAACAGTTTCGGTTCGACACCGACCACCGATTGCGGCGGTCTCATCGGATACTCCAGGGTTCCCGTGACCATGCGCTACAGCCTGTATGACCCACAGACCCCAATAGGGTTCGTCAGCAACGGAGCCACCTTTGCCCGGATGGCGAGGTATGAAGACCTTGTCTTGGAGGAATGCTACACCACGCTGCAGTTGAGCACAGAGCAAGGCGTGGCGGTCACCGACGAGGTGAGACTTCCCGACGGCTTCGAATACCAGTTCGTGGGCGATCCTGACTTCACATTGAATGGAAAAAGTTATTACAAGAATGGCTGCTACATCAGCATCACCGCCCCCGCCGTATCATTCAACCACTGGGAAAACCCGTATGGCACCTACATCAGCGACCCTTGGACTGCCGGCGGTCTCCATCAACTGAAGGACATAAAACAAAAATCATATTTTTATATTGCCCAGGGCGACATTCCCGAAGCGGAGACGGAGCGCACTGTCTGCGGCGTGACCTACCGCTACCTCTCGCGCCGCGACTATCACTACTACATCAGCGACGAGGACCGTGTGGCCAAGGGCTGGTATTTTGAGGACGACGACAGCGATGCCAACCTCCTGGTCAATAACTCCGAAGGCAACGCCTCCCTGGTCACCGCCGTCACGGGCTATGACGAGAATGACAGCGACTTTATCGTCACAGAAGACGGCGTGATGGGGGTACAGATTATCAACGACCTCGTGGGAGACTGGCACAAGCACACCCACCTGGGTCTCATCGCACCACATGCCTTCCGCAACTGCACGAAGTTGGAGAAACTCTATTTCAAGGACTCCGACGCCAACGTCTATAACGCACTGATGCCGTTCGACTTCAGCATCTCCGAGGGAGCCTTCGAGAATTGTGCGAACTTCCAAGAGATGATGATGATGCAATACACCACCGAGGGCAACAACCACTGGGAGGGCCTCAAACCGGGACAGACGTTCCGTGTGGCCGACGATGCCTTTAAGGGTTGCACAAAACTGAGAATCAGCACCCAGGCCACGCAATATCAGAATTTCCTCTCCTCACTCGTCTGGGAGAAGCACCTGAATCTCTTCATCATCTACCAGGCCACCACCTCCGACTTCACCGTCAATGGCGTGAAATACCGCTGGTACCGCGACGTGGCGACAGAGGACAACGATGGTGTGAAAAACGACGATGCCGGCAAGACCGACATGATGACACGCCTCAGACCCTGGAACGCCATGTATCAGGACTTCAGCGCCGCCACGCTCCTCGAAACGAAGGACAACAGCAATGTCTATTACGCCTCTGTCGTAGGGGTTGACAATGATGGCATCGACGGCAAGGATGGCACCATGCGCATCTACAACGACCCAGGCTCCTACTACAACTACAAGACCATCACCCTTGACCGGAACGCCATTGCCGGAAACGAGCATGTGAAATACATCGAGTTCTGGCAGACCAACGGGCGCTCGGAGAACTCCTACAGCGACCTGAAATTCGTGATACCCAACGGCGCCTTCAAGGACTGCAAGAACCTCAAGGAACTGCGCATGTTCTACTATGTGCAGGACGGCGACGACCATTGGGAGACCCTTGGCCCGAAGGATGTCATACCGGGCAACAACATCTTCGGACTGACATACGTGGAAAATACCGAAGGCATGACCATAGAAGAACAAAGGGCAGCCATGCTTGGCCCCACGGGCTTCAAGATCTTGGTGTCGCCCGAACTCTACCTGGAATTCTTGGAAGACCCCAACTGGCAGCATTATGCAGGATATATAGAGCCTGTCGATTTCGAGCCTACCAACAAGAAAAAAGACTTCACCGAGGGAGGCCTCACCTACAGTTATATGACCTCTCCCGGCGGCATCCTCCAGACCTCGCAGGTGGTGAGCCAGGATGTGTCGTGGTGGACGGCTCCGCGCATCGCCATGGAGGTGATCATGCTGCTTGCTTCATTCGGCTCATTGAACGTTGCCGAAGAGACCGTCGATGTGACGGGTTCACAAATTGCCATGCGAGGTTTCCAAACTACATACGAGAACGCTTTAGTCCAATTCAACAGATCTGTTGCAATAGATGCACTCGTTAATTCCGAAGTAGATAATACCGCGTTGGCTCTCCAGAATTTAACGGGACAAGTCCTTGGTCTGCTCAACCAACAGGCCGCCGTCCTTGAAGCGGGTGGTCTCATTAATTTGCCCGAAGTAACATTTCAGACAATTGCACAACAAGGATTAATCGATGCCGAAGGAATATGGCAGACCGAGATGGTCGCCCCACTCATCGAGGCATTCATGGGCAATGAAGTGGTAGCAAATTTGCAAGCAGAAAACTTCCTCCATCTTTTGTATATGCTAAAATCTGTCAATGATTTCATTCTCGTACCGCTCACCGAAATTAAAAATATAGCATTCAATGCTTTTATATCCTCACGTGCAGAACACCTTGCAACAACAGCCGCAGCAAAGGCTGCCGTAGATAAATATCTCTCTTTTCAATTCTTAGGAAAAATCCTGGGTGGCGCAGCTGTTACGACATCCATATCCGGAAAGATTGCATCGGAATGCTGGGGCGGCACCGGAACGTACAACGGCGACCTGCTGCATAAGGGCATGCGTGAGAACATCCTCTCCAACATCCACCAGGTGGGCCTTGTGGGCGGAGGCTACGTCGTCACCACGCCTCAGAAGAACCTCGTCTATCACACCTACGTCAAGGAGGTGGGCGACGATGTCACCGACGCCGTCGTCTATGCCGGCTTCGACAACGACAACAATGTGAACACGTCGAACCGCACGATGACCTTCGGCCGCCACGCCTTCCGCAACAAGACGAACCTCAAGACCGTGAAGTTCCACGAAATCCACAACCAGGCCAGCGACACCGGCATGCCGATGCTCATCACCATCCCCGACTCCGCCTTCGTGGGATGCACCGCATTGACGGAGTTCAGCACCATCCTGCAGACCGACGACGAGGACCACACGCGCGCCCTCGGCCCTGAGAACTTCATCCTCGGCGGGGACAGCATCTTCGCCGGCCTCGACTCCCTGACCTTCCACATCGTCATCGACCCCCTGCGCAAGCAGGACTTCCTCGACAACGCCTCGTGGGCGCCATTGGAGCGCTATTTCACCTATCAGAGTGCCCAGCCCAAGACGGAATACTGCGAGTACGGCGCCCAGTATGCCTACGCCTACGAGAAGAACTCCATCAAGAAGGAGAACAAGGTGAACGGCCACCTCATCGAGCACACCATCGTGACAGGCCCCGACAATGACTTCATCATCGGCCATCAGGGAGCCGTGAAGCTGTGCAACGACATCGGCAGGTACAACAACTACCAGCTCGACGAGGTGATGCCGGGGGCCTTCAAGGGCAACGAGTACCTGCGCTCCGTGTCGTTCACCGACCTCCTCGGCCTCGGCTTCTTCGGCGACACGTACACCCCCCTGCAAATGCACATCGGCGACTCCGCCTTCGTGGACTGCACGAACCTGGCCGACCTCGACCTGCTCTACATGGTGACCGACGGCCTCAACCACCTCGACCCCATCACCCCGCAGCAGCTGAGCATCGGCAAGGGCGTGTTCGACGGCACCGCCGCCCGTATCAAGATGATGCCGCAGCAGGTGTCATGGTTCGAGGCGGACAGCTCCTGGGTGGCCTACAAGGACCGCTTCATGCCCTGCGTCATCAAATTGTCCGACCCGGGCGTCAAGGCCGCACTGAAGGGCATGCCCTACTACGACCCGGCCAACACCGGCGCCGACCAGTCCACGTGGGACGACTACTGCGACTTCGCCCGCATCGCCGGCGCCGGCTTCTCATGGCTCGACGGCAAGTTCACGGGGCAGAAGGACAACATTTATTCATTCGCCGACTTCAGGTGGTTTGAGACCGTGGGGCTCGACTACGTGGGTGACTCGTGGTTCGACGGCTGCTCCAAGATGGGTGGCATCGTCCTTCCCTCCACCGTCAAGACCATCGGTTCCAAGGCCTTCCGCTCCTGTTCCAGCTTGACGGAGATAGAACTGCCCGCCGGCTTGACAGGCATCGGGGAGAGCGCCTTCAACGGCTGCACGGCACTTGCCACCATCCTCGTGAGAGGCGAGACGCCCGCCAGCCTTGGCGATGCCGCCTTCCACAAGCACGACAACCTGAAAATCTACGTTCCCACGGCCAAGGTCAGCGACTACAAGAGGGCATGGAGCGACTACGCCCCATACATCGTGGGCGACGACACCTATAAGATAAACAAGGTGGTCACAGTGACCGACGTGGGTCAGCTCGCCACAAAACTCGGCCTCGCTCTCGTGAAGGAGAACAGCAAGGTGCGCTACATTCAGGGACCGTATGCCAAGTACGACTCGCTCACCGTCATCGGCCCGCTCAATGGCGAGGACCTCGCCGTCATCCGGCATATGGCGGGTGCCGACGCCTACGACAGCGACCCCACCGACGGCTGCCTGCGCTACCTCAACCTCTGGGACGCAGAAATCAAGAAAGACAAGGTGAACTGCTATAATGGCAACTTCATCGACGAGTTCATCGATGACAACGACGTGGTGCCCGACTACCTGTTTGAGAACTGCACGGCCATCGAGACCGTCGTCTTCCCGCAGTCGGCGACCTTCATCGGCGAGAACATCTTCGAGGATGCCAAAGGCCTGAAGCAAGTCTGCGTGGGACGTCAAACCACCGCATACGACACCGACCTGTTGCAGAACCTCGACGGCATAGAGGAACTGGTGATGCTCACCGAGGGCGTCGCCCAAAACGACTCCTTCTGGCCCGACCCGTGGGAGGCTCCCATCCAAATGGTGTGGACGCTGCCGTCGAAGGTGGGCGACTACCTCGGCGACCCGAAACTGACACGTCGGGCGCAGGGCGTCGCCAGTCCGCTTTCTTCCGACGAGGTGCTGTGGGCGTTGGCAGACGCCGGCCATTTCTTCCCCACGGAATACTTGGAACTGGAAAGCGTGGAAAACATATTCTATGCCAACATCGACATCACGAAATTCGACGACTTCTACAATTTCCAAAAGGTGAAGACCTTGGAAAGCACCTTCAGTTACATGGCCAACCTGGAGTCCATCAAGTTGCCCACCAGCATCGAGAGCATCGGCGTTGAAGCCTTCAATGGCTGCACCAGCCTGGAAACCATCTACGTCGGCTGCGACAGCGTGCCGCAACTGGCACGGGACGCCTTCGAGTCGCTGCCTGAAAACTTCCGCATCTTGGTGCCGAAAAAATTGTGCAAACTCTATCGAGAGAAATGGGCGCAGTATGCCGAGCACATCAACCCCTACAACGCACGCTTCGACGGCGACGATGTGATCACCGTCGTGGTGACGGAGCCGAACAAGGTGGCTGAGGCTTTGGGGCTGGAGATGACCGTGGAGGATGTCTCGCCAATCTGGAGCGCCAGCGTTTCGGGCAGATGGGTGACCGGCCTGAGGGGCGACTACAGCAAGGTTAGACGGCTGAAAATCATCGGCCCCATCTCGGGAGGCGACCTCGACATGCTGCGCTACATGGCGGGCTACTGCCCATGGAGCCATGCCCGCAACTTCAGCGGACACCTGGAGTACCTCGACCTCTATGATGCACAAGTCCGCAATTCTGTAGTTCGGATTCGCGCACAGAATACGTTCAGCTCAAACCCGGACGACAACTATGAATTGGAAGACGACATCATGCCCAAGCACGCCTTCCTCAAGGCCTACAACCTGAACACCCTCATCCTGCCCAAGACTTGCAAGAAGGTGGAGGCGCGCGCCCTGCAGGAGTGCGAGGGGCTCGAGGCGCTGGTCGTCGGCGACGACTGCGAGGACTTCAACTGGAACGCCCTGGACGACGATGCCATGCTCACGCGCATGTACATCCTCACCAAGAAGAAGTTGAACATCAGCACGCAGAACGCCCTCTGGCGCAAGTTGTGCAACAACTACAACCCGACGTTCGACGCCTTCTACGTGCTGCCAAGCGCATACGAGGAGTACCTCTACGACGACGCCTACACGGGCAGTTCGTGGCAGCGCACCAACAACATCTCGAAAGGCGACTTCGACGACGACGCCTCGTTCCGCTATTTCGCCAGCCATGCCGCCGCCACGAAGGACGACCTCTTGCGAGTCTATAGCGTCAAGGGATGGAGCACGGGACACGAGGACGTGAAGGACCTCTCGTACCTGGGCTACACCGCCATCGACTCGCTCCGAGCAGACGACATGCAAAAGCTGACACTGTTGGAGAAGGTGGTGCTGCCCGTGACCTTGGAGACCATCGAGGACAGCGTCTTCGCCAAGTCGCCCAACCTGCGCTACGTGGACATGCTGATGTGCGACTCCACCATGATGGTGGACGACATCAAGACCCGGGGCTTCGCCCGTCTCGGCATCGACAGCCTGCAGACGCTCGTCTATCTGCCCCGGGAGTACGGCCCGGCCAAGGGCGTGAACATCATCGTCGCCAATGGGACCTCGCTCTCCGCGGAGACCTTCCGCCTGGTGGACAAGGACTACTGCGTGCCGCACCCCTTCACTGCGGGAAGCGTCGTCAACGAGCGCCGGCTTGAGCCTCGCGAGGGCCAGGAGGAGAGCAGGTACACCGTGTGCCTGCCATACGACCTGCCCGT
>CADBBP010000144.1 GCA_902792855.1 uncultured Prevotellaceae bacterium
GTCAGGCGCACGAAATTTTAAAAAGCAAGCCGCTGGATTTCAGCGGCTTGCTTTTTAAATTTAGCTGGGGGCATGGGCTCTATAGGATGCTATAGGATGATAGAGGATACTATAGGATGATAGAGGATGCCATAGGATGATAGAGGATGCTATAGGATTTATGATGCTATGGCTCTATAGATGGCGATGCTACTTCTTGGTGTAAGCATTATACCCTGGGTTCTGGCCGAACTCCTCGGCATTCTCGAGTTTGTCGAGGAAACTTGTGGGGATTGGCCAGAGATAATTGTGCTCATCCACCGGCTCGTCGCCACGCATGGCGGGGTTGTGACCCTTCAGGTAGTCCACCAGATGGCCGGTGCGCTTCAGGTCGAACCAGCGGAGCCACTCGCCGCAAAGTTCGCGGGCACGCTCCTCAAGGATCCACTCTATCGTCATCTGACTTGCAGTCACCTTCATCTCGCTGGCATCATGCCCCGGCTTCAGGATGCGCGAGGTGCGTATGCCCTTGCCCTCGTCGTTGATGATGTTGGCAGCCTCGGAGGGGTTGCCCAACTGTATCTGGCACTCAGCTGCAATCAGCGGCATCTCGGCATAGCGGAGGATGGGCACGTCGCCGAAACCAATCTGTGCATTGGCGGCCGTCCGCCCATCGATGTCATCTTGCCGTCGCGAAGGTCATAGATGTTGTTGGCGCCCAGGAGCACATACCCATTCTGTGCGGCAGCCTCGCGCTCGGCATCGGTCACTGGCTTGCGGCTCACCTTCAGTCCCAGGTCTCCCTTGGCGATGGTCTTGCCAGTCAAGGATGCGGGAGCCATGAAACTGGTGACGTCCGCCTCTGTCCATGTGTAGCTGTCGGCGCTCACGGGATATTCCTCTTGGAAGAGCACGTCGTAACGGAGGTCCCATTCGGCAAACAGGTTGAGCAGATAGTAGGTGGGGCACAGCAGCACGCTCTCACGAGGGTACTCCCAGTTGGTCGCTGTCTGGACGTTTCCGAAACGGTTGAGCAGACGTGGCGAGAAGTACATGTGCAGGCGGTTGGGGTTGCCCGACTGCTTGTTGAGCGTGGAGTTGCTCGAATGGGTCACCACCCAGAGGTACTCGGTGTTGGTCTTGTTGTTCTTGGCCTGCCAGATTTCATCATACGTGTTGTAGAGTTTGATGCCAAGAGCGCCCTGGTTGTCCATCACATACTTGGCGGCATCATACGCCTTCTGATAGAACGCCCTTGCCTCGTTGCTTCCGGCGGTCTCATACTGGGCGCGGGCCAGACAGACACGAGCCAGGAGGGCATAGGCAGCCTTCTTGGTGGAGCGGCCCACCTCGCCGTTGAACGGGTTGACGGGGAGCAGACGGGTTGCAGCCTCGGCGTCAGGGATGACGACCTCGTCGTAGATGACCTTGCGGTCTGTGCGATAGGCCTTATAGACAGGTGTCGATGTAGGTTCGGTGCGCATCTCGATGTCGCCAAACCACTCCACGAGCCACCAGTAGCTGTAGGCACGCATGAAATGCGCCTCTCCCTCGTAGTCGTTGCGGGCATCATCGTTTAATCCCTGGGTGGAGGGCAGGTATGCCAAGACGGCATTGGCAAGGTTGACGTTGTCATAGACACGGTTCCATGCACCGGCCACCTGTCCGCGGTCGCCTTGCAGGTCAACGAAGCGGGTGAGCTGCATGCCGTATGTATATTTGTCGGGGATGTTGGCCCAGATATCTCCAGCCCCCTCGAAATAGAGGACGGGGTCCTCGCGTCCGAAATACTTCCATCTGAAGTTGTAATACATCTGGTTGACGAGTCCCTCGATGCCCTGCTGGGTTTCGAAGACGGCGTCAGCGGTTTCACTCGTAGGGTTGTACTCATCCAGGTCGCATGAAGAGAAACCCAATGTGGTGGCGCCAAGGATCAGCGCACCGACGAAATATTTATTGAAAGTCTTCATTGTCCTAATCATTAAAAGTTAACATTCACACCTATAGTCACGCTTCGCTGCTGTCCTTCCGGGTCGAAATGCTTCATCCAGTCCTCCTTCACGATGTAGAAGGGGTTGTTGACGGTGGCATAGACACGCAGTTTCTCGATGCCGAGGGGATTGATGAGCGTGCGCGGGAACGTGTAGCCGAGCGCGATGCGCTTGATTTTGATGAACGACTGGTCGCAATACCAGAAAGCGGTATAACCCTTGTAGTCGTAGAAGTTGAAGTTCTGCATCAAAGCGGGGAAGGAGCCACCCTCATTGGTGTTGGCCACCCAGTAGTCCATGGTGGTGTAGCGGCCACCGGTGGATGGTGAGTAGTTGGCCAGGGGGTTGTCGCCCCACTGTCCCCAACGGGCGTAGAGGTAGATGTTCAAGTCGAAGTTCTTGTAGCGGAAGTCATTGTTGAAGCCGGCAAACCAGTCGGGCGATGCCGAGCCGACAATGGTGTAGTCCTTCGTGTCAATCCAGTGGTCTCCGTCGAGGTCGGCCACCTTGATGTCTCCAGGCTTGAAGGGCGTGGTCTTCTTCTCGTCGGTGAAGAACTCTGCAGCCTGTGCGGCTTCGGAGGTCTTCCAGATGCCTTGGTAGATATAGGTGCGGTAGGACTTGATAGGCGAGCCCACCATGAGCACCTCCTCGGGTTTGTTGCCCAACTGTATCATGTCCACATCCCCGGTGAGTTCGAGGATTTTTTCCTTGTTGGCGGAGAAAGAGAGGGTGCTGCTCCATTGGAAGTCTTTCTTCAGGATGTTGCGGCTGTTGATGGTCAACTCCCAACCTCGGTTGCGGGTGGAGCCGATGTTGGTGTAGGTGCTGAAGTTGCCGTCGTTGCCCGAAGAGGTGGGGAGCGAGCGGAGGAGGATGAGGTCGGTGGTCTTCGTGTTGTACCAGTCGAAGGTGACGCTGACGCGGTTGTTGAACAATATCATGTCGAAACCGATGTCGGTGGTGGTGGAGCGCTCCCATTTGGTGTCGCGGTTGCCGATGATGGCGGCTCCGGTCTTGTCGCTCGAGGTCTTCACGCCCAACCAGTAGTGGCTGGCCTGGATGTCCTGGAAGCCCAACTGTCCATTGTCGAAGGTGACGCCCGACTGTGTGCCATAGACGCCGATACCTGCGTTGCCCGTCACACCGTATGTGGCACGGATTTTCAAGTCATCCAGCCAGGTCTTGGTGCTGGCCATGAAGGGTTCGTCGCTCACGCGCCATGCAAGTGCTGCCGAGGGGAAGGTGTCCCACTTGTGCCCCTTGGCCAGTCGGGAGGCGCCGTCGCGGCGGAGGGAGCCGGTGAAGAGGTAGCGGCTCTTCCAGTCGTAACTGACACGTCCGGCGTAGGAGAAGTTCTGCTCTTGCTCATAGTCGCTGCTGTGAAGCATGTGGCCTGCTCCACCGTCGTTGCTGGCGAGGTTCCACCAGAGGTTGGAAGCCAAGGTCTGTCCGTATGAGGTGGCACTGAGCACGTCGTAGGTGCGCTTGTTCCAGGTGGTGAGTGCGGTCACGGAGAGGTGATGGTCCTCGGGGAGCATCTTGAACTGATAGGTGAGGATGTTGTTCCACTCCACATAGAGGCTGTTGCTCTTGCTCTCCGAAGCGGCGCTCAGGTTGGTGCCGTTGTAGAGTTGCGTGGCGGAGTTCTTGGCGGTGAAGCTGCCGTCGGAGTAGTTGGTGATGTGCGTGTTGAACTGCGTGCGCAGCGTCAGTCCGTCGATGGGATGGATGTCGAGATATCCGTTGGCCACCACGTTGGTGCCGTAGGTCTCTCGGCTGTAGCGGTCGCCGTTGAGGGTGTTCACCAACGGGTTGACATAACCGCCGGCATCAAGCGGGCGCTCCACCATGGTTGTGCCCACCATGTATTGTCCGGTGGAGTAGTCATAATATCCGTAAGGAGAGCCGAGTTGCCAGTCAGTGGTGGAGGCCTCCTCGTAGGGCGAGTGCTCCCACCTGTTGTGGGTGAGCTGGAAGATGACGCCACCGCTGATCCACTTGCGGATGACATGGTCGATGTTGGCGCGCAGGGTGTAGCGGTCGTTGCCGCCGCTCTCCTTCCACCTGCTTCCGTTGTTGGCATATCCCACGCTGAAACGTGCCGTCGTCCGCTCGTTGCCTCCGGAGAGGGTGATGGAGTGGCGGGTGCTCCATGTGGTGCTTTTCTGCAGCAAGTCCTCGTAGTTGGTCCATACGCCGGCCTGATAGGCAGCGAGAGCCTCTGGACTGGCACCGAAGAGGTTGATGTCGTCGGCACTGCTGCTCCAGTTGCCTGCATTCTGGGCGGCCAGCTTGCGGGTCTCATAGTAGTTGGTCCCTTCGCGGTAGTCGGGGTGCTCCATGCGGAAGGCTCCGGTGGCATAGCCATTGTAGGAAATGAAGAAACGCCCAGCCTCGGCCTTCTTCGTGGTGACGATGATGACACCGTTGGCACCTTGCGAACCATAAATGGCGGTGGATGAGGCATCTTTCAGCACATCGATGGTCTCGATGTCGTCGGGGTTGATGTCGCTGAGCGAACCGCCTTGCACTCCGTCGATGATGATCAGCGGTTCGTTGCTGCCGTTGATGGAGCGGTTGCCGCGGATGCGCATCTCCCCTCCGCTGACGTCAAGGCCGGTCACACGACCCTGGAGCGAGGTGGCCACGTCGGATGTCGGGGTCTGGAGGATGACATCGCTTTTCACCTGTGCCACGGCTCCTGTCACGTCGCGTTTCCTCACCGTGCCGAAGCCGATGACCACGACCTCGTCAAGTCCGAGGGCATCGGGCTCCATCCTCACCGTCATGTTGGCGGATGCCTGCATGGTCAACGTCTTGTATCCTGTGTAGGTGAACACCAGGTTGGTCTTTCCTGAGGGAACTGTGAGGGAGAAATTTCCGTCGATGTCGGAGACGGCGCCCCCTGTGGCATTTTCAATCTTGACAGTGACGCCAATCAAAGGCTCACCGGTCTCGTCCACAATATGTCCCCTGACGGTGAGTGTCTGCTGCTGAGCAGCAGGCAGCCCAGAGGCGCTTCCTTCTGCCAGCGCGATGGTTGGCATCAGCAAGGCCGCAATGCCGAGGACCAAAGTGGTTCTCTTCAAATAGCCGATTGTCTTTTTTTTCATGATTGTTTGGTTTTAGTTAAAAAGAATTTGGGTTTGTGTATAATTAGGTTTTTCCTTATTTCATCAATTGCATTTGTAGTGTTTTCGTAAACATCATACATTGTTGGGGACAAATATACAAAAAAAATTAAAAATATGACAAAGAAAACTAAAATTTTCCGCTTAAACGATAAAAAAGTGTTCATAACTATTCGGCGATTGTTATTTTCAACACTCTAATTGGACATGAATTGGACATGAATTGACCCAGCGACTAAGATTATCGACACGAATTTCCACGAATTGGACATAAATTATATCGACCAGGCACGGATGAAAAAAACTTCGGCATCAATAAGGAGCAAATAGCAAAGGAAGTCGCCTTCGGCGAGGGATTTTTTTTAGTCGCCTACGGCGAGAACCAACGGTCGACGAAGTCAAATCGAACAAATCTATTCAAATCTTTCAAATCTTTTTCTTGCTTGCTAATGTTGAATTTCCACGAATTGAGCATGAATAGACCTTTTCAGCATTTCAGCGTTTTTTAACACGAATTTCCACGAATTGGACATAAATTTGAGATTTGAGGATTTGAGGTTTAAGATTTGAAAAGGACAAGTCATTTTCGAGCTCTATCGTTTTATTGGGTAAGTTTGTATCGCTTGTGGCGATAATTCTTCAAAATTCTTTTCATCTGCATAGTAATTCTCTAATTCTCAAATTCGTGATAAAAAAGATGGGAAAGTTCAGTTAACAAAAGCCCCAAACACTTGTTTCCAAGCATTTGGGGCTTTCCCTTTTTTTATTCACCAAACGGTCGGTGCCCACGTGGGGGAAGAATGTCAGTTGTTTTCGTCGCCGTCGGGAGCCTGGTCGATCAGCTCCATGAACTGGTCGAGCTTCGGTGTGATGATGATTTGCGTGCGGCGGTTGCGCTGGCGTCCCATGTCGGTGTCGTTGGAGGTAAGTGGGTTGTATTCTCCCCTACCCCCTGCGGTGAGGCGTTTGGGATCCACGCCGAAGTTGTTTTGCAGGTACTGCACGACACTGGAAGCGCGGAGGCAGCTGAGGTCCCAGTTGTTACGGATGTTCTGGCGGTTGATGGGTACGTTGTCGGTGTTGCCCTCCACGAGTACGTCGAAGTCGCTGTAGTCCATGATGATCTTGGCCACCTTGCCCAGTGTCTCCTGTGCACGGCTGTTGATCTCATAGCTTCCGCTCTTGTAGAGCATGTTGTCGGCCAGAGAGATATAGACCACGCCCTTGAGCACCTGCACGTCCACCTCCTTGAGTTCCTCCTTGCTGAGCGAGCGTGTGAGGTTGTTGGTGAGAACCATGGAGAGGGAGTCGCTCTTGCTCTTCACATCCACGAGGTGGCGGATATACTGGTTGGACTCGTTGATTTGGTCCACTAACTTCTCAATGCTCACATTGGTCTGGTTGGAGTTCTCCAAGCTCTTGTCGAGCGAGCGTTGCAGTCTGGTGTAGTCGCGCTTTGCCTGCTTGAGTTGCTCTTCGAGACTGGCGACGCGGGCGTTGCTGGCTGCCAGCTGGGCATTGACGTTGGCGAGCTGGTCCTTGGCATCCTGGTAGTTGCTGCTGAGCGTGCGGTTCTCGCTCTGGCAGTTGAGCAAGTCTTTCTTGCTGGCGCAGCTGCCCATGAAGAGTGCTGCGGCGAGCATGGAAAGCATGATAATCTTATTCTTCATAATCGTAGTTGTTAAAAAATTTATACTTGTGTGACCTTTAAATTTCCAATCACGTGCATTTATAAGACGCAGGAATCCGATATTTGTTGAATCTTGTTAGGGAAAATTAACCAAGTAGCAAGGGGTTTATGTTTAATTAACATGAAGGAGGGGGGGGATTTTTGCCGAGGCGAAACCTCGGCCTGCGGAGAACGGGAGGGATGGGAGGAGACAATAAAAGGTGAAATATTTGGCGTTTCACCAAAAAACATGTACCTTTGCACCCTAAAATCCACAACAACATGATCACACTGACCAATATCGCCGTCCAATTCGGAAAGCGAACCCTTTACAAAGACGTCAACATCAAGTTCACCGCCGGAAACATCTACGGCGTGATAGGCGCCAATGGTGCCGGCAAGTCCACGCTGCTCAAAGTCATCAGCGGCGAACTGGAACCCAACAAAGGTTCGGTGGAGCTCGCCCCCGGCGAACGCCTCTCCGTCCTCGACCAGGACCACTTCAAATATGATGACTTCACCGTTCTCGACACCGTCCTCATGGGCCACCAACCGCTGTGGGAGAACATGAAGGAGCGCGAGGCCCTCTATATGAAGGCCGACTTCAGCGACGAAGACGGCAACCGCGTGGCCGAACTGGAGGAGAAATTCGCCGAGATGGATGGATGGAACGCCGAGAGCGACGCCGCCATGCTCCTCTCCAACCTTGGCGTGAAGGAAGGCCTCCACAGCAAACTCATGAACGAGCTGTCGAACAACGAGAAGGTGCGCGTGATGCTCGCCAAGGCCCTCTTCGGACACCCCGACAACCTCCTGCTCGACGAGCCCACCAACGACCTCGACCTCGACACCGTGCAGTGGCTTGAGGAATACCTCAGCAACGTGGAGCAGACCGTCCTCGTGGTGAGCCACGACCGCCACTTCCTCGACGCCGTGAGCACGCAGACGGTGGACATCGACTTCGGCAAGGTGACCGTCTTCGCCGGCAACTACTCCTTCTGGTACCAGAGTTCGCAACTCGCCCTGCGCCAGGCACAAAACCAGCGGCAGAAGGCGGAGGAGAAGCGCAAGGAACTGGAGGAGTTCATCCGCCGCTTCTCGGCCAACGTGGCGAAGAGCAAGCAGACCACCAGCCGCAAGAAGATGCTGGAGAAACTCAGCGTGGACGAAATCCGCCCCTCGTCGAGGAAATACCCGGGCATCATCTTCACGCCGGAGCGCGAGCCGGGCAACCAAATCCTCGAGGTGGAGGGCCTCAAGGCTGTCGATACCGACGGCACGGTGCTCTTCGACAACGTGAGCTTCAACATCGAGAAGGGGCAGAAAACGGTCTTCCTCAGCCACAACCCCAAGGCCATGACCGCCCTCTTCGAGATCATCAACGGCAACCGCGAACCCGACGCCGGCACATACAAGTGGGGCATCACCATCACCACCGCCTACCTCCCGCTCGACAACACGGAGTTCTTCAAGAGCGACCTCAACCTTGTGGATTGGCTCAGCCAGTTCGGCGTGGGCAACGAGGTGATGATGAAGGGCTACCTCGGACGCATGCTCTTCAAGCAGGAAGAGGTGGAGAAGAAAGTCAACGTCCTCAGCGGCGGCGAGAAGATGCGCTGCATGATCGCCCGCATGCAACTCAAAAACGCCAACTGCCTCATCCTCGACACCCCCACCAACCACCTCGACCTTGAGAGCATCCAGGCCTTCAACAACAACCTCGTCACCTTCAAGGGCAACATCCTCTTCTCCAGCCACGACCACGAGTTCATCCAGACCGTCGCCGACCGCATCATCGAGCTCACCCCCGTCGGCACCATCGACAAACTGATGCAATACGACGACTACATCTACGACGACGCCATCAAGGAGCAAAAAGAAAAGATGTACAACGCATAAAGAAACTGAAAGCATAAAGCTTCATACAGCCCCCTTCATTCAAAAAAATGCCGCCCATTGGGCGGCATTTTTTGATAAATGACTAAAGTTTCCCAACCTTAAATAGTTTGCAACAAATTGTTTATCACGAATTTAAGAATTTTAGAATTTATGGTCAATGAAAGAATTATCAAGAATTAT